>CAZGGE010000078.1:0-1802 GCA_964524285.1 uncultured Pirellulales bacterium
GTTTATCGGGCAGTAGCGCCGGGGGGCAATCACCATATTGAGATATATAGGTACAAGAATGAGAGAGGTGAAGTGAAGCATGGAGGCGAAATTGTTACGCTGTTTGAGGCTGTTAGGCGTCTA
The DNA here is from genome assembly GCA_964524285.1 of uncultured Pirellulales bacterium. GTDB lineage: Bacteria > Planctomycetota > Phycisphaerae > Sedimentisphaerales > Anaerobacaceae > CAZGGE01. The sequence continues at coordinate 124 of CAZGGE010000078.1, forward strand.
AAAGACGAGGAGCAAGTGGTTCGAAGAAATTTTGACGGAGCTAAGAAATTTGTGTGTTCACTATCCATAAACGAAGTCTTCATGCTTGAGGTAGATGATGGAGAGTCAAATTTGCACAGGGTACAAAAAATAACTGAGTCAGGAGATAGTATCACTATCGTATTGAGGCCGCATACATATGCTGGAAAGGTAAGCGATTATGATAAACCGCCAATTATACAAAGAAAAAGTCCAAATAGCCTAAAGGGGCGAAAGGTAGCCGTCGATATATTGGGAAGGATTTATCCGGCGAATGATTAATTTGCATTGGCAGGGCGGGGATGATTAAGCGTATTGTCGAGATTTCGTCGGCAAGGACGCATTTGAGTGTCAGACATGGTCAGTTGGTTCTCAGAAGGAACGGGGAGGAGCTGAGGAGGATACCGTGTGAGGACATCGGTGTTCTGTTAGTGGACCATCAGGGGGTAACATATACACATTCGGTGTTTACGGTGCTTCTGGAGAAGGGGGCGGCGGTGGTTTTGTGCGGGGGTAATCATCACCCGGCGGGGATGCTGCTTTGTCTGGACGGCAATACGGTTCAAAGTGAGAGGTTTCGCGAGCAGATGGAGGTGAAAGAGCCGATAAAGAAGCGATTGTGGAAACACATTGTTCAGGCAAAGGTTAAGCACCAGGCGAAGGTTCTCGGTGAGGATAGTGAAGGATATAACTGGCTTATGAGTATCAGGCGTAAGGTTCGCAGTGGAGACCCCGATAATATAGAGGCACAAGCGAGTAAGAAATTCTGGAAATACTACATTGAAGAGGTGGCTTTCAAGAGGGACATAAACGGAGCGCCGCCGAACAACATGCTGAATTACGGGTATACCGTTGTTCGTGCGGCGGTAGCAAGGGCGTTGTGCAGTGCGGGGCTGCATCCATCGATAGGGATACATCACCGTAACAGATACAATGCGTTTTGTCTGGCTGATGATATGCTGGAGCCTTTTCGGGGATTTGTGGAGCGTAAGGTGAGGGAAATTTGTGAGAGTGAAGGTATGGATGGAGAATTAAATCAGGAGGTTAAAGGTAGATTGCTTGAGGTGTTATACGAGGAGGTGGAGATAGCTGGGGCGAAGGGACCTTTGATGGTGGGGTTACACCGGACGATGGCGAGTTTGCAGAGGTGTTTTTGTGGTGAGCAGCGTTTTATTGATTTGCCAAAGATATGATAGTTAGCGGGTACAGGGCGGTGTGGATAATAGCGATGTTTGATTTGCCGACGGATACGCAGAGGGCGCGTCGGGAGTATACGCAATTTCGTAAAAGCCTGTTGAAGGACGGGTTCAGTATGCTACAATATTCGGTGTATGTGAGGCATTGTGCGAGTGAGGAGAATGCGGAGGTTCATTACAATCGAATTAAGGGGTTTTTGCCGGGTGATGGGGAGGTTCGACTTGTTACGATTACGGATAAGCAGTTCGGGCGGATGCAGAGTTTCTGGGGAAAAATGCGGAAAGCCGGGCCTGTTCAGCCGCGACAGCTTGAGTTATTTTAAAAAAATTTGTGCGCAAGGCCTTGTGAAACAAGGCCTTGCGCGATTGGTATTGTAACTAATCCGTGTTTGAGAGCAAGCCACAACCTCCCTTTGTAAACCTGTCGTTTGCAATTGATTGTAACTAATCCGTGTTTGAGAGCAA
>CAZGGE010000078.1:1812-5100 GCA_964524285.1 uncultured Pirellulales bacterium
TGCCCGTACGCGCCGCCTTCAGGGCAAGATTGTAACTAATCCGTGTTTGAGAGCAAGCCACAACGCTCGGATATAAGCCCGTTGGAGGAGGCAATTGTAACTAATCCGTGTTTGAGAGCAAGCCACAACTGTAGAGCATCAGTGGGGTTTAATCCCACCATTGTAACTAATCCGTGTTTGAGAGCAAGCCACAACCCCTGCCATGCGGCCAGCGTCATATCGAACATTGTAACTAATCCGTGTTTGAGAGCAAGCCACAACTGTGCGGCTGCCGGTGCGCGGCCGCCAACCATTGTAACTAATCCGTGTTTGAGAGCAAGCCACAACATATTAGCAGGTGTCCCAACGTTTGTAATAATTGTAACTAATCCGTGTTTGAGAGCAAGCCACAACAAGGCGACTAATTTCACCCTGTGCTACCAAATTGTAACTAATCCGTGTTTGAGAGCAAGCCACAATGCGCAACAGACAGTAAAGTCGGATGTTTACAGCCAAAGCACTGCGAAAAAAAAGGTTGACGCGAAAATGGGAACTTGACAAATACGTAAGATTGGCAGAGAATATGGAATTTACTCTTTTTTGAGATGAGGTCTATGGTAACAGAACAGGATTATCAAAGGGCAATTGAGCTTATAGAAAAGTCTGAATCGGTGCTGGTGGTAACCCATTCTCGTCCGGATGGTGATGCCTGCGGTTGTATGGTGGCGATGAGTGAAGTCCTTTCGGGTCTTGGCAAAGATGTTAAGTCTCTGATGTTTTCCGAGGTGCCCGGCTGGTATGAATTTCTTTTCGATGAAGCAGTGCCGTTGCTTGGCAGGGATGTCAGTAAGGAGGAACTGGAGTCGGGGGTTTTTTTTGAGCCTGACCTTATTGTGATTCTCGATACAAACAGCTACAGCCAGTTGCGCGGCTTCGAAGACTATTTGAAGGCTTATAAGGGGTCGGTTCTGGTTATTGACCACCATGCGACGGCTGACGGTTTGGGTGAAGTGGAGCTGGTGGATACGAGTGCCGCGGCGGCATCCCTGGTAGTAGTTGATTTGTTGAGATTCGCCGGCTGGGAAATAACAAAGAAGATTGCGGAGGTGCTGTTCGTGGGGGTAGCGACGGACACGGGATGGTTCCGGTTTCGCAACGCGGATTCGCGGGTATTCCGTGAGTGTGGGGAGTTGATAGGTATGGGGTTAAATCCAACGGATATTTATGATCATATTTACCAGAATTTCACGCCTGGGCGTTTTCGACTTCTGGCGGCGATGCTGAGCAGCCTGGAGCTTCATTTTGAGGGCCGTTATGCCTCACAGCGGATTTTGCAGAAGGACTTCGAGGAGACGGGAGCAGTTTTCAGCGATACGGAGGATTTGATAAATGAATGCTGGAAGATAAGCACGCTCGATGTGGCGGCGTTGTTCGTGTGTTTGAAAGATGGAGAGGTGAAGGTTTCGCTGCGAAGCCGGGGAGATCTGGACGTTCGCAGTATTGCACAGAAACTGGGCGGTGGAGGGCATTTGAACGCGGCAGGGATTAACATCCACGAGCAGATTAGCAAAGTGGAACAGATTATCCTGAACGAAGTTGGTATGCTGTTGTCAAAAAAAGGGGATTGATTGGGGGCCAGAAGCGCACGAAGGGCAGGTAAGTCCGGATTTTTTCGTAAAAGGGTGGTACGATATTTGTGTGGTGCGGAGTATTTCTTAAGCTTTATGTAGGTGGACTGAGAGATACGGTGCATCCGGTCTGAAGGGGAGATGAGCAGGGGATTTGCAGGAGGGGCGTTATTGCAACATTTGGGACCTGCTGTTTGTGTAATATTGACTAATCCGGTCTGTGATTAACGTGCGGATTTTGGATTTTGTCGGCGTGTTGGGTCGCGAAAGCGGCCTGGTAGTATAGCTGCCGGTTACGGGGGAGTTTTAGTTGTTTCTTTCTCTGTGCAGCCGGCAGGATTTAGAAGTAGTTTTATGGGGGGCAGATTATGAGAAGGTTATGTTTTAGCTTAGCTGTTGTCGTTATGCTGTTAGCGGGTTCGTCGGCTCTTTGTTATCCGACAAAGGTTCATGTCGATCGCCTTGCGGGTTATTACGGCGGTCTTGGAGGTGAGTTTACTTTGACGGTAGTCGAGCCTGCGGGCGAAAGCGGCCGGACATTTCAGTCGTTTTGTCTGGAGTACGACGAGCATGTTAACTTGAACACTGTTTATGACACTGTGGTCAATACGGCAGCTATCGGCGGCGGCAGCGGCACGGGCTCGGACCCGCTTGATCCGCGTACCGCTTATCTTTACAACTCGTTTCTGGAGGGAACTCTTTCGGGCTATGATTATACGGCTGGTTCGGGACGCCAGAGTTCTGCGGTTGCTCTGCAGGAAGTAATCTGGTATCTGGAGGCTGAAAGGCCAAAATCATGGAGTTCCGGTTCGCTTCAGGACACGTTTTATGAAGCGGCGGAGAACAGCGGGTGGACGGACACGGGACATATTCGTGTTCTGAATCTTTATCAGGACGGCAAGTCCGGTCAGGACCAGTTGTTTCACACACCGAGTCCGGCAACGATAGTTTTGCTGGCGGTAGGTTTTGGATTTGTATCGAGGCCGTGGAGGCGAAGAGTTTCTGGTTAACAGGGCCTTTACCGCACTAAAACCGGGCTGTAAACTTAATGGTTTGCAGCCCATTTTTGTTTTAGCGGTTCCCACAAGAAACGCTTATCTTATCTCTGCATCAATCCATGCGGTGAGTTCACGGAGGTCTTCAAGTGTTATGTCTCCCATGTGAGCAATTCTGAAGGTTTGTTCTTTCATCTTTCCGTAGCCGTTGCCGAAGACGGTGTTATGCTTTTTCTGTATGGCTTGGATGGTATCGGCGACGTTTATACCGCGATTGTTTTTGACTGCGGTAAGAGTGTTTGAGGCATATTTTTCATCGCAGAAAAGCTCGAAATTTTGCATTGCCCATTCTCTGGTGAACTGTCCCATTTTTTTGTGCCGGTTCCAGACGTTTTCCATTCCTTCATCGAGCAGTTTTCTGCACTGGTAATTAAGAGCCATAATGTGTGGGATGACGGGTGTGGTGGGTGTCTGGTTTTTCTGTTCTGATTTTGCAAACTGCTGAAAGTCGAAATAATAGCCCCTGTTAGGTATGTTTTTACTTTTTTGAAGTGCTCGATTACTGACGGCGGCGACGGCGAGTCCGGGGGGAATGGCGAAGGCCTTTTGTACGGAGGCAAAGGCGATATCCCAGCCGAGCTTGTCGAAATGGAGGGGGAGTCCGACCATGCCGCTGACGGCGTCCA
>CAZGGE010000078.1:5110-7284 GCA_964524285.1 uncultured Pirellulales bacterium
ATTTTTGTTTCATCATCTCGCTGATTTCATAGACGGGGTTGGTCAGTCCTGTGCTTGTTTCGTTGTAAACGATAGTTACGGCAGAATACTTTCCGCCGGCGAGCTTCTCGTCTATCATTTCGGGCAGGACGGGTGTGCCCCAGTCGACCTTTATTGTTTCGACTTTTCTGCCGCACTGCTGTGCGATATTGGCCCATTTTTCGCTGAAAGCACCGCAGCAGGTGGCGAGAAGAGTTTCGTCAAAACCAACACAATTTCGGATGGAGGCCTCCCAGATACCCGAGCCGCTTGATGTTGAAAGATAGACGTGCTGGTCGGTGAAAAGGATTTGCTTTAGCATGTTGACTGTTTCTTCGTGCAGTTGTGAGTATTCTTTGAGGCGGTGTCCGAGTGTTGGTCTGGCGAGTTGTTCGAGGACGTCCTGGTTTACCTTTACAGGGCCGGGAATGAAAAGCCGTGGGGGTTTTTTCCAGTCAGTCATAGGTTATTCTCCAAAAAAAGGTTAGTATTTGTAAATAGTTAATCCCGTATAGATTTTAGGATGGAAGAAGGTAGATTTTTGCGGCATTTTTTCGCCCTGTTCGGCGACACTTTGAATCTGGCTTATCGCAGGCGGGTTCATAAAAAAGGCAATGAGGCCGGTTTCCGTATCTACTCGCCGGATAATCCGGTCAATAATATTGTTTTTGTCTTTCAGGTATTCGATTCTTCGGCCGGCGGCGAGTTCGCGGCTGTCAATTCCGAGATGCCGCTCAAGTATGAGTTTATGGAGTACCGATACGTCGAGTTTTCTTGAAGGTTCGCTCATGGTATCCTTACAGACATCCATAGCGGATTGGTCTTTCAGGTCGGCAACGTAAAAAGCCCCGTTACCAATGTAAATGCCGAAGGAGTTGTTTTGCTTTTCGAGTGAAAGTTTCATACTTTCGAGCATTTTGACCCTTGCGTCGTTTTTTTTGCTGGTGGAATCGAACGGCAGGGTGTTGACGTTGAAGTGTGTGCTTATGTCGTCGAGGAGTTTTTTTGCCTGTTGTGCGGTTACTTTTTTAACGAGGCGGTGTGTGGCGAGTACGAGCAGTCCGTCGTGTCGGGTATTTGTGAAAGCTATCATTAAATAGTCTGCGGCGGGATTTGCTACTTCTCCGCGGTAAAGCAGGGCGGTTTCATAGCGATGATGGCCATCGGCAATGATACAAGTCTTGTCGAGCATCATCTGCCGGATGGCGTATATTTGGTTTTTGTCTGTTATTGCGCAAAGACGGTGTCGAACGTGATCATCGTCGACGAACTTGATGAGTGGTTTTGAGGTGTCGGCCTGCTCAATTATTTTGTCAGCTATGTGTTGGTCGTCATCGTAAAGGCAGAACGGCAGACCGAAGCCGGCCCTGGTGGCTCTTTTGAGGTTGAGACGATCGATTTTGGGATCATTAAGTGTTTGTTCATGGGGCCTGACGACTCTTCCGAGTTTTTCGAGATGTGCAAGTGCGATAAAGCTGAGCCTTTGAAGCCGGCGTCCGTTTATCCCAAAGTCCTGCAGGTAGGCATAAACGGCATCTTCGTCGTCCTGTTTGAGAACGTGCTGTTGAATCCAGTTGTTGAATTTGTTTGCGGCCCTTGTGTAGCAGTTATTTTCGTGATTGTCCGAGGTGCATGATTTCGGTTTTATAATTCGAGCGATGTTGTATGGGCTTTTATCGTGAAGCTTTTGCTGCTGATGTTCGTCGATTATATCGTAAGGAGGCGCGACACAGGCTCCGATTTCCCCGACGGTCTCGGGGTTGAATCGATATGCCTTAAAGGGTTTTATCTCCATAGATTCACTCCGGGCAGCTTTATTGCACGACGTGCTGTCGGGGTTTGCCGTTGCACTCGGCAATGTTTACAATCAAACTAAAAGAGGGCATAATACTAAACACCTTACAAAGTGTCAAAGGAGATTGGTTTGAAGCGTCGGATATGAAGAGGGCGGCAGGAAAGCCCATAGGTCGAATTTAAGGCTGCCAGGAATTTATCAAATCGCAAGTTTGCAGGAGTTACATTATGAAGCGTTACCTGCGTGATTATAAGGTGTTGTTAATGTTAAGGGGCATTGCAGTAGCGTTAGTTGTCTGTATTTTGATAATCACGTCGGTGGGTTGCGGCAATACAAGAGTTGTCGCAGAACCACCAGTTGG
>CAZGGE010000078.1:7294-11456 GCA_964524285.1 uncultured Pirellulales bacterium
TTGGCCAGCCCGACAACGTTATTTTCAAAAAGACCGGCAGCGATCCACCCGAAGGTCTATACAAACAATTCCGCCGGCTGATTGTGGGGCCGTGGTTGAATCAGCCCGAGGAATATGAGGGCTACAACGGATTCGTTGGCTGGGCAGGGGTGTCGAGATTTGGAGACGGCCGATGGGCGTTGACGTTCACGTCGGGTTACTGGCACGGCAGTCCTCCGTGGACAGAGGAAATCGAAGAGAATGAGGCGTGCAGAAATAAGTTCGAGAACTTTCATAAGATGTATGGTTTTACGAAGGTATGTGCACCCCGCGGTGGACGTGTGCATGTAATGTACTCTGAGGACCGGGGAGGAACGTGGAGCAGGCCTGAAACTTTTATCGATACACAACTTGATGACCGGCACGCAGCTATAATTGAGCTGGATGACGGTAGCTTATTGTGCACTTTTTTTGTTTACGGGCTTCCTGATGTAATTAAAGCGATGTATATGTATTCTTGCGACCGTGGCAAAACGTGGGAAGGCCCGCTGGAATTGGAGGGAGGCAGCGGCGGATTCGGCAACAAGGCAGCTGTTCAGCTTTCGGACGGTACGGTTCTCTGGCCGATCGCCGGCCGGCTTGACCCTGATACGGAACATTCAATCATTGGTGTTTACAGCTCGAAGGACAGAGGTAAGACTTTTGAACCGGCATCGAGGGTTTACGGCCCTGATAGCCAGCATGAGCCGAGCATTGCGGAACTGCCGGACGGCAGAATCGTAATGATGACTCGTCCACACGGCGACGTCTTCTGGTCGAAAGACGGCGGTCGAAGCTGGAGCAAACCGGTGAGAGTTGGAGTTGAGGTACGCGACCCGCACCTGGTTTTAGCGAATAACGGGGTTTTGGCCTGCTTTCATCGGTCCAGCGGTGGTTTGCGGGTCATTGTCAGTTCGGATATGGGAAAAAGCTGGCATGGTTCGGGTGATCGCATCGGATATTGTATTGACCCTGATGTTTACGGCTATAGCTGTCCAATGGTTCTCGACGACGGCAGTATTTATCTGGTTTATCAGCACAGCGGGGGGCACACGGCGACGGATGCCCGCACCGGTGGTATATGGGGTCTCCGTGTACGGATAAAAGATTCCGCGGAGGGTATCGAAATCCTTTCCGCATCGGATTAACCCGTGAGATTTGCCTTTCTTTTACTTTCACTTCTTTAGAGTTTTTGATTTCTTCGGCGTGGACGTTTAAGAAATACGGGGATTTCACAAAACCGGATGAAAGGCATGCTTATGTGTAGAATATCACTGGCGGCAATATTTTTGTTTTGCGTTTGCAGCAGAGGCGAGGCGGTGGTCAAGCATACTTATACGCTTGAGGTGGCGAAGGGATTTTACGGCAGTACCGAGCCGCCCGAAAGACGTCCAAGTGGATTCCATCCTCTGAGTTCAAACGCAGGTTTAATATATATGGGCTCCTGGGGTTCGCTGAGAAAGGCGAAAGGTTGGGTACGTTTCGATGTCCCCGATTTCAGCACCAGTGGACAGGAGATTCAAGAGGTTGAAATCATGATAGATGTAAGTGGTTATAACGGTGGGAGGCCCCGGCCGGGTTTGCGCATTACGCGGGTGGCAGATGATGACTGGGATGCCTCGACCATTCATCACGACTGGCCGGTCAGCAGGGATTCGATTATTGAACGCCGCGAGGGTGGACCAACCGGAGACAGCGACCCGTTAGGCCAAAGAATCACGGACATCACGGATTGGTGGGGCAAGGGAAAGGAGCCGCTTCAGGGAGGTGAAGCATTTTCCATTTGTTTAACCCTGTATCCACAGGATTACGCGTGGGGTATGAGGATGAAGTGCGAAGACTTAAAGCTCCGGATAACAACAATTCCGGAAGCTGAAATGAAGTATATGCTGTTATTGATTACGGGAGTGATTTTCTTAGGATGTTGCAGGCATTACTTGTGGCCGAAATTTTTTCGGTATTCAAGGGGGGGCATACCTTTTTCTTTCTGAAAATAACGTGCAATGTGCTGAGGGCCTGAAAACCCCATCTGCAGTGCTATTTGTGAGACCGACAGGTTTGTCTCGACGAGCAGTGTTGCAATGTGCTCGATTCTGTTTCGTGTGATTTCGTCGTGGACACTCCAACCGAGCACGTTCATAAATCTTTTGTGCAGAAATTGTCTTGAGACGGCGAGCCTTTCGGCCACTTCTGAGCTCTGGATTTTTTCTTTGGCGTGTTTTCTGATGAATCTGAGCGCTTCGGCGACGTCGTTATCCTCGACGGCGAGGAGGTCGGTGGAACGCCTTGTAACAATTTTGCTTGGCCTTACAACGATGTTTTGTTTCAGCAGTCTCTTTTTGTATATCATTTTTCCCAAAAGCTGAGCGGCCTCATAGCCTGCCCTTTCGAAGTTACGGGTAATGCTCGAGAGGGGTGGGTTTGTAAGCTCGCAGATGAATTCATCATTGTCCACGCCGAGGACGGCAACGTCCTCCGGTATTTTCAGATTCCCCATATTGCATGCCTCGATAACATTGTCGGCTCTGCGGTCGTCACAAGCCATCAGTGCAACGGGTTTAGTTAGTTTCTTCAACCAGTTTATTATAAACTTTTGCTCATAACGCCAGAGACGGTCTAACCTGCTTTTGGGCTGAAAGTAAACAGAAGTTTTGAAACCTGCCTTTTGCAGCGTCCTTGCGAAGCTGCTTCCTCGCTGTCGGGACCAGTTAATTTCCTGGAAGCCGCAGTACGCAAAATTGCGGAATCCACGATTTAGAAAGTGCTCTGATGCTATTTTCCCGAGGGTTGGGTTGTCGCTGACGATATTAGGCAGGTCTTTTATTGGTTCCTGGATGGTTTTTATAACAGTGGGGAAGCTTGAGCTGATGATTTTATCGAGTGTTGCGGAAGGGATGTCAACATCAGCGGCTATTAGTCCGTCGGCTTGCTGTTCTTCAAGTCGGGACAGAGATTGCTCTGAGATTCCGGGCTTACGGTAAAATGGCGGTAGCCTGTAGAAGGTCCAGGGGCCGTGCAGCCGGGAATATTTTGCAATGCCGTCCACAAGCTTTCTGTATGCGCTGGACGGTTCAATGAGAAGGATGATTTTCAGGTTTTTTGGCATATTTTTCTTCCGGGCGGTGTCCGGGTATTAAAATTAAAGGTTTTTGGCAGTCTTATCGCAGGTGCCCGGAGTGCTGCCTGGCCGATTCAGTTTTGGTGAATCATAGATGGGAGCGCGGTAGAAGACAAGTCAGTGTTACAAAATGGTGATAAATATAGCTGAATTGGTGTAGTTTGAACAATGGCGTTGATGTAAAATTAAAATAAGATTTGGCCGGCAGTGCCGGCACGGATAGAAGAAGAGGCGTCAAGAGGAAATGGAGAAAGGGTGTTCGACGAAGAAAGCAATTCCTTAATTATAAGTAAAGGTGAAGAATGTAACGCCATGCCCGAAAAAAGCATGGGCGGGCTAAATAAATGTTAATTTTTAGTGAAGAGGAGGAGTATCATGAAGAAGTTAATGGTTTTAATGTTAGTGCTGGTTTTGGCAGGCAGTGCATCGGCGACGATGTATGATATCTACAAGTCGCTGAACGGCAACACCTCTACAAATGGCGGCGTCGGACTGGATGGTGTTAATGGAGGTTTGCTTTACATCGGTGCTGGTTGGGGTGACAATCTCGGTCCCGATGGTATGGGATGGCTGAAATTTGATATCCCAGATTTTGGAGCAGTTGGAGAATACATTGTCTCCGTAACACATGATATCTATGTATATCAATACAATGCCGGCCGTCCCTGGTCTGGCGTTGAGATATACCGCGTCCCAGATTCATCATGGACTACGTCGAATATTTCGAACTCCTGGGCTGTCGCCGACAGGATTCAGGTAAGTCCCCCAAGTCCTGGCCAACCCGATCAGGCATGGGCAGGTTTACATAACCGTGATGTAACATCATGGTGGGGTGACGGAAAGAATTCTATATATGGCGGCGAAACAGTTTCCATTAACACTCGACTGTTTGATTATGAGTATAATGGTCAGTCGGCCGGTATAGACCCGTGCCGTCTACACATGGCCCATGCGTATCTGCACATCGAGACCGTTCCTGAGCCGGCGACGATTGCTCTGCTCGGCCTCGGTAGTCTTGCACTGTTG
>CAZGGE010000078.1:11466-13612 GCA_964524285.1 uncultured Pirellulales bacterium
AAAAGAATCTCTGACTGGCGGCGAAGACCTTACGTGCCGCTACACCATGAACGATGATCCCGGTGGATATTGTCGAATGCTTGGCAACCAGTGGATAAAAATCACCACGGTTCCTGAGCCGGCGACGATTGCTCTGCTCGGCCTCGGTAGTCTTGCACTGTTGCGAAGAAGGAAACGCTAAGCTACGCTGGACTTAACAGCTGATTCAAGATGATTGAAGGCCCGCTCGTGTGAAGCGAAGCGGGCCTTTGCTTTGTTGGGGTTTTACGCCGGTTGTATTTCGTAATTGCGCTTTACGAAAACTATTGGTTACGAATCGCATATTATCATTTTGCTTGCGTTTCAGGCTTGTCATGGTGGCGTAAAGGCTGATTACAATTGGTATTATTGCATGGCTTAAATTGTTCTTATGTGGCGTTTTTGCGCCTGTACTCGAAAGGTGTGATTTTTGTTTCCCGGCGGAAAAATCTTGAGAAGTGTGCGGGAGTAGGGAACGAAAGCCGCCTGGCAATTTCGGCGACAGGCAGTTTTGTTTTGGCAAGCAGATGAGAGGCCTGGTCGGTACGTGCACGTCTTATTTCTTCGTGAATCGAGCGGTTGATGGTACTGCGGAAACGCTGCTCGAGACTCCGTCTTGATAATGTAGATGATTCAACTACCTCTGTTACCTGTAGCGAGTCCTTTGCATGCTGCCTTATGAAGTTGAGCGCCCTTGCGACCTCTGTGTCCTCGACCGCAAGTATATCGGTTGATTTTCTGGTTACAACGTGTGTGGGTTTAGTTAGTATGCACGAACGGCTGTGCCTGGCGGTTCTAATCATGTAATCGAGCAATTCGGCGGCCTCGAATCCGGCCTTTTCGGTATCAAGAGCGATGCTGGACAAAGCGGGTTCAGTAAGTTCGCAGATGAATTCGTCGTTGTCGGCACCGAGGACTGCTACTTCTTCGGGTACGCTGAGGTTGGCGGCTTTGCATGCGGCAGTAATATCTCTTGCCCGGTCGTCGTTACATGCGAACACGGCTACTGGTCGAGGAATTGATTTAAGCCATTTTATGATTGCTATCTGGTCGCCGGATTGTGCGGATTGGTTTCCGGGCGTTTGCGACGAATAGATGTGAAGCTCATATCCGAGATTCTCGATGTTCTTCTGGTAATGTCGGGCGGTGTTTTTTGACCACCACATTTCGTTAAAGCCGCAATATGCAAAATTTTTGAAACCCCGCTCAAACAGATGTTCAGCCGCCATTTTCGCAATCGCCGGGTCGTCGGCGCCTACGTAGGAAAGGTTGGAGGGGATTTGTCTTGTTGGAAGGACGACAGCGGGGACGTTGTTTGGAATAATTTTCTTTGCAGTGTCGTCATCATAGACGTATGCAATTATGCCGTTCATCCTGATAGCGTCGGGAACGGCGGCCGGCACCTCAGCCGTTTGAGGATTGAGGTAAAACGGCGGACTCCGGTGAAACTCCCAGGGGCCGTGTAGCTGGGCATAGCGTGCTATGCCACGTAATAATCCTCGGCCATAGGCCATGGACGTGCTTATCATCAGCAGTACTTTGGGTATTTCGGACATTTATGGTTCGCGCTTTTGGGTTAATTTACGGCGGCGTTTGCAATCGACTGCGGCCTGCACCTATGATAGCAATATGTTGACAGGAAAGCAAGAATGCCGTTGTAGTAGGAGATTTGAATCGGAACACACTGGCGCAATTTGGTAAAAAAATTGCGCAAAATGGTATTGAGTTATACCCTCATGAAAATTATATTACACATTGGTCATTGCTGGAGATTTTGGCGTTAGATGAGCATGACAATATGGGAGAATTCGGAGAGAGGAATTATCGAGATATTCTATTGACGGGAGTCGCGGTGCGTAACCGTGTTTTTTTCCTGTCTTTAATAATTTAGAGGAGGAGTATCATGTACAAGAAGATTTTTTTGTTAATTATTATGTTTGTGCTTTGCGGCGTTTTGTCTGCTGAGCTGGTTCACGAGTGGGAGTTCGAAGGTAATATGAACGACCCTGTCAACGGCAATAATGGTAGCCTTATTTCCGGGATAGAGCAGTACTTAGCCGGCCTGGGCGGCGGGCAGGCCTTCTATTTTGACGGCCAGACCGAGGTCAGAAAGGATAACGCTTCGGGA
>CAZGGE010000079.1:0-8663 GCA_964524285.1 uncultured Pirellulales bacterium
TCACAACTATACTGACCGGTCTTATCGAGAATTATCATCCGGATATGCTGGTTGTAGCGATGGACAGCAAGGCACCGACATTTCGCACGAAGATATATCCTGCGTACAAGGCACAGCGTCCGCCGATGCCGGAGGACATGCCCGTTCAGATACAACGAATCGAGCAGATACTGGAGGCGATGAATATTCCTATGCTTCGTGTGGAGGGTTTTGAAGCGGACGACGTGATAGGGACACTCTCGAAGAAGGCTTGTGCCAGGGGACATGAGATTTATATATGCACGAAAGACAAAGATGTATTGCAATTGCTCGATGAGCGTGTTTACACGTTTGACGTTAAGACCGGCAAGGCTTTCAACGCGGAATCGATGCAGAAGGAGATGCACATTTCGCCGGAGCAGTTTATCGATGTTTTAGCTTTGCAGGGGGATACTTCGGATAATATACCGGGTGTGCCGGACGTTGGGCCCAAGACTGCGCTAAGCTGGATTCAGAAGTACGGGTCTGTTGAGAATCTTTTCAAGCACAGTGATGTAATAAAGGGTAAGCGTGGAGAAAGTTTGCGTAACTCGAAGGAAGCGGTTTTTCTTGGTCGCAAGCTGGTTACACTTGACTGCTCGGTGCCCATAGATATTGACTATGAGAAATTTGCGGTAAAAGATTTTGATAAGCAGGAATTAAGTTCGATTTTCAAAGAATTAGGTTTCACGAGGTTATTGAGCCATTTAGGTCTTGAGAGCAAGCCGGAGAACTCACAAGATTCGCCGGGGGGTGGTAAAAAAAGAGAGGTAGGCGGAGTGGATTCGGTAAAAAGTTTGCCACACGAATATCACCTTGTTAACACCGAAGCAGCGTTTGAGGAATTCATCAAGCAGGTTGGGGGGCAAAATCTTTTTGCGATTGATACTGAGACTACTTCGCTTTCGGCGATGCGAGCGGAGCTTGTTGGTATTTCAATTTCTTGGCGGCCTTATGAGGCATATTACCTGGCGGTGAAGGCTCCTCTCGGCAGCAAGCATCTTGATATGAGGGCGGTTCGTCAGAAACTTGGGCCTATCCTGAAAGACGAATCGGTGAAAAAGGTCGGCCAGAATATCAAGTACGATTTGCTGGTGTTGAGAAATGCCGGGCTTCCGGTGAAGGGTGTATGTTTTGATACGATGGTAGCGTCGTATTGTCTGGACCCTCAGCGAGGCAGTCATTCTATGGACAATATGGCACTGGATTTTCTAAATTATGAGTGCATACCAATAAGTGCGGTTATCGGCAAGGGCAAAAACCAGTTGACATTCGACATGGCGGACCTCGGCGGCGCTTGTGAATATGCCTGTGAAGATGCGGATGTTACTTATCGTTTGTACGAGTATTTGCAAAGCAGGCTTGACCAGGAGCCGGGCCTGAAGAAGTTGTTCGAGGAGGTTGAACTGCCGCTGGTAAGTGTTCTGGCGGAGATGGAATACAACGGCGTTAAAGTGGACGTTTCGGTCCTTAAACGAATGGCGAGTGAAATTAACGAAAGGCTGGAGGAGTTGACGGAAAGTATATATGAGTATGCGGAGAGGCCTTTTAACATAGATTCACCGAAACAGCTTGCGGAGGTTTTATTCGACGGCCTGGGGCTTCCTTCACTGCGTTCGGGTAAATCGGGGCGAAGTACGGATGCGGCAGTACTGGAGAGGCTGGCGGGCGCTCACCCTGTTATTAATTTGATACTCGAGTACCGAACTTTCAGCAAGCTCAAGAATACGTACATAGACAAGCTTGGTTCTCTGATTAATCCGAAAACAGATCGCGTTCATGCCTCGTTCAATCAGACAATTACGGCGACGGGACGGCTCAGTTCGAGCGATCCGAATTTACAGAACATACCAATAAGGACCGAAATAGGCAGGAAGATTCGGTCGGCATTTGTGCCCGGCGATAAGGATTCGTGTATTTTAAGCGCGGATTATTCGCAGGTGGAGCTTCGGCTTCTGGCACATTTTTCAAGGGATAAGGCCCTTATGGAGGCTTTCGCAAATGACGAAGACGTCCACCGGTTTGTTGCGAGCCAGATATACAATGTTCCGACGGACGAGGTTACGCGGGAGATGCGTTCGCGCTGCAAGGCAGTTAACTTCGGGATTATTTACGGCCAGGGGCCGTTCGGATTATCGCGGACCATCGGAATCAGTCAGTCCGAAGCAAAGAAGTTTATCAGCGATTATTTTCGCCGTTACGGTTCTATAAGAAAGTTTATGGACAAGGTTATCGCCGAGGCAAAGGTAAAGGGATATGTTGAAACTATTTTACATCGCCGACGAAAAATTGTGAACCTGAACAGCAGGAATTCGAACAAGCGGTCACAAGGTCGGCGATTGGCGGTCAATACCGTTATTCAGGGTTCTGCCGCCGACCTTATCAAGGTAGCCATGGTCAATATCGAGCGTAAGATAGAAACAGAAAGGCTTCCGGTTAAGATGCTTTTGCAAATTCACGACGAGCTTGTTTTTGAGCTGCCCGCGACCGAAGCAGAGCAGCATAAAAAGTGGATAAGCGAACTGATGGCGGGGGCGATTGAGCTTGATGTGCCTTTGAAGGTGGACGTGAGCTACGGTAAAAGCTGGCTCGTAAAGTGAAGTTTCGCAGATTAAATCAGCGTTTTGAGTATTGGTTCGAGTTTATCCGCCATTCTCATGAATCCGAGGTCGGTTGGATGTGAGCCGTCCACGGTGGCCAGTGTGTCATGGCCGAGCAGGTCGTCGCCGGTAACATAATGTAAATTTTTTATGCCTTTTATTTTGAGATTTTCATAAGCTTTTCGCAGAGCAGCGCGATTTGTAAGATTGCGTTGATTGCCGGAGGTTATAATGTGAGCGTTTGCATAGGTTCTGTCTTCGACCAGAACTATGGGTGTGCGGGTATGTTTTTTTCGTAGTATTTTCACAAGGTCGGGTGTTGCTTCTGCAACCATTTTGCCTGTCATGTTGGGCAGGCAGTCGATAACGTAGATACAGGGGTCGAGCTGAGCCAGGAGCTTTACGACCTCGGGCTGCATTTTGCCGTGGCCTGCGAAGCCGAGGTTAATTAAGGGTCTGGATAGTCTTCTTGCGATGATGGCGGAGTGATTCATGCCGGGCCTTGAGGCGCATCCACCCTGGACGATTGACGTGCCGTAGAAGACGACTGGTTTTTGTTTACGAGGGGGCAGGCCTGTGAAATACGAACCGTTGGGTACGCCGATTTTTAGTGATTCAAGCTGGTTATACAACGGCAGGTAAAGCATGTATTTTCTTTTGCCCGACTCGGCGTTACGGAGGATTTTTTCTGTCGTTTGTTTTTTCGTCGGCGCCGCGACACCCGCCCAACGCACGTTTTCGTTCTGGTCAACGGTATATAAGTCGAGGCCCGAAACTGAGGTAGCGGGCATTGTCGCAAGTTCAAGATTAGGCTTTGCGACTTTCCAGCGAGTCCATATATCAGTTGCATCGGTTTCAAAGCGTGTCATCATCCCTGCGGATTCTTTGGCGTGTCCCCAGACGTGTATATCAACTCGTTTTTTCGCGGGGGCTGGCAGTCTGTCGAAATAGTCCTCCGTATCGGTCCAGCCTTTGCCTTCTATGCCCCACTCGCGAACGTCGTACCATTGTAATGAAGTTTCCCGGCCGGTGCGGTATTTTTTTCGAATGGTATTTTGATTGTGGGAATATTTTTTAGAGCATGATGTTCCGGCAACACAAATACCCGCCAGAGATTTTACAAAGTCTCTTCTGCCGAATCTGTTCATAATAAGAAATCCTATAAGCCAGAGTGGTTTTAGTCAGCTTTTTTTTCCGTATCAGGCACAAAATCCGGGTTAGGTTTGGGAATTTTCGCTTTTACATCCTGTCTCCAGCGATGGAGGCGTTTCTTCAGTTTATCTGTTATATCCGGATTTGTTTTTGCAAGATTATTTTTTTCACCAATATCTTTTTCGATGTTGTAGAGTTCGAGCCGGCCGTCCTCAAAAAACTCGAGCAGTTTCCATTTGCCGGAGCGTACCGCACTAACCGGCGTGGTCGTGCTGTAATAATGGGGATAGTGCCAAAAAAGCGCTTCTCGATCCGTTTCCTTCTTCGGGTTCTCGATCAAAGGTGCGATATTGACACCATCAATTGACGAGGAGCGTCGTTGGTCGGCTTCAATTCCGGCGATTTGGATGATTGTGGGAAAGAAGTCAATGGAGCTTACGGGCTGGTGACATACACTTGCGGGCTTTGTTACGCCGGGCCATCTGATGATGAGCGGGACGCGGATTCCGCCCTCGTACAGGGAGCCTTTTCCGGAGCGGAGCGGGTGGTTTGAGGTTGTTACGCGGCCGTTGATTTCGCCGACGTATGCACCGTTGTCGGAGTAGAAAATTACCACCGTATTGTCGGCGATTCCGAGATGTTCAAGTTTGGCCAGGAGTCGTCCGACGTTCTGGTCGAGGCTGTGTATCATTGCGGCGTATTCGGGATTTTTGTGTTTCATTTGTGGTTTGATTTTTTCGCGGTAGTATTTTGTGGTTTCAGGTTTTGCCTGTATAGGGCTGTGAACAGTGTGATATGAGAGATGCAGGAAGAAAGGGCGGTCGCCGGCTTTGTCCATTACCTTTATCGCTTCGTTGGTAAGGCGGTCTGTAAGATATTCGTTTTTGTCGCCGAACGGCAGGTCAGGGACATATCGAAGCTCATCGAATTTTTCCGAGCCTCTGTATGGATAGAAGTAAGTTGGAGGTGCTCCCCACAGCGTTCCTCCGACGTTTACGTCGAATCCCTGTGTTTCGGGGTAGTGTTTTGCGTTACCGAGGTGCCATTTACCGATGTGAGCGGTTAGGTAGCCGGCATTATCGAGGGCCTCAGCTATGGTGATTTCATCGAGGGGCAGATTTGATTCGGTGACGGGGTCGATGAGCTTGAATATGGGTTTTGGTCCGGCTGCTGCGGCTTCGCTCCATATTGTCATGTTCAGACGGGCGGGATATTTGCCTGTCATTATGGACGCGCGGGTTGGAGTGCATACCGGTGCGGCTGCATATGCCTGAGTAAAGCGGAGGGCACTACCTGTGAACTTATCGATATTAGGGGTTTCATGCAGTTTGCTTCCATAACAATTGAGGCCAGTGTATCCGAGGTCGTCGGCTACGATGAAAAGGAAATTTGGTCCTGTGCGAGTTTTTTTTTCGGCCCATGAAACCGACTGCAGCAACATACCGGCTGCTACACCGGCTCCGGCTTTTAGAAATTCGCGTCTGTAGATTTTTTTATCTTTCTTCATTTTTGGTTGTTGTGTCTTTACCGCAGTATAGAGAATGATTTTTGTCAGGCAAGTCAAAATAGTTCCGCGTAGTTTCCGGAGTGGGCGTTGACGGTGTTGAGGGCGTAAGGTAAAATTCCTTTCCGTGCCGGGACGGGTGATGAGAGTAACGGTGAAGTTCCACGGTTTTACAGGATTTGTGAGTACGGATAATGATTAACATCAACGCGAATTTTTTGAAATTACAATCAGGATATCTTTTTCCCGAAATAAGCAGAAGGGTACAGTCATTCAGAGCTGAGAATCCGGATGCGGAGGTAATCAGTCTGGGCATAGGCGATGTAACCTGTCCGTTAATCCCGGCGGTGGTGGAGGCGATGCGGAAAGCGGCAAGTGAGATGGGGACGCCGAAAGGCTTTCACGGATACGGGCCGGAGCAGGGTTATAAATGGCTTCGCGAGGCTGTGATTGCCAATGAATTTGCTCCGCGTGGAGTTGTGCTTGATGTGGACGAGGTCTTTATCAGTGACGGGGCAAAATGCGATACGGGAAATATGCAGGAGATATTTGCAACTCAAAATGTAGTGGCGGTTACTGACCCGGTTTACCCTGTGTATGTGGATACCAACGTGATGGCGGGTCGTACCGGGCCGGCGACAAAACAAGGCAGGTACGAGGGGATAGTGTATATGCCCTGCACGGCGGAAAATGATTTTGTGCCCGCATTGCCCGAAAGGCCGGTCGATATGATTTATCTGTGTTATCCCAATAACCCAACGGGCGCGGTAGCTACCAGACAACAGCTTAAAAAGTGGGTCGATTACGCCATAGAGCACAAGGCGGTGATATTTTTCGATGCAGCTTACGAGGCGTTTATCAGCGATGCCGACATACCACATTCGATATATGAAATAGAAGGTGCGAAGAAGGTTGCGATAGAATTTCGCAGCTTTTCCAAGAGGGCCGGCTTCACCGGAGTTCGCTGCGCATTTACCATTGTGCCGAAGGAGTTAGAAGCCTGTGTCCCTGACGGCAGGACGGTGAAAGTTAACCCCGTATGGCACCGTCGGCATTGTACCAAGTTTAACGGAGTTTCTTACGTAACCCAGTCGGCGGCTGCGGCGGTTTACTCCGAGCAAGGCAAAAAGCAGACACGGGAAGTTCTGGATATCTATATGGGTAACGCTGCACGGATTCGCAACTCCCTTACAAAAACAGGCATGAAGGTATATGGCGGTGTTAACGCTCCATATATATGGCTGAAGACACCGGAGAAGCTCGGGTCCTGGGAGTTTTTTGACCGTTTGCTGTATAAGGCACACGTCGTCGGCACTCCGGGAGCCGGTTTTGGTCCGGCAGGGGAGGGCTACTTCAGACTTACGGCATTCGGCAGTACGAAGGATACAATAACGGCACTTGAAAGATTCGGTAAGGCTTTGGAGTAACGGTAGAGAACATGTCAAGTTTCAAGACTGCATATATTGGTATAGGGAGTAATCTGGCCGACCGGAAAGCCAATATCGACAAAGCACTGAACTTACTTGCAAAGAACGACGGGGTAAAAGTAACGCGGGTGAGTGAAACTCAGGAGACGAGGGCGCTGGGCGGAGACGAGCAGCCGACTTATCTCAATGCCGTCGCCCAGGTAGAGACCGGACTTTCAGCGGAGCAACTTCACAAAAAAATGGCCGGCATCGAAGATGCTCTCGGCAGGGTAAGGCGGACGAGATGGGCGCCGCGGACAATCGACCTCGACCTTTTGCTGTATGAAAATCAGATAATAAATCGGGCCAATCTGAAGGTTCCGCACGAACAAATGCATCTTCGTTCATTTGTTCTTGAACCTCTGGCAAATCTCAACGGCGAACTGGTGCATCCGGTTATTAAAAAGCCCGTCAAAGAACTCGCTTCGCGGCTGGGCGGTAGAAATTATACAATCAGGGCCGACATTTCCCAGTTAGTTTGCATAGCGGGTATCATAGGAGTGGGCAAAACTACGCTTACGGAAAAACTAAGCCGGACTATGAGAGCAGGGGCGGTGTACGAAGATTACGGCAGAAATCCTTTTATGGCCGAAGTTTATGCAGGTGCAAAGGAGCTTGCGCTGGATTCACAGTTGTATTTTCTGGTGAGCAGGGTGGAGCAAATCGGCAATGAGGTTCTGGAGCCTGGCCGCACTTACATAACCGATTATGTCTTTGAGAAAGAGCAGATTTACGCAAACCAGACGCTCAGCAATACTCAATTTTCTTTGTACGATAAGATACACGTCCATCTGGCCGGCAGGGTGTGCGAGCCTGTTCTGGTAATATATCTTATGGATTCGGTAGAGAACTGTCTTAATCGAATAAAAAAGCGAAATCGCCCCTACGAGCAGGAAATCACTGAACAGTTTCTGTCGGATTTGAACAAACGGTATGAGCAGCTTTTCGCAGGGTGGAGTAAGAGTCCGGTAATTCGTTTATCTTTGTCGAATTTCGACTGCACAAGCGATGCTGACACAGGGGATTTATCTGAGCAAATCGGGTTCTATATAGCAGGTTAATTCGTTTTTTTATAAATTGTAATCGGAAATAAAGTGCAGCCTGATGGAAATCATAAAGACAATTAAGGACGTTCGTGAAGTTGTTGGTGCCGCTCGGGGCAGGGGGGCGAAGACAGGCTTCGTGCCGACCATGGGGGCTTTGCACGCGGGGCACATTTCGCTGATAAATAAAGCCGTTGAGCAGTGTGATTTTGTGATGGTGAGCATATTCGTGAATCCTGCGCAGTTTGGGCCGGGTGAGGATTTCGAGCAGTATCCGCGGAATCTTGAGAAAGACGCTGCTATATGCCGGCAGGCAGGTGTGGACACCATATTTGCACCTTCACAGGGAGAGTTGTATCCTGATGAGCAATTGGCATGGATTACCGTTGAGAAGTTGAGTGAGGGATTGTGCGGCGGGTTTCGGCCCGGGCATTTTCGCGGCGTTGCTACGGTTTGTGCCAAGCTTTTTAACATTGTCAAGCCGAATGTTGCATATTTCGGGCAGAAAGATGCCCAACAGGCGGTTATTATCAAGAAGATGGTATTGGATTTGAATATGCCTGTTGAAATTGAGTTGTGTCCGACCGTTCGTGAAAAAAGCGGGCTTGCGGTCAGCAGCAGAAATCATTATCTCACTGAGGAGCAGAGGAAAAACGCAGCCTGCATATATAAGGCGCTTGAAAAGTGCAGGGACATGATAAACGCAGGCGTCGAGGATGCCGGCGACATAGTCAGTGAGATGCGAACCATTTTGGAGCGTATTCCGCAGGCACAGGTTGAGTACGTGAGCCTGGTGGATGCGGAAAATCTTTCAGAGCTGAACTACGTGAGCAGTAGGCTTGTTCTTGCAGCAGTGGCGGTGAAAATAGCCGGTGTGCGG
>CAZGGE010000079.1:8673-13611 GCA_964524285.1 uncultured Pirellulales bacterium
CTGATTGACAACATCACAGTGGAAACGCGAAAAAATAATTCATAAGGTGGACGCAGAAGTGAAAAAGTTTTACAATGTTGCGTCATTATGCTGGTAAAACTATTAAAAGGAAAATTGCATCAAGCGAGGGTTACTGAGACCCGTCTTTACTACGCAGGTAGTATAGAAATCGACGAGTCGTTAATGGACGCTGTGGGCATTTTGCCTTACGAGTCCGTTCTGATTGCGGACCTTGACAGTGGTAACAGGCTGGAGACTTATGCGGTTCCCGCGAAGGCAGGTTCCGGTTCGGTCGTGATTCTGGGGCCGGCGGCGAGGCTGGTTAAGGAAAAAGACACGATAATCGTGTTCAGTTTCGGCTTTTACGAGCCGGGGGAAGCCGCCGAACACAAGCCCAAAGTGGTACAACTTGATGCAAATAACAGGATAAAAAGCGATTAGGAGGAACGCGGGTTTAATCAGTCATAGCTGCCTTGCGTAAAGGGCCAATATAGAGGTTTCAGTGCATCGTAAATTATTTGAGATACCATTTCTGGGTGTTCCGGTTTACAGCTACGGGCTGATGATGGTGGTAGGCTTTCTTACGGCGGTATACGTTATCCGCCGTCTGAGCCGGAGTTTCACACCTAACCAGGACCTTATTACCAATGCGGCATTATATTCGCTGATAGCGGGGATTGCAGGTGCCCGTCTGTTCTACGTGGTTCACTATTGGGACAACTTTAGGAGCAATCTGCTTTCGGTTTTCGCTATCTGGCATGGTGGTCTCGAATTGCTTGGGGGAGTTCTTCTGGCGATTGCGGTCATAATTTTCTACACACGATACCATAAACTTCCGGTAAGACAGTATATGGACGTTCTGGCGATAGGTTTGATGGCGGCCCTTGCTTTGGGAAGGATAGGTTGTTTTCTTAACGGCTGTTGTTTCGGCATGCCTACGGACCTGCCGTGGGGTGTTCGTTTTCCTTACGGTTCACATTCCTACATAAGCCAGATTTATCCGGATTTGGACAGGGGACGGACAGAACCTTATTTTGAATTACCCGATGAATATTTCGGTTACAATGATGAGCAGGGTAACTGGCATCCGGGCTTGAAGCCTCTTGAGCACCTTACGCCGACTCAGAAGGAAAATGTTACACAAGGCCCTTACCGGGCCAGGCCGGTGCATCCGACGCAACTTTACTCTTCAGCCAACGGAGCAATATTAGCTTTGCTTCTTTTTGCCTTCTGGCGCAGGTATCGGGATTCATCGCACAGCAATTCTACCCGTATCGGAAGGCCGGGCTGCACATTCGGTTTGATGCTGATTCTTTACGGTGTAACGCGGTTTTTCATAGAGTTTGTACGGGATGACAATCCTTTTGAGTATGACCACCTGACGATTTCACAGAATATAAGCATTGGTCTTATAGCGACAGGGGGGCTATTCATGTTTGTTTGCTCGCGACTTAAGGCCGGCGGTCATTATTCAAAAGAAGCTCGTAAGAACGATTAAGGGCTTTAATTTGAAGATTTGCCGGAGTTCGGAATTTTATTATTGAACATCAGGGGCAGTCAGGCTTATTATTCATATCAGGTGTGATTTTCAGTGGGCGAGTCATAGAGGAAAATCATGGGTCTTTACGAAAGAGATTATACACGAGAGCAATTTCGCTCGCAGTTTCAACATGCTCCTCAGATGCGGGTTGGTATTCCGCGAATGACACCCGTGGTCAAATGGCTGCTTATCCTTAACATAGCAATATTTATTGGTGGGGCCGTGATAGCACCGCTGGGGAATTTTCTTTATAGTACTTTTGCGGTAAGGCCGGTGGACTGGGTGAGGTCGCTTCAATTATGGCGGCTTATAGGCTATCAATTCCTGCACGGTTATCCAATGCATATTTTCTTTAATATGCTGGCTTTGTTTTTTCTCGGACCTGTCCTTGAAAAGCATTGGGGAAGTAAGAGGTTTTTGACCTTTTACCTGTGCTGCGGAGCGGCGGGGGGCATTTTTTATACGTTTCTCGTGGCGGTCGGATTCCTGCAGGCTTTACCTATGGTTGGTGCTTCGGGAGCGATACTGGGTCTGCTGGCTGCCTGTGCAATATTATTTCCCCATTTTGTGGTAATAATTGTACTTTTCCCTGTGCCTATCAGGGTGGCGGCAATTGGTCTTGCACTGCTCTATCTGGTCACGGTCGTAACTGCAGGTGAGAATGCTGGTGGAGATGCGGCCCATCTGGCGGGTATGGCAACGGGTGCGATTTACGTTTTTTCCGGTCCCTGGCGGCAGAAGTGGAAGCAGAAAACGCAGGGCAGGCGCAAAGATAAATTGTACATGCGGGAGCGAGACCTGCAGGCAGAGGTGGACCAGGTTCTGGAGAAAGTTCACAATTACGGGATACATTCGCTGTCGCACAGGGAGAAGAAATTATTAAAGCGTGCAACCGAAGCTGAACAGAAACAAGCCGGCTCGAGGTGGTAATCGTCTTATGCCAGGGTTTGTCGGCAGGCTATTTCTCAGGTTGAAGTGCAGGCTTGCAAATTAGCGCAGCTTATTCCCACTTGAATTCTTCAACTTTGCCCAGAAGTTCTATCAGCCTTTTTTTAATGCTCTGATTCTTGTATTCAGGCTGTTTCCACTTTTCAAGCCTGGCCTCATTTTCTTTTATATCCTCGCGCAATTGCTCGAGTTCCTTCATAAACTTCTGGAAGCGTATTTGTTTACGCTTGAGGATTATTTCATAGCGTGCCTCAAGAATTTCCTCAAGTTTGCCAATCATCTCCCGGCGGCGACTATCGTTTTCTGCTGAGCGGATTCTTGCAAGTAATTCATCGCGTCTTTGGCTCAGTTCCAGGTCCTGTTCGAGAAGTTCGGCCAGTTCAGGATTTTCCTGTGCGGCTTCGATAATTCTCCTATATTTTCTAAACAAAAAGTGAGCTTGTTTTCTGTACAGGTGCGATTCTGTGTCTTTGAGTCTTTCGAGTTCATTGGCTTCCTCGGGGCGGTTTTGTTCGAGCCATTCCCTGAATTCTTCAAATTTTTGAGCCATCAACAGGGCGCCCGGCCCGCGATGGTCCTGCGGCGGCGGGAAATCAGGCTCTTTCCATCTACCTGGTCCTTCACTTCGCATTGACCTCCAGCGGCGGCGACCGGCATGTTCCATCATTTGTATTCGTCTGTCGCCCCAGCGAGACAGAAGGTATCTTCCTGCAAAAAGCTTCAGCTCGTCCCTGAACTCTTGGGGATTTGTCTCGCGTAGGCGGGTTAATTCGTCGGCCTTGTTGGGGTCGTTTTCTTCGAGCCTTCGCATAATTTCTTTTACACCCTGCTCTGTCAGTTCAAACCACTGGATTTGTTCACGGGGTTCTTCATTTTCCCATGGATGGTCTTCCTCTGTTCTTTGTTGTGCCCGGCAGGGGAGTGTCAGAGCCGGAGATACCGCTATAATTGCAACGGCAAGTGTAACTCGAAGTTTATTAACCATTGGTTATCCTTTCCAGAATTCGCTTTCGATTTCGGCAAGCTCGACCTCCAAATCAACCAGGGTACGCTGGTTGTCAGCGCTATCGTCACCGAGTTGCAGCGAAAGCAGCTCCCTTCGGATGTTTTCGGTCTGGATGGAAATAGTAGCCAGCGTCGGGTCGACCTGGTTCAAATCCTGGTTTTTCCACATTTCCATCGGCATTACATCAACTGCCGGGGATTTGTGGTTCTGGTCGGTTTTTTCCAGCATATTTGCGATAAAGGCAGCCAGGATGACAACTGCTGCCGCCGCTGCTGCCATTCTGAAAGCAAGTCTGCGTTTGTTTAAGGAGGCCCGGCGTTTGTCAAGTTTGCTTCGGATTTGGGTTTTTATGTTATCAAGCAGTTGTCTGTCGGGCTGTGGAGCCGGGTTTTCGCGGAGTATTTTATTTGCCCACTCGAAATCTTTCAGGGTTTGAGCGGCCTGCTTTTCATCCAGCAGTTTTTTGAGCAACTGTCGTAATTCTTTGTTTTTTCCGGCTTTCATGTTATCATTGCCCCATTGAATCTCTTAGCTTTTTCAAGCCTCTGTGTACCCTGGATAAAGTGGTTCCCACAGGCTCAGCCCTTATGCTCGATATTTCCTTGAAGCTGAGTTCGCAGTAGAATCGCAATATGATGGTCTCCTGCGTGTCCGCATCAAGCCTGGACAGCTCCGCCTGTAATTTATCGAATTGCTCACCATAACTGTCATGTGGATTTTCCTGTTCAGTTTGCTCAAGCTGGCTAACGTGCTCTTCAAGGGCTTTTTTTTGCCGCTGTTCGTGCCGCAGGTAGTCATGAAAAATATTAGATGCTACCCTGAAGAGCCAGGCCTCAAACGAGCCGTCCTTGAAAGAACTGATTTTTTCGACGATACGCAGAAATAACTCACTTAGCAGGTCGTCGCTAATCGCACGATTGCCTGTCATACGATAGAAGTAACCGTAGCAGCGTTTTCCGTACAGGTCAACGAGCCGTGAAAAGCATTTTTCTTCGCCGTTTTTACAGCCGGCTATTATAGGCTCCAAGTCCATGCTTTCCGGCATAGTAAAGCCATTTCCTATAGGGGTAAGACGCAGGACAGCTCTATTTTATTGCAGCAGACAGATAATCAATTCTTTCCGTCACAGGCAACGAAACGAACTTACCGGGAACTTGCTTACAACGAAGGCAGCTCATCGTCGATATCTTCATCCTTCTGGTCATCTTGTTTCCAACTATCGGATTCATCGATATCGTCAATCTCGCGTTTCATGTACTTGAAGATTTTATCCTGGAGGGGGGCCAGCTTGCGCTGCCATTGCATCATTCCCTGGTAACTTGCCAGTAGCATATCAAGTCTTATTAGTTGCCACTTAGCCAAACACTCCGGTTCCTTTATGTTTGAAAAAGGGTCGCACTTGAATGTCCTTTGGCCGTCCGGTCCAATCTCGCAAAATTCACAG
>CAZGGE010000080.1:0-221 GCA_964524285.1 uncultured Pirellulales bacterium
AAAATATGGGCAAGCTTTACGGGTTATGCCGGCACATTGCAGGCTTGAATATTTTCAGTTTTTCGATATTGTCGGTTGACTTCTCTTTGCCATCGGCCACAATTGAGTCCTCAGTATACTGACAGCGGAACGAGGACAGACGTTAAAGATTTTCCGAAAAAATTGTGTCAGGAAGTTATCCTGAGCGTGAAGATACTAAAACTTCTGATATTCAGCAAGAA
>CAZGGE010000080.1:231-13468 GCA_964524285.1 uncultured Pirellulales bacterium
ACGGCCACATACTGTGAAGGAGGAGTTTTGTTTTGCCCTGTTAATCAAAATTTATCGAATTTGCAAAGACTATTGAAAGCTCTATGTTGGAGGTTCATCGGGAGAATATGCAAACATTCGATTTTCAGTGAATTTGCATTTTTTTGCTATTTTGGCAGAATTATCGGCTGAGTTTCAATTAGGCTGTTGAAATCGAAGGCTATGTGTTGCTATTATACACTTTGCACATTAGAGAACCGTGGTGTATAAGCCTATAGGAGAGATTTCGCGTAATGGAATGCCGTGTGATAAATTTATTCAAACTATAAAGTGTACTTAGAATACCAAGATAGTTGGGAAGGTTGTTTATTCAATTATAATCGCACTTCAAAATCAAATTGAATTGAATGAGCCCGAAACTTATTAATAGTATTTATGGAAATCAGAGAATCACAGATTGAAGATATTTTAGTAAGTGCTCCAGTTTTAACAAAAAACATCCTAGAACTTGATGATGAACCACGATTCTTATGTCGTCAAATGGTAATGCCTTCAGGGCGTCTTGATATTCTTTATACATACCGCAATGACTTACTCTTGCTGGAACTAAAAGTTGTTCCGTTCAAAAAGCAATTCTTCGAACAAATTTGTTCTTACAGAAAAGAATTGTTGAAAATGCAGGAAAACGGGGGTCTCGTTCAGGGACGAATATTAACATACCTGCTGGTAACAGAAGACGGGCGATCCCGCAAACAAATCGTTGATGTTGAGGATGTGAAGTGTATTATCTATGATCCAGCGGAAGTTTTAAATTATTTCTATAAGAATATGAAGCCAATTGCTTTGTTCACAGAAACAAAACCTATCGACATTGGAATATGGAACATTCATCTTATCCATAACCTGATTTACTCAATTGAGGGTGGAATAATAAGTGTCAAAGAGTTGCAAAAACATTTTGGTGGTTCGTCGCGAACTCTTTACAACAAGATAAAATTTGCACATGAGCTTAGACTGATATATTGGTCCCCCAATAAAGATACGATTACTCTAACCAATCTGGGGAGGGACTATAGCAGGTATAAAGACCCTGATTTCCCAGTCCGCCTTAGTGAAAGTCAGGCTGACTTAATAAAGAAATTTGTAATGGGTAATCCCTATGAATCACCTGTTGTGCTTGGGATTGCTTCAGCAGTAGAGGCCGTATTTGCACTTGCGAAAAATACTTACCCTGTGCCAATTTCCAATATGATGGCATACTTTAGTTTTCATGCCGGGAAATACTTCGACTGGCAAACAGATAAAGCGAAGTATAATGCAACTCGGATGTATACCAATTATGCAACTGATCTGGGATTGCTTGGAAAAACAAATGACAATCTTTACCTTACACCTGAAGGCATACGATTTACAGTACAGATGCAGTTGCATAAGGGGTTAAAGCTCGTTGAGGCGATGAAGATTGTTTAGATGTTCTCCAGCCTTATTGGGATTTTGGGTGGTTTTTTTTGTACCACTGGATTGTTTTTTTCAGGCCGGTGGTGAGTGAGGTTTTTGCGGTGAAGTTGAATTGCTTTTTTGCTCTTGAGGTATCGAGGCATCTTCTTGGCTGGCCGTCTGGTTTTGAGGGGTTCCAGTTTATTTTTCCTTTGAAGCCGGTGAGTTGAGCGATTTTTTGGGCGAGGTCCTTTATTTTTATTTCAAATCCTGCACCGATGTTTACGGGTTCGGGTTTGTTGTAAAGTTCGGTGGCGAGGACGATTCCTTCGGCGGCGTCCTGGGCGTAGATGAATTCACGTGAAACATTTCCGGTGCCCCAGGCTTCGATTGAATCGCGTCCATCTTCGACGGCGTCGGCGCATTTTTTTATGAGAGCGGGAATGACGTGGCTTGTCTGGGGGTCGAAGTTATCGCCTGGGCCATATAGATTTACAGGGAGGAGGAAGATGGAATTGAAGCCATACTGCGTCCGGTATGCCTGGGATTGCACGAGGAGCATTTTTTTTGCAAGGCCGTAAGGGGCGTTTGTTTCTTCGGGGTAACCGTCCCAGAGGTTTTCTTCCTTGAAGGGGACGGGGGTGAACTTGGGATATGCGCAGATGGTTCCTATGGCGACGAATTTTTGGACATTGCGTAGTCTTGCCTGCTCGACAAGCTGTACGCCCATCATGAGATTTTTGTAGAAGAATTCGCCGGGGTGTTCTCTGTTTGCACCGATTCCTCCGACGACGGCGGCGAGATGGATGACGATATCGGGTTTCATATCGTCGTACATTCTGACGACATCGTTCATATTCACGAGGTCATATTGGGCGCTTCTCGGGACGAGGATGTTCTTGCAGTTTTTTTTTCGTAGCTGGGCTGTTACGAATTTACCGAGGAAGCCTGCGCCGCCTGTAACGACGATGTTTTTGTCCTCGAAGAAATCAGTCATTTCAGTCCTTCCGGTGTTCTTTCCACAGTTTTTCTCTTTTTGCGAGCTGCATGTCGGCGTCGACCATCATTTTTGCGAGTTGAGGGAAGTTGACGGAGGGTCGCCAGTCGAGGATTTTTTTTGCTTTTTTGGCGTCACCAACGAGGAGGTCGACCTCTGTAGGTCTGTAGTATGCAGGGTCGATTTCGACGAATTCATTCCAGTCGAGGTTGAGATATCCGAAGACTTCGTCGAGGAATTCACGGACGGAGTGAGTTTCGCCGGTGGCGACGACATAGTCGTCGGGTTTGTCCTGCTGTAGCATCAGCCACATGGCGTTAACGTAGTCGGCGGCGTATCCCCAGTCTCTTTTTGCATCGAGGTTTCCGAGATATAGTTTTTGCTGCAGGCCGAGTTTTATTCTTGCTGCGGCCCTGGTGATTTTTCTGGTTACAAAGGTTTCACCTCTTCTTGGAGATTCGTGGTTGAAGAGTATTCCGTTACATGCGAAGAGATTGTATGCTTCTCGGTAGTTTACGGTCTGCCAGAAGCTGTATGCCTTACCGCAGCCATAGGGGCTTCTCGGGTAGAATGGTGTGTTTTCGTTTTGGGGTATTTGTTGGACTTTTCCGAACATTTCGCTGCTGGAGGCCTGATAAAAACGTGGGTGGTTATCCATTTTTCTTATAGCCTCGAGCAGGCGGAGTGTCCCGAGAGCGTCAACGTTTACGGTATAGATGGGCTGGTCGAAGCTGACCCGGACGTGGCTTTGAGCACCGAGGTTGTAGATTTCATCAGGTTTTATATCGTGAATGATACTGGAGAGGCTTCCGCCGTCGGTAAGGTCTCCGTAGATTAGTCTTAAAGCGGGTTTTTTGTGGAAGTCTTCGTAGATGTGGTCGATTCGGCCTGTGTGGAATGAAGAGCTTCTTCTGATGATACCCCAGACGTGGTATCCTTTTTCGAGCAGCAGTTCTGCGAGGTAAGAGCCGTCCTGTCCTGTTATTCCTGTTATGAGGGCCTTTTTCATATCAGCACCTTTTTACGGGATAAAGTTTTTTTGCAATGGTAGTGATTGTCCGGATTATAGATTTGTTCCGGCGTCCTGGATAATTAATTTAAGAGCCTGTTTCAAGTCAAGTTTTGGTTTCCATTTTATCTGTTGTTGAATTTTTTTTGTATCGGGAACTCGTCTCATCATATCTTCCATTGGTTTTCCGTAAGCCTGTTCGTATGGTACGTATTGTTTGATGCTTTTGCTGTTTGTCAAAGTGATTATTTTGTCGGCGAGATTTTCGATGGAGATTTCTTCGGTTGAGCCGACGTTATAGACGTTTCCGAGGGCGTTGTCAGAATTGATGAGTTCGACGAGAGCGTTAACGAGGTCCTGGACGTAGCAGAAGCATCTTGTTTGTTTGCCGGTGCCGTGAATCAAGAGTGGTTCATTTTTCAGTGCACGGTTTACGAAAGCGGGAACGACCATTCCGTAACGTCCGGTCTGCCTGGGGCCGATGGTGTTGAAAAATCTCGTGATAATGACTTCGAGGCCGTACTGTTGATGAAATGCGAGGGCGAGAAATTCGTCAATTGCTTTTGTGCAGGCGTATGCCCAGCGTGGGAATCGTGTGCTTCCGAGGAGGATATCGTCGTCTTCGGCGAACGGTACGTTTTCGTTTTTACCATAGACTTCACTGCTGGATGCGACGAGTATTCTTTTGTTGAATTTGTTTGCGGCTTCGAGGATTGTCTGTGTTCCGGTTACGTTTGTTTCGATGGTGTAGACGGGCTGTTCTGCGATGAGTCTGACGCCTACGGCGGCGGCGAGGTGAAAGACGAGGTCTGTTTTCCGTATGAGGGAATTAACAATATTGGAATCTCTTATATCAGCTTTTACGAATTCAAAGTTTTCGTATTGATCAAGTTTCCGGATGTTCCCGGGTGAGCCTGTGCTGAGGTTGTCGATTACGGTGACGTTATGTTTTTGTTGGATTAATCTCTCGGCAAGATGAGAGCCGATGAATCCTGCGCCGCCTGTTACGAGTGTGTTCACGATTTCAACCTTACTCAATTACTTTAATTTCGTTCAATTACAATATCTGTGGAGGTTTAACCGTAGAATGTGCAGGAAGTTTTTTCAGTTTCCCATATTGTGGTGCAATGCAGTTTTGCGTTTTTGAATTTTCCTTTGAGTTTTTTGAAAGCGAATGCCGTGAGGTTTTCGACGGTGGGGTTGGTTTTGTCGAATGTTGGAACATCGGCGTTAAGGTTTTTATGGTCGACGAGGTCTATTAAATTTTCGTTTACGGTTTTCTCAAACAGTCCGATTTGGAAGTCCTTTCGTCGTTGCGGCAGTTTGATAGTTACTTCGGCGACGTAATTGTGGCCGTGTCCGGTTGGGTTAGCGCATTTACCGAAGAGTTCGAGGTTTTTCTTTTTGGATAAGTCGTCGTTCCACAGTTTATGTGTGGCGGCGAACTCGAATTTTTCGCTTAGATAAATGTTCTTCGGCTCTGTAGTTTTCACGGTGAGTCTCCTGAAAGGGTTTAGTTTTGCGGAGATTTGTTCAAGTTGAATCTGCCGGAGGTTTTTTTGCAGTGAATGAGAGGCGGTGAGCAGCAGGCGGGCGAGTCCGCTAAGAGAGATGTGTTTAGCTTCGCGGAATTTGTGTCTGACAGCGGCGGCGATTACAGGGACGAACGATGCTCTGACGAGCTGGTCGATATCGAGGACATTGAGGACGAAGCCGGTTTTGGGGTTTTTTGGTCCTGTTACGAGGAATTCGATGTCGAAGAACAGGGCGAGGCCGTTGCCCGGAGGGTTTGAGGCATAGTTATTCGAGGCGGTCAGGTCTCTGTCGAGGAAAGGGTTTATGGAAAACCGTACGTGTCTTTTCAACTTATACATGTGTGTCCTCTCAGGTGTTTGAATCCTGCATAAGGCTGAGGACTTCACTTCTGCTTCTTGGGTCTTTTCTGAAGATGCCCCTTAGAGCGGAGGTGACCATGAGGGAGCCTGGCTTTTTTATTCCCCGGATTGTCATGCAGCTATGCGAGGCTTTTAGCACGACGGCGGCACCGCGGGGCTTGCTGTGTTCCATGATGAGGTCAGCAATCTGGTTTGTCAGTCTTTCCTGTACCTGGAGCCGGTGTGCGAAGGTGTCGACGATTCTGGCGAGTTTGCTTACACCGAGGACGCGTCCTTTGGGCAGGTATGCGACGTTTGCCTTTCCGATGAATGGTGCGAGGTGATGTTCGCATATACTATAGAAGGGGATATCGCGGAGAAGGACGATTTCATCGTAGTCCTGGGTGAAGATAGCACGGACGTGTTTTTTGGGGTCCTGATTCATGCCGTCGAGCAGTTCGGCGTACATAGCGGCGAAACGCTTTGGGGTTTGGCGTAGTCCTTCCCGTTCGATGTCTTCGCCGACGGCAAGGAGTATTTCCCTGACGGCATTTTCGATTCTTTTCGTATCGATTTTTCGGGGGGGTTTTCCGGTCATAATTTTGCTCTACTTATTTTTTCTTTCGGGAGTTTTTCCGGGTTTTTTGTATCAGGTATGAAAGCAGTAGTCTGACTGCGAAACCTCTTGAACCTTCGGCGGCGGCACCTGATTCTTTTTCGAAGAGGTCGACTCCGGCGATATCGAGGTGTGCCCATTTTTTTTCGTCTATGAACTGTTTCAGGAAAGCTGCGGCGGTGCAGGCTCCGCCCCATTTGCTTCCGATATTTTTGAGGTCAGCGATTTTGCTTTTTATTTCTTCGGCGTATTCTTCCGAGCTTGGCAAGTGCCAGATTTTTTCACCGCTGCTGTCGGCGGCTTTTTTGAGTTCGCGTACGAGTGCATCGTCGTTTGCCATGAGTCCGGCCATGTATTTACCGAGAGCGACCATGCAGGCACCGGTTAGTGTGGCGAGGTCGATGATTACGTCGCAATTCTGTTTTACGGCGTAGTGGAGTGCGTCGCAGAGAATCATTCTTCCTTCGGCGTCGGTGTTCTGAATTTCGACGGTTTTTCCACTGAACGTTTCGACGATGTCCCCGGGTCTGCAACTTGCGCCGCCGGGCATATTCTCGGCGGAGGGGATAACGGCATACAGGTTTATGGGCAGGCGTAGTTCAGCGACGGCTTTTACGACGGCAAGCACTGTAACGCCACCGGATTTGTCCATTTTCATCTGTTCCATATTTGCGGAGGGTTTGATGCTTATTCCGCCGGAATCGAAGGTTATGGCTTTTCCGACGAGTGCGATGGTGGGTGCGTTTTTGGGCGGTTTTTTGGGGGGTGTGTATTTTATGATGATGAGTCTCGGTTTACTTTTTGAGCCTGAGCCTACGGCGAGGATGGCATTCATTTTTTTCTCGGCCAACTGTTTTTCGTCCAGGACGGTGCATTTAAGATGTTTTGAAGAGGTGGCGACTTGTTTTGCAAGGCCTGCAAGTTTTTCGGGATTTATGACGTTTGCAGGCCGGTTGGAAAGAGTGCGGGCATAGCTTTGCGCATTGCCGATGATTTGGCCGGTTTTGATACCGACGTTGAGCTTTTTGACTTTCGAGGCGTCATCATCAATCACCTCGACGCTGAGTGTCTGGAGTCTGCCGTTATTGTCCTGTGTGGTGAATTCATCGTAGCGGTATGCACCGAAATGAGCACCTTCGGCTACGACCTGTGCCATTTTTTCGGAGTCCCGGCGCGGGCCGAAGGCTTTATGGATTGCGATGGAGATTTTTTTGAATCCGGAATCGACGGCTTTTTTAGCGGCGTTAGCAGCGGCAGTTCGCAATGTATTGTAGTCGGCCTTTTTCTTTTCTCCGAGTCCTGTGAGGAGGATTCTTTCGGCGGGGATTTTTTTATTGGTGTAAATAAGAGCGGTTGTGTTCGGTTTTGCCTTGAAGTCGCCGAGGTCGATTAGTTTTTGTATTTGTCCTTCGATTTCGGCGTCGATTGATTTACAGAGCTTGTCGAGTTTTTTAGCGTCGGAGAAGACGCCGAGTACGAGAAGGTCGGTTTCGCATTTGACAAAATCAATTTTACGTGCGGCTAATTCGACATTTATTATCTGCTTCATTTTTTTGTTTCCTGTTTTTGTCTGTTCTGTTTCTTTGCACGGTTTCTGAGCTGGCTTTCGATGAAGGGATGGATGTCGCCGTCGAGGACGGCTTGTACGTTACCGGTCTGATGTTCGGTGCGGTGGTCCTTTACCATTTGATATGGCTGGATGACGTAACTTCTTATCTGGCTTCCCCATGCGATTTCGCCTTTTTCTCCGTAGATTTGCGCTAACTGTCTGTCTCTTTTTTGTTGTTCGAGCATATACAGTCGCGATTTGAGTACTTTAACGGCCTGTGCTCTGTTTTTGTGCTGGCTTCTTTCGTTCTGGCACTGAACGACGATACCGGTCGTCAGGTGCGTGATTCTGACGGCGGAGCTTGTTTTATTAACGTGCTGGCCGCCGGCGCCGCTTGCGCGGTAGAAGTCGATACGGATGTCATCTTCGTTAAGCTCGATGTCGATGTCTTCGTCGAACTCAGGTATGCAGTCGACGGCGGCAAAGCTGGTGTGTCTTCTGCTTTGTGAGTCGAATGGGCTGATTCTGACGAGTCGGTGCACGCCCACTTCGCATGATAGTTTTCCGTAAGCAAAGGGCCCTGTTACTCTGAGAGTGATTGAGCGGATTCCGGCTTCTTCGCCTGGTGTGATATCAAGTTCACTGAATTTATACTTCTGCATTTCGAAGAATCGGGTGTACATTCTCAGCAGCATATTTGCCCAGTCGCAGCTTTCGGTGCCGCCGGCGCCTGCGTGGATGCTGAAGAAGCAACCTTTAGTATCGTTTGGTCCTGAGAGCAGGCCGTGCAGTTCGATTTGCCTGCATCTTTCGCTAGCCTGGTGCAGGTCTTCTTCGATCTGGGCGAGTTCATCGGGTTCGTCCTGAGCGAGTTCGAAAAGCTCTTTGAGGTCCTGTACTTCGTTTCTTATTTGCTCAGCGGGTTCGACGACGGCTTTCAGTGCGCTCAATTGCGCGGCGACGGACTGGGCTTTTTCGGTGTTGTCCCAGAAGCCGGGCTGCATCATGTTTTCTTCTAACTGTTGAAGGCGGCTTTTTTTGTTTTGGAGGTCAAAGCCAGTCCCGGATTTTTTCAATCCGGGCCTCAAGTTCGTTTATGGCGGACTTTAGTTCAGCAGCTTCCATAGCATTATTTTCCTTAATTATGGTGAACGATATTCAACGAAAACGCTTTTATAACAAATGATGGTGGAGGACGCAACCTTGTTGAGTTATTTTGCAGGCCATTCGAGGCTGAAAGAAGCGGTAAGGTATGGATTTTCTTTCTAAGACTTTGAGGTTGATTTGTTTGCAATTCATCTTTTGTCCCTCGGTGGGGGATGGTTAATATCGGCCGTATTTTCTTACCATCTCAATCAAAAAGCGGTATGAGTCAAGCGAAACAGTGGGAGGAACGGAGTGGTCTATATGGTATATGTATCCACCGTTTTCTTTGGCGGGTATGATTTTTTGTGCGACTTCCTTTTCGATTTGTTTTTTTCGGCCTTGTGCGACGATGTCGGCATTGATATTTCCGATGAGGCAGATTTTGTGGCCGAACGTTTCTTTATATTCGCGAACATCGTTTCCTGCTCGAGCTTCGAGGGGATGGACGGCGTGGACGCCGAGGTCGATGAGAAGAGGTATGAGTTCTGGGACGCAGCCGTCGCAGTGCCAGAGGAAGTACATGTTGTGGCGGTCGCATAGTTCTTTGAAACGGGCGAGAGATGGGGCGGCGAGTTTTTTGAATATTTTCGGCGAGAACAACATGCCGCTGTTACAGCAGATGTCGGAGAAGAAAAAGAGTGCGTCTGCGGTGAAGCCCTGTTGGAAGGTTATTTCGAGCATTCGGATTGAGAAGGTTGTATATGTACGGATGATATCTTTTACAAGTTCGGCGTCGTTAATCATAGCGGTGAGTGCGAGTTCGTAGCCCATAGTATTGTGGATAAGGAACCAGAGTGGTTCTATTGTTTCTATGGTAACGAAACCGCCTGCCCTTTGGCATGAGCGGGCGTTTTTCACGGTCTGGATTCCGGTGAATCTTTTTTGGTCCGGGTTCAGTCTTTTTTTTATCTTATCCCAGTCGCGGCTATTTTTTATAGCAGGTTCGAGCATTGTGGGTTGTTCGAATTCTTTTTTTGGCTGCTTTACGATAGCGCCGTACTTGTTTTTAATTATTGTGAAGGAGCTGTTTTCCTCGATAATTTTCGGCTTGAATCGTGGGGTGCAGTCGAAGACGCCGAAGTAATTTTCGAAGCGGTCGAGCTGGAAATACTCGATGGGGTCGGCGTTTTCGGGGAGGCCTTCCTTGTGCCAGCGACGGAGTGTCCGGGGCCAGTAGAGGGTTTCGAGCATGGGTATTCTGTCCTGGCAGCGATGTTCGAGGGCGGCGGTCATTCTTTTTCGGGATGATATGTTTGCCGATGCCATTTGGAGGTGCCGGGTTTGAGGAAATTTTTATTTACGAGCGGATTCGACGAGATTTGCAGCGGTATTGTAGAAGAGGTTGTGCCGCTGTTTTTCATTGATATTGAGACGGTCGGATGCTCGTTTCATTGCACGGAGCTGTTCGTAAAGAGTAAAGGTCATTTTTGGATTGCAGTGAGAGAGGTCCAGTGAATGATTTTCATCGCCGAGATATGCCCATGCATAAGCGAAGGTTATGTATTTTCCTCTGAGTGCTCCGACGGGCAAATTGTCGCTGCCGTACATGACTCGATTTATTCCTACGGCGGAGAAGAGGGCGTCGAATGCGTCGGTTTCGCAAACGGAGGAGGTATCGAACCATACGTTTTTGAGTTTTGCGATTTTTTCTGCGGCGTTTTCTATTGCCCAGGCGGAATAGCTTCTGCCGCAGTGTGCGAGAATCCATTTTGCGTTGGGGTACTTTTGAGACAAGCTGGTGAGGTCGTTGATATTTTTATGGTCGGTGACGGCGTTTCTTCTTGAGAGGTGCATCGTGATGATTAGTTTTCGGCGGTGGGCGATTTTGATTTGATGCTCCGGGAGGAAGTCGGTGATTCGGCATTCATTGGAATCGCCGGTGATTGAGAATGAGCGGTAAGGCTTGAAGCCCACGAAGCCGAATTTGTCTATTCGGCTGTCGATTAATTCCGTGTTCATGCCGGGTTCGACGAGCATTAGTGCGGCGGAGGGTTTGTCATTTTGGACCTGTTGTGCGGCAAATTCATTTGAGGCCTGGAAATCACAGGAGGGGGCGAACGGCATACCAAAGCTGAGGCGATGGATTTGTCTTCGGGGCAGCAGCAGGCTGTCGCATTCATCAAGTTTTTTTTTGTCGGAAACAGGGAATTTTTTTGCTATGTTTTTCCAGTTGGCGGGTGATTTATGGGGGTCGGTGTTGAACTGCCACTTGTAGACGTGGGTGTGGGCGTCGAAGATGCGGTGGGGGACGAAGTTTTCGAGTTCATTTTCCCATATTCTGCGGTCTACATCCGTTAGTTTGAGATGTGATTTCATTTTACCTGCCTCCCCGCCACTTGTCTTTTGTACTTAACAGGAGGCTTAGGGCGAATGCGACCAATACAAACACGAGAAACGAAATTCTTATAATCCACAGTGACGGCCGGATGTTTCCTTCGATAGAAATGGAATTGCCAAAGTGCCAAATGACCGGTGCGGTTACAAGGGACACAATGGTTACAAGGATTAAGGCGGCTTTTTTTGTCAGGTATATTCCGAGGACGCTGAAGAACAGGCTCAGGACGATGCCGACGACAAAGGAGGAGGGCATAATCCAGACGAATGGGATTTTGAATGCACCGCCGAAGATTTCAGCGGAGAACCCGACAAGGACTGCGGTAGCGGTGGCGGCGAGTGTTCCGGCAAAAGTGGCCCACTCTTTTGCCCAGGAGACGAACAGGGCCATGGAGAAGGGTATGAACAGAGCGGCGGTGAGCAGGTTGCATGTTTTGAATACGAGTTCTGTGAGATTTCCCCTGATGTGCCTGAATACGAGGCTGAGTGCTACGATAACGACGCCTATGGCGACGGAGATAAGTTTTGCGAGCGTTACCTTTGCGTGCTCGGAGATGGGGTTCTTTTTGTACCTGTCGACGAAGTCCCTGCTGATAACGAGGCACGCGGAGTTAACGCCCGAGGAGAGGCTTGACATTGCGGCGGCGAGCAGTCCGGCCAGTGCCAGACCCGTAAGTCCAACGGGCAGGCCTATTACGATAAAGTGCGGGAATAACTTATCTGCGGTTTTAGCTATTGTTGAGCCGCCGAGGATTTGACCCGGGTTTGCCCTGAAATAGGCGAGAAGTCCCAGACCTACGCTTATGAGGAAAAGTTCAACTACAAAATTGCAGATAAGTGAAGTTTTGTATCCGCTTCTTGCGGACTTTTCGTTTCGAGTTGAGAGATATCGCTGTATAGCCATCTGGTCGGAGCCTGCGGTGCAGAAATACCAGATGAACATTCCCATGCAGGCGGTAATAAAACTTGCTCTTTCGCCTGGGGCGAACCATTTCCATTTCACCCATGTTTCGGGTATTCCCTGGGGTATTTCGGGAATGAAGCTGGAAAAGCCGAGCCGGGCGCCGATGAGGACAATGGTAAACATTGCTGCACCGAGGAGAATGAACGTCTGTACCACATCTGTAAAGACTACTGCTCTGAGGCCGCCGAGGGAGGTATATATAACGGTAACCACTCCCATAGCAACGCTGACCCAGAATGCAGCTTCGGGGTTTTCTGCCCATCCCATTATGGGCACGATGATTTTCTGTGCGCACATAAATATGATGACCGACATCCATGCGATTCTGAGCACCATGAACCCTGTGGAGGCGAGGACTCTGAGGCTTGGCCCGAGCTTTAGCTCGAGCAGTTCGTAGGCGCTGCTGACCTTTTCCTTCATTATTGCGGGTATGAGCAGGTAGCCGACCGCCAGATGTACGAGGGGGAATATTGCGACGCCGAGGTATAGAGCGGGGCCGAACCTGATGACTTCTCCGGGTACGGAGAGATAGCTAATGGAGCTGAACAGGGATGCGAACAGTGACAGCCCGACCATCCATGACTTCATTGTTCGACCGCCGAGCATGTAATCTTCGCTGGTTTTTGCTTTTCTGCTGAAGTACGCACCGACGAGCAGCATACCGACGGCATAAATTACCATAACGGCCCAGTCTAATTTTTGCATAGGTTAATCCTTAAAGTCCCGTTTTTTAGAACTGTTCATGGTCGGACAATGATTTCACAGGTTACAATGTTTTATTATTGTTTTGATGATTATTTATATTGACTGCTTTATGGATTGCCGGAGTACGGCACATCCTTCGCGGAGAGCCTGTTCGTTTATGCAGAGCGGAGGAGCGATTTTCACGCAACCTCCACCGATACCGACCGGCGCAAAAAGGAGCAGTCCTTTATAGAAGCAGGAATTAACGACTTTCCAGGCTAATTCGTAGTCGGGATTTTTTGTTTTGGTCTTGACCATAACCAGGCCGCCAACGAGGCCTTCGGAGGGAGCGAAGCCGACGACGCGGTGAAATTCTTTTTTAATTTTGGCGAGTTCTTCTTTTAGGACGGGTCCGAGTGTGGCGGCGTTCCGGATAAGTTTTTGTTCGAAAATGGCTTCGATGGCTGCGAGAGCGGCGGCGCAGCAGACGGGGTTGCCGGTATGTGTGCTGGTCATTTCATTTGGTCCGTAGAGGTCCATGACTTTTTGTTTTCCGATTACGCCGCTGACGGGCAGCGAGCTGCTGAGTCCCTTTCCCATGCAGAAGAGGTCGGGGACGACATTGTAGAGTTCGAAGCCCCACAATTT
>CAZGGE010000081.1:0-13378 GCA_964524285.1 uncultured Pirellulales bacterium
CGCCGATTTGCGTGCCGGCGACATCTCCGCCGGAGGACCTCAACGGCGACTGCACCGTAGACTATAAGGACCTTCAGATAATGGCCGACGGCTGGCTGAACAGCAATCCCGACGTTCCAACAACTGAACCTAACTGGGATCAACTTGCGGTATATTATGCCTTCGAGGATACCGGACTTGATAGTGTAACCGACACGTCCGGAAACAATAACAACGCTGAGCTTATTAATTTCGATGTCGAACCGTGGGGTTCCGGAAGGACCGGCCAGTCAATCGGGTTCGATGGAACTGATGATATTGTTCAGGGTGAAAACCTATCCAACATGCCGACAATCTGGCCCCCCGACGATTTCCGTAGCCCGAGCTTTACACTTAACATGTGGGTTTATTGTGAAACGACGCCATCCGATTATGAAGCCGTTGGTGGTTTTGGCAGGCCGAGCCAAAGCCGCGCAAGATACATAATCCAGCATGGTGGGATTTACTTTGCCGGTTATGCAGACGATGTAGATACCGGGGTTCCGTTTGATGTAGGGCAGTGGCAGATGATTACTGTTACTTATGAAAAGAACCCCTCACCAGATCCATACGGCACCGTGCGGGTCTACAAGAACGGCACACAGATAGGTATACCAAAAGGTACTTCACTTTATGCCGCCGACCCTTACTTAACAATAGGTGACTGGCCCAATCATAACTATGCCAATCCGTTCGGCGGACGGGTGGACGAGTTCAGCATCTGGAATTATGCTCTTAACGAGGAAGAGATAAACTATCTGCTTTCTTCTCCTCTGCCGGCGGACCTCAACTCGGATAAACTTGTCAACTTTGAGGATTATGGAAATATTGCCGACAAATGGCTTGAGACCTCACCACTGTGGCCGAGTGATTAACAGTTTGTAAATTAGAAATAGTCGACTTTTGAAGTTTTTTCAGGGCCTGTGCTTTCTTTGGCACAGGCCCTGCTTGTATAGTGTTAATTTTCGTGTAAATTCATGGGGCATAGTTATTCCTGCAACAGTTAATTGACCGGCTCGCCAGATTGAAATACAATGGCGAAAAAGAGCATGGCAGTATAATGCTTCAAATGCTTCTAAGAGGCAGACAGGATTACGAAAGTGAAAAAAAGCATATCAAATATAAACAGCCCGAGTGGAAGCCTCGCGGGCATACTGAGGCCGGCCGGCGCCGGGTATGCATTGCTTTATGAAGCGGGCGTGATTTCAGGCGGGACTTTATTGATAGCTCTGCTTGCGCACGTGCGGATTTACGTGGGATTCACGCCGGTGCCCATTACCGGTCAGACATTTGGAGTTTTGATGATTGGGACGCTTCTGGGCAGTCGCCGGGGAGCTGTATGTATTCTTTTTTATCTTTATGCGGGGTTCATTGGCTTGCCTGTCTTTGCCGGCGGCACCGGCCCTGCGGCATTCAAAGGTGTAACGGCGGGCTATCTGGCCGGTTTCGTGGCGGCCGCTTACGTAGTGGGAGCTCTCGCTGAAAGAGGCTGGGACAGAAAAACAGCAACCACTTTTCTGGCTATGATTATCGGCAATATCCTAATTTATACAGGAGGGATACTATGGCTTCGACTCGCATTGGGTATGAACGAAGCTATGAGTCTGGGAGTTTACCCGTTTATAACGGGCGACCTTCTCAAGGCAGGACTTGCAACAGCGCTGCTCCCGCTGGGGTGGAAATTTATGGCCCTGCCGGGCGTGGCGGTCGAAAAGGGCAACGATGTTCGTAGAATTTGATACAGTTTCGCACAAAAGCCGGCAGAGGCGGGACGTGGTCGTGTGGTGAGTTTTTGATGGGTTTGTTAAGAACAGAACAGTCAAACAACAAAATGAAATTGCAGGGTTTTCAGGCGGCAGAACAATGGCCAAGGCAAGTATAGTTGTTGTAGACGACGAAGAGGATATACTGGAGCTGGTGAGCTTTAATCTAAAGCGGGAGGGGTATTCTGTTCGCTGCGCCCACAGCGGAGAAGAAGCTCTAAAAGCCGTTAATGACAAGTATCCGGATCTCGTTATTTTAGATCTTATGCTTCCGGGACTGGACGGACTTGAAGTGTGCAGGATGATGAAAGGCGAGCCGAAGACAAGGCATATACCGGTGATTATGCTGACGGCCAAGGGTGAGGAATCGGATGTTGTTGCGGGTCTGGAGCTGGGGGCCGACGACTACGTTACCAAACCTTTCAGCCCAAAAGTTCTTATAGCCCGTGTTCGTTCGGTACTGAGAAAAAGAACGGAAGAGGCGGAGGACAAGAAGACCTTGAAAGTCGGGGATTTACTTATTGATGCCTATCGCCACGAGGTGCGTGTTGGTAACAAGCCGGTCGAGCTTACTTTAACCGAGTTTAACATTCTGCATACGCTTGCCCGAAGGCCGGGGGTTGTGTTTACGAGGTACCAGATAGTAGACGCGATTCACGGAGTGGAGCACGTGGTAAGCGACCGCGCCGTGGATGTGCAAATAGTGTCGC
Organism: uncultured Pirellulales bacterium; assembly: GCA_964524285.1. GTDB lineage: Bacteria > Planctomycetota > Phycisphaerae > Sedimentisphaerales > Anaerobacaceae > CAZGGE01. Next base: position 2,492 of record CAZGGE010000081.1, read on the forward strand.
TACGCAGAAAACTGGGCAAATGCGGTAAGTATATTCAAACGGTCCGTGGTATCGGGTACAGATTCGAAGGCTGATGAATGGGCAAAAAAAGTCCTTTTTGGCATCTATATCCGTTGTTCCTGTTGATAACAATCGTTTCACTTTTTCTTGCAGTGTTGTTTTTCTGGGCATTGTTTCGCAGTCATCATTACAGGTTATACGCACGTAATCTGAGAACGGCGGCGAGGTTATCGCAAGACAGGGTGCTGAAAGCGCAATCGTCGGGCGAACGGAACAACCTGCGCAAACTAAGCCGGCGAATAGCCTCAGCGGTAAACGGGCGTTTTACCGTGATGAGTACCACCGGCCGGGTTCTTTCAGATTCGGCGGAAGAGGCGGAGGAAATGGACAGCCAAATCCATTATCCCGAGGTTGTCTCGGCATTGAATGAGGGACAGGGCAAATCGGTTCGTTTCAGTGAGACACTCGGCAAAAAAATGATGTATGTTGCGGTTGTGATTATGCAAAACGGCGAGGCGGCCGCTGTAGCGCGAGCGGCATCGCCGACCAGCGTGATAGATAAGACTATGAACAAGCTGCTCGCGGAGTTATTGTGGGTTGGTGCCGTTATCGGTGCGTTGTCGGGAGGTCTGGGCATGTTGCTGATTCGCCGCATAAGTCAACCTGTCGGCCGGATGCAAAGGGCCGCTGAAGAATTCGCCGATGGGAACTTCAATGTGAGAGTGCCCATACCAAATTCCAGTGAGCTTGGAGGCCTGGCTGCAACCTTTAACGAAATGATCGAGCAGCTCGACAGCCGAATAAAAAGGATAACCGAGCAACGTAATGAGCTGGAGGCGGTGCTTTCGAGCATGTCCGAGGGCGTCGTTGCCGTTGATTCGAACGGGCACATTATGAGTATCAATCAGGCGGCGGCAAAGCTGCTGGACGTAAACGAAGAAACAGTCAGAGGGCGTCCGGTTCAGGAAACAATCCGTAACACCGACCTTCAGGAATTTGTCGAGAAAACACTGGCTCAGAACGGTCCCACCGAGTCCCGGATGTTTTTGCCGGAGACGGGCGGGCAGTTCTTCAGGCTTCAGGGCACCAATCTTCTGGACAGCAGCAGCAAAAAGAGCGGTGCGGTGATAGTTCTCAACGACATGACACGCCTGCACCAGCTTGAGAATATCAGGCGCGATTTTGTCGCCAATGTTTCGCACGAGTTGAAGACTCCGGTTACGTCCATAAAGGGATTTGTCGAAACCCTGCTGGAAGGTGCCGTGGAAGACCGTGACGAAACCAGGCGTTTTCTGGAGATTATAGGCAAACACACATCCCGTCTGAATTCCATAATAGAAGATTTGTTAAGCCTTTCCCGGCTCGAAGAAGAACGAAAGACCAGAGAAATATCCTTTATCAGGACGAACGTCAGACCAATCCTGCAATCGGCGGTTGAGCTTTGCCAGAGCCGGGCCGAAGATAAAGACATATCGGTCAGGCTTAATTGTGAAAGAGATTTATCGGCGAAGGTAAATGCAGCTTTGCTGGAGCAGGCCGTACATAATCTTGTAGACAATGCAATCAAATACAGTCAGGAAAAAAGCGAGATTGAAGTAACCGTTGATGGTAAAGAGCAGGAAACTGCAATTTCGGTTAAGGATAGAGGCTGTGGAATTTCAGAGGAACACCTGTCCCGAATTTTCGAGCGTTTCTACGTGGTTGATAAAGCACGCAGTCGCAATGTTGGAGGCACAGGTTTGGGGCTTGCGATAGTAAAACACATCGCACAATTGCATAAGGGGCGGGTAGAGGTCAAAAGCACGGCGGGCCAGGGCAGCACGTTTACAATTTATCTGCCTACCGGTTAGATGCATTATTTTGCTGATTCCTGTGCTGGACGAACCAAGCGAACAGGTCATGGCAGCAATTATTCTAACATTTCTCTGAAAAATTTAATGTTCATATCTTTACTCAAGCATTTCTAACTAACCGCTAATCAAACGCTAACAATTTGCGGTTCTTTTGCTGTATATTTGTAGAATTGCTCCCGGCCGGGAAAGGCCCGGCACAGGAGTGTAACAAAAACTAATTTGCAAAGGAGGTGCACTATGAGTAAAAGGGTTTTGTTGGCAGTAGTTCTTTGTTGTGTGTGTTCGGCGGAAAGTTCAGCGGACACACAGGAGGAAATCACAGAGCTTAAAAGGCAACTTGCCGAGATGCAGAAACGACTGGAAAGACTCGAGGCAAAGCAGACACTCCAATCAGAGACTATCAGCAAACAAAGTAAGTCTATTGACCAGACTATTGAGGATAAAGTTTCCAAAATAGTCGAAGAGAAAAAATTGTCGGCGTTGCCCAAAAATCTGGACTGGCTCGAAAGAATTCAGTGGTACGGCGACTTCCGTTACCGTTACGAGAACATTGACCTGCAGAACAACGCCGGCCAGGACCTGAAAGGCAGGAATCGCAACAGGATAAGGGTCAGGCTCGGAGCGAAGGTCAAAATTGACGATGAATGGAAGCTGAATTTCAGAATTGCTTCCGGTTCAGCGGACCCGGCTTCGACAAATCAGACGCTGGAAAATGGTTTCACAAGCAAAGATATCTGGCTTGACCTCGGTTATTTCGAGTATAATCCGGCGTGGTGGCAGAACTTGACCGCATATGGAGGCAAGATGAAAAACCCGTTCTACTGCGCGGGGGGGAACCAGCTTATCTGGGACGGAGATGTGAACCCCGAAGGGTTTGCAGTCACCCACAAAAGCAAGCTGGGCGAGCACGATACGCTGCATCTGACCGGTGCAGGTTTCTGGATGGATTACGATGCTGCGGGCATTGATACAGCACTATGGGCAGGCCAGGCATACGTCAAACATACCTTCGATGAAGGACGATACCTTCTCGGAGGGGGCAGCTTCTACGACTACGGAAACATCAAAGGAGAGCTGATAACGAATATATTCGACAGAAACCGGGCGGAAAATAACACACTGGACGCCGCCAACCGCTACGTCTATGACTATGACATGGCAGAGGCGTTTGCAGAATACGGATTCATGGTAAACAGTCTGCCTGTACGGTTGTACGGCAGCTACGTTAATAACATTGCAGCGACGACGTCCGAGGATAAAGGCTGGCTTATGGGAATAAAAGTCAACAAGGCAAAGAAGCCGGGTTCCTGGGAATTCGGTTATAATTACAGGGAAGTAGATAAAGATGCGGTACTCGGTGCCCTAAACGATTCCGACTTTAACGGCGGAAGCACCGATGCGAGAGGCCATAAGTTCGGCTTAAAATATCAACTATCCAACAATCTTCAGGCCGGCCTTACTTACTTCCTGAGCGAAAGAGACAACAACAGGGAAAGCAAATATCGCAGACTGCAGGCAGACCTGAAATTCAAGTTCTGACGGATACTAAGAAAATTCTGACGCGTTTTTAACCCAATCTTTACAATGTAAATCTATGGTGATACTATTCAATCAATGGCAAATGCGAACAAATTAAAGGAGAGTGAAAAATGAGAAGGATTACTGTCATTTCAATCTTATTGTCAATTTTTACCGTAGTGAGCGCAGCTTCTGCGGCCCCCACCCTCGAGCTGGAAGGTTCTACCACCGTCGGCCCTATTGCTGATGCGTTCAAAGAAACATTCGAGAGGATGTATCCGGGCCTGGAGGTGCCGGTAACTCCAAACGGAAGTGGTAACGGAGCTACCGCCTTAATCGAGGGAAGATGTGACATCGCGATGATGAGCCGCTTTATGAAACCAAAAGAGTTCGAGAACGCCATCGAACGAGGTGTGTATCCCGTTGCTCATGTTATTGCCATGGACGGCGTATGCGTTGTCGTGCATCCGTCGAATCCGATGCAAGAATTAACCACCAAACAAATCAGGGACATATACAAAGGGGAAATTACCAACTGGAACCAGGTTGGCGGCGCGGACATGAAGATAGTGCCAATCAGTCGGGACACGGCTTCGGGTACGTATGAGACCTTTCATAATCTTGTCATGGAAAAACAAAAAATGGCAGGCCACGTGGAGTATGTAAGCACAAATCCACAGGCCCAGGCAAGGGCAAAAACAACCCAAGGCGCCATTGCATATGTCGGGCTGGCCTTTCTGGAGGGAGTAAAGGCGGTAAACGTTGACGGCGTAAAGCCCAGCAGAAAAGCTATAGCCAGCGGTGAATATCCCATCGCCAGACCGCTCTATTTGTTCACGAACGGTTATCCGAAGTTAGGCTCAATGGCACATAAGTTTTGTACGTTTTACCTTACCGAAGTTGGCCAGCAGATTATCGAAAAGAAAAATTTTATCCCTTTGACAAACTACTGATTCGAGCAGTGTATTTTCACTTTTTCAACTTGCAAGCGTAATGGACGGCGCAGGCTTAAATGAGATGTTGAAACCGGCGGCCGGCCCCGGCCGGCCGCTTCTTCTTACTACAGGCCAGGATGTCAAAGACTGGCTTCTGTCTCGCATTGGCAAAAGCCTGCTGCTGTTGATTACCTGCACGTCCGTTTTTTCGGTCCTGTTGATATTCTTTTTTATCATCAGGGAATCGGTTCCCTTCATAACGAAATTCGGCCTGGTCGAGTTCTTTACAAGCACGGGATGGTACCCCGAGCATAAGCCGCCCGAGTTCGGAGCACTTGCGCTGATTGCCGGTTCATTGTATGTAACCTTTGCGGCTCTGGTTTTCTCTGTACCCACGGGTATACTGGCGGCCATATTTATCAGTGACATAGTGGGCTTGAGAATACGTTCTATCGTTAAGCCGGTCATCGAGGTACTTGCTGCAATTCCTTCTGTTGCGTACGGCTTTTTCGCGGTTCTGGTGCTGGCTCCGTGGATGCAAACCAGCCTCGGATTCTCGACCGGTGCAAACGCATTAAACGCATCCATTATGCTGTCTATTATGGCACTTCCGACGATAATAAGCGTGGCCGAAGATTCCATCTCCGCCGTAGGCCGAGAACTCAGAGAAGCATCGTACGGACTTGGGGCAACACGCGCCGAGACGGTATTCAGGGTCGTAATACCGGCGGCGCACAGCGGAATTATTGCCGGAATAGTACTGGGGATGATGAGAGCCATAGGTGAAACAATGGCGGTGTGGATGGCTGCGGGAAATGCAAGCCAGATTCCACATCCCTGGTGGGACCTTTCTCAGTCGGTCAGAACAATGACCGCCACCATAGCGGGCGACATGGGGGAAACCGTCAAAGGTTCTCCACATTACAGGTCGCTATTTACCGTAGGACTTCTCCTGCTCGTCCTGACATTTATGCTGAATATGGTGAGCGGTTATTTCCTTAACAGGGCAAAAAAGAAGCTGGGAAAACAGTCATGAACACATTTGTACGACGGACTTGCAACAATGCGATTACGGTTCTTACCGCCATGGCGGTCCTGCTCATCGTAATCGTGCTCATTGGAATACTCGGGCCGATGATTTGGCGCGGCATAGGCGCCGTCTTTTTCAGGGGCACCGTGGAATTCCGTGAAATGCAGATGTCTCTATTCGGCAGGGGAAATGAAGCTGCATTAGTGACGGAAATAGAAAAAACGCAGCAAAGCCGCGCTTACGTGTACAATTTGATTGATGAATTCAAGGCCGGCGTCGATACCGAAAATCTTACCGACCAGGCCAGAGAGATTCATCGTGAATTCGGAAAAGAATTACGCTATCGCAATGTCCCCGATGAAAAATATCACAAGCTCAGGTCTTTGACACGCAACCTGAGAGATAAGCTGATAACGGCCTTCGAAAGCGACAGTAAAGAGGAAATAAAACAAATAATTGATGAGGTTTTGCAGTACCGCACCGACGAGCGATTGCAGGTTGACACCGCTCAAAAATTATTTGAACTCGCACAAAGGTATCAAAAAGCTGTTTCCCGGATTGACCTTAAAAAACGGCGGGAATACGCCGGTGAATTGCAGCAAATGCAGGAAATCATCAGCCGGTTGCTTGGCCCCAGGCCCGATGAACCCGAGCCGCCCCTGGCAAGACACAGATATGGGGCAACCAGATGGGACAGAGCACAGATACTGCTGCATAAACTGATGTACAAGAAAGAATGGGTGCAGCAACAACCAGGTAAACCACTGGTGGAAAAGCAGGTGCCACGGATTACGCAATTTGCCGGCACCACGCTGGAGCCGCTCTTCGAATACGTGGATGCAAATCTGGACGACATGCTTAATCCGCGGCGTACTTTTTACTGGCGGTACTTTTTCGATGACAGCACGCCCGACCATCTATACGGCGGCATCTGGCCTGAGATATTGGGGACGCTTGTGATAACACTTCTTAGCATGTTTTTCGTCATACCGCTTGGAGTAATATCGGCTGCTTATCTGGTGGAGTGTGCGCCCGACAATTTCCTGATTCGTTTTATCAGGATGTGCATAAATACGCTGGCCGGTGTTCCGAGCATTGTTTTTGGGCTTTTCGGGCTTGCATTTTTCGTTAATGTTCTTTTGCCGGCCTTCGGGGGGCCTTCAAAGCGTTGCGTAATCGCTGCTTCACTAACTCTTGCCGTGTTGACGCTTCCGGTCATGATCAGGGCCAGCGAAGAAGCCATTCGCACGGTACCCAAGCCCTACAAGGAGGCTTCGCTTGCTCTCGGTGCAAGCCATTTTCGCACTTTTATTCATGTAACCCTTCCGGCGGCCTTGCCCGGCATTCTCACAGGTGTTATACTAAGTCTCAGCAGGGTAGCTGGTGAGACCGCTCCGATAATTTTTACCGGTGCAGTCGCTTCAGGCTCGGCGCCGTCATTTAAATCCCTGTTCGGGTGGCTTTTCCAGTCCACTCCGACTCTGTCTTTCGGCAGCTATGCAACGGCGGTCAAAGAGGATTTGACTACCGTAGCTCCGCATAAACAGTATGGAATGGTGGTAACGCTGATTTTGCTGGTTCTTTGCCTGAATGCTATTGCCATTGTAATGAGAACGCGGGTTTTCAAAAAGCTGCACGGCAGGTAGAGGATGATGAATGAACCACAGGTAAAATCGAACAAAGCTGATGCGACCAAATCAACGATGAAACCAGAGCCTGAGAAACCGGCACTGCAACCGTTATTCAAGATGAGGCCAGAAGAAAATACAAACAAAAACAAGCCGGCCGACGAGTGTGAGTGCGCCATAATAAGGTCTGAAAATTTTGGCTTCTATTATGGTTCCACAGTCGGCGTCAAAAACATCACCATGGACATCTATCCCTGTGAGGTTACCGCGATAATCGGCCCCAGCGGCTGTGGGAAAAGTACCTTCCTGCGCAGCATAAACCGAATGAATGACCTTATACCACATGTTCGAACCGAAGGCAGGCTGGAAGTGAACGGCCTGGATGTATACGACAAGAGGGTAAATCTGGTGCGATTGCGACAGCAGGTGGGTATGGTTTTCCAAAAACCAAATCCTTTCCCCAAAACTATATTTGATAATGTTGCTTACGGGCCTCGCCTCCAGGGCATCAAAAACCGGTCAAAACTACAACAGATTGTCGAGGAAAGTCTTAATGCCGCCGCTTTGTGGCAGGAGGTACGAGATGATTTGAAGAAATCCGCAATAGCTCTCTCCGGAGGCCAGCAACAAAGGCTTTGCATCGCTCGAGCTCTGGCTACCAGGCCGAAAGTACTGCTTATGGACGAACCCTGCTCGGCACTCGACCCTATTGCCACCGGAAAAATAGAGGACCTTATGGGCCAACTACAGAAAAATTATACCATAGTAATCGTAACTCATAATATGCAGCAGGCTGCAAGGGTAAGCAAGAGAACCGCCTTCTTGTGCCTCGGCGAACTGATAGAATATGATTCAACCCCAAAAATATTCAGTAATCCGGGCAAAAAACGAACCGAGGACTATGTAACAGGCAGGTTCGGTTAACATGTACGCCGGAAAATTTGATGGGGGCCGGCCCAGGTAAAGGTCGATGCTGAACCATAAGATGAATCTTATGTTAATATATTCTGAAAATTGCCAATTCCAGCGGAGACAAATATGTCTACTCATCTACAAAGAGAAATTGAAAACATAAAAAAGAAGCTGCTGAATCTCGGAGCCAGGGTCGAAAACGCCGTTCGTGAAGCAACAGTTTCCATCGATAAAAGAGATGCAAAACTGGCTGAGAAAATAATAGAAAATGACTTCCGCATTGACGAAGCCGAGGTTCAAGTAGAAGAGGAATGCCTCAAAATCCTCGCTCTGTATCAGCCGGTGGCAATAGACTTGAGATTCCTGGTAGCTGTGCTAAAGATTAACAACGACCTCGAACGCATCGGCGACCTTGCCGTTAATATTGCCGAACGCTCCGAGTTCCTTGCAAGACAACCCAGAGTGGATATATCTTTCGATTTCGTAGGAATGGCCAGAAACACACAAAACATGCTAAAGGAAAGCCTGGACGCCCTGGTGAGCCTCAGCGTGGAAACAGCGGAAGGAGTTCGCAAAAACGACGAAATAGTGGATTCACTTAACCGCGAAATATATCTTAAAGTTCAAAACGCACTTAAGGTAAACACCGAACATATCGAATCCCTGATACACCTTTTGTCTGTCTCAAGGCACCTCGAGCGAATAGCGGACCACGCAACCAACATAGCGGAGGACGTGATATACATGGTCGAAGGACAAATCGTCCGGCATAGTGCCGAGCACTATTGAGCGAATACCCCTTTTTTATTGCTGCGGCCTTGTTAAGAATATTTCTTTTGTCAATTATTTATCGAAAAGAAAACCTCGAAAATGGTTCGCAAAAACAGCGTATTCCTGGCTGGCCCATTCGTTAAAGGATAAAGCTATGAGAACTTTCGGACCCAGAAAAAAAATTGTGTTCGGCGTTACCCTCGTGGTGCTGTCGGCGATTGTTTATTATTTTCATTTTCTCATTTTTGAAGATGTTCATCACATATTCCTCTATATGATAGGAGACGTCGCATTTGTATTTATCGAGGTATTACTTGTTACCCTCATTATCCACCAGTTGCTCGAACAGCGGGAAAAGCGGGCAATGTTCAGCAAACTCAACATGGTTATCGGGGCGTTTTTCAGCGAAGTGGGGACGCCGCTGCTAAGATATTTCGTTGCTTTCGACCCTCAATATGAAAAATTATCGGAACAATTGGCCGTGGATAAACAATGGTCGCCTGAGCAATTCGAGCAATTGAGCAGTGCACTTCAGAATCACGGCTACGAAGTCGCCGGTAAAAAAGGGAACCTTGCCGGCTTACAGCAGTTTCTGGTTTCGAAAAAAGAATTTCTTCTGCGATTGCTCGAAAATCCGAATTTGCTCGAGCATGAGTACTTCACCGAGCTTTTGTGGGCGGTATTTCACCTGGCCGACGAACTTTCGCACCGCAAAAATATCGAGAAACTGCCCGAAACCGACTACAAACATCTTGCAGGGGACATTAAAAGGGCTTACGGACTGCTCGTTAGGGAATGGCTCAGTTACATGCAGCATCTGAGCAGGCGATATCCATACCTGTTTTCGCTGGCCGTTAGAACAAATCCGTTCAATCCCGGCGTCTCTGTCGAGGTAAAATAAATCGTCCGGCTGTATATTTTTACCAGCCGCCGGGCTGAAGAATATCGGTGGCGGGCTTTTGCCACCATTGACTGTCAAGCATGTACTGCTTCAGCATCACGGCGGCGACCACCCCGTCGGCCACCGCGGTAGCGAGTTGCATTGCCGCACCAACCCGGCAGTCACCGGCCGCAAAAACGCCCGGAACCGACGTCCTCAGATACGCACAATCGCACTTAATAAAACCCTTATCGGTCAACTCTACAAAGCCTTTGAGAAAATCCGTATTGGGAACCATCCCGACAAATATAAATACGCCGTCACATACAAAGTCTTCTTCCCGCCCGGTCTTGACGTCTTTTAGACGGACTGACTCCACTTTATCGCTGCCCTTTATAGAGGTCGCTATGGTGCTGTAACGCAGCGAAAGATTCGTGCCGGACTCCTTCGCTTTTGCTGCCAGTTGCTCGGCAAGTACCCGGGTTGCCCTTAATTCATCCCTGCGATGAATCAGCGTAACGTGCTCGGCGTACCTGGTCAGATGCAGGGTTTCTTCGACTGCGGTGTTTCCTCCTCCGACGGCCAGTACTTTTTTGCCTTTGAAAAAGGGGGCATCACAGGTTCCGCAGTAACTGACACCTGTGCCTGCTTTGCGGAATTTGTCCTCTCCCGGGATTCCCAGCTTTCGATAGTCGCTGCCAGGCGCAGCTATTATCACTTTTCCACGGTAAACTTTATCATCACAGCTTACCTGCAATCGTCCGTTTTCGCTCTTGGACAGACCGGTAACTTCACTGCTTGTTTGCACTTCCGTGCCGAAATTGCGGACCTGGTTGTGCATTGCTTCAATAAGCCCAGGACCGTCAATACGCTCTATACCGGGGTAATTTTCTATCCTGTCGGTATTGTTTATTTGTCCGCCCGGATAGAATTTCTCGAGTATCAACGTGCTCAACCTGTCACGGGAAGTATAAAGAGCCCCCGCCAGCCCCGCAGGGCCGGCTCCAATAATTATGCAATCGTAAACGTTCGAATCATCCGTCATAAAATTCCTCCATGATAATATCGTTAAAAAAGATTCTATTCATCATATATCAGTGCCCGGCCTGAGAACAAGCTCCGCCCTTTCGGGGAAAAGTGCCTTTATTCGTTCCGGATTGGTTCGCTCAAGCACGATTATTTTCGGGGTTTGCAGTCTTTTTATGATTCGGCCTGCCTGGTCCAGATAAACCATTTCGGCAAATTCGTTTTCTTCAATGGTCTTTATCTGAAACGCATATACGAATTCGTAACCTGCCGGCTTCTCACTGTCCGGGCTGACCCGGCTGACAAGCACCGGCGTTATCCTGCCAGACGACTC
>CAZGGE010000082.1:0-2447 GCA_964524285.1 uncultured Pirellulales bacterium
CTCGTGGGAGCCACTTCTACCAGGTCCAGGCCCGCCTCTTTGGCCTTGCCTATCGCCTCATACCTCTCCACAACTCCCACCTGGTTGTTGCTTTCGTCTATTAGACGTACCTGCTTCGCCCGAATACCGCCGTTGACCTTCAGCGATTTGTCCTTGATTTTATGCCTCCTTAAATCTTGTAACAATTCTTGCGTTTTTCATCCGTTTTTGTCTCGAAGATTTAACAATACCGTCAACCAAAACCCAACTTAATTGACTTATCCGCAATTTGTCCTTTGGCAGCTTCTATGAAGCCCGCAATACCCAGCGTAACATTTTCTTTAGAACCTCGTATTCGCACATTCACACTTGCAGACTCTTGTTCCTTCGGACCTGCCACAAGCATATATGGAATCTTGTCGGCGTGAGCTTTGGCTATCTTCGCACCTATCTTCTCGTCCGAAACGTCGGCTTTACACCGTAATTGCGCAGCCTTCAGCTTTTTCTCAACCTCGACCACGTATTCGTTGCTTTTCTCACTGATTGACAGAACCCTCGCCTGCTCGGGAGCAAGCCACAAAGGAAAATTGGCCGCATAATGCTCGATTAGAATCCCGATAAATCGTTCAAACGACCCAAGTACCGCCCGGTGTATCATTACCGGCGTCTTCTCGGTATTATCCTTGTCTGTAAAAACCAGCCCGAAACGTTCCGGCATCGAAAAATCCAACTGTATCGTTCCAAGCTGCCATGACCTGCCAAGACAATCCTTGATGTGAAAATCGATTTTCGGCCCGTAAAACGCACCGTCGCCCTCGTTAAGCTGATAGTCTATTCCTTTGGCCTCCAAAGCTCCTTTCAATGCATCCGTCGCCGTTTCCCAGATTTCATCCGAACCAATGTGTTTTTCAGGCCTGGTCGACAACTCAATATGAAAATCCTCAAAACCAAACGCCCGGTAAATTTCAAAAGTAAGCTCGATAACACCTGTTATTTCCTGCTCAATCTGCTCGGGCGTACAGAAAATATGGGCGTCATCCTGCGTGAACTGACGCACTCGAAAAAGACCGTGCATCACCCCGCTCGCCTCGTGCCTGTGCACAAGCCCAAGCTCCGCAACCCGAAGAGGAAACTCGCGATAGGAATGCTTGCGGGTCTTGTATACCAGACACCCACCGGGACAGTTCATCGGCTTTATGGCATAGGTCGACTCGTCAAAATCCGTAAAGTACATGTTCTCCTTATAGTTGTCCCAGTGACCGCTCTGGTGCCATAACTTCTCATTCAGTATTATAGGCGTCTTTATCTCATGGTACTCGTATTTGTTGTGAACGCTTCGCCAGTAATCCACTATCTCGTTCCAGATAATCATCCCCCCCGAGTGCATGAACGCAAAGCCGGGACCCTCCTCGTGAAAACTGAAAAAATCGAGCTGCTTGCCCAGAACCCGGTGGTCACGCTTCTTTGCTTCCTCCCGCCGTTGCAGGTATTCCTTGAGTTGTTTTTCGCTCGGCCAGGTCGTCCCATAAACACGCTGAAGCATCTTCTCCGTTGGATCACCGTGCCAGTAAGCACCCGCCACCGATGTAACTTTGAAACTGCCCACCCTGCCCGTGCTCGGCACGTGAGGCCCACGACACAAATCCTCGAAACCGTCGCCGTGCGAATAAAAACTTACTACCTCGCTGTCCGAACGTTTTATGTTGTCCAGCTTGTATCTCTCGCCCGCCAGATTCTCAAAAGCCTCTTCCCTGCTCATCTCACGCCGAACAAAGGGCTTATCAGCACCGGCAATCTCTCGCATCTTCGACTCAATAAGCTCGAAATCTTCAGGCCGGATGGACTCATCAAGGTCGATATCGTAATAAAATCCGTCCTTAACGCTCGGGCCGTAAACCAGTTTCGCACCAGGCCAAATGCTGCATATCGCTTCCGCCATCACGTGCGCACAGCTATGACGCATCACTTCAAGACCTGCCCGCTCATTCGCCGTTACTATCTCGAATTGCCTATCTCCACTGATTGGCGTGGATAAATCTACTAATTCCCCGTTTATTCGCGCCGCCACTGCCGCTTTTGACAGCCCCGGCCCGATACGTTCGGCCAATTCCTTTGCTGTGATTCCGTTTTCTATCTCAAGTTTACTGCCGTCAGGCAGAGTTACTCTCGCCATAAAGTCTCCAGCAAAAACAACACTTGCACACCCATTAAACCAATGTAGTCATTGAGGCTTTGTTGTCAAGTCCAATTTTCTCGCCGAACCGCTTGCGATAACTCAATGGTATCAGAACCCGCAATTTCCCCATCTTTTACCGGCACAGAGAACAAAAACTCATTCACGCTCAATCTCTTGATCGAAAAATTACTCCGGAAAAGAACGCACTCACTTGCTGAAATTGAAAATACACCCCTGCGTCAATTCCTCATCATGGATGAGCGTGCCGCAGTGTTTGCCGGTTAAATCGAAT
>CAZGGE010000082.1:2457-12966 GCA_964524285.1 uncultured Pirellulales bacterium
CAAGGCACCAAGCCCGATGCCCCTCCTACTTCCTTTACATTCCTGAATTTCCTCTACTATGTCCGCCTGAGAAACACCCTCGAACTCCCGGTTTGGCTCATCATCCTTCGTATGCTTGGGATAGACCGACAAAAGCCCGCTGCTCACAAGTACCCGAAAACACTCTTTGTATAGCACGCGTCTCTGTTGGGAATTAAAATAATGCAAAACGTCATACAGCAGAACCGCATCCACGCTGTTTCGCCAAAGCGGTATTTTCACCTCTTCGCTTGCTTTTATCGTTTCTAGGTTTTTCAAGCCGATGTTTTCTGCCTTTTCCGTCAGCTCGCTCAAAGGTTCACTGTCTTTATCGACGGCAAAAACTTTGCCTCCTTCGCCAACCAATATAGCAGCCGGTATGCTGTACCGACCTACTCTACAGCCAAAATCCAAAACCTTGTCGCCACTGCGCAGCCCAACATTCTTGAGAAATTCAATACCCTTGTTCCTCTGCCAGTCCGACATCTCTTATCTCATTCCTTTTGAGCTTGTTGCTCGTTATTCATAATGCCTCTCTCCGAACACGGCCGTGCCGATTCTCACCATATTCGAACCTTCTTCTATCGCTACTTTATAAGAGCCGCTCATACCCATCGAAAGGTACTTCATATCCACGTTAGGCAAATCCGGCACCTTCAATTTTTCAAAAATACCCGCCGTCCTTCGAAAATAAAGCCGGCTTTTCTCCGGGTCCTCAAAACGAGGCCCCATCGTCATAAGACCTTCAATCCTCAAATGCTCCAAATAAGCCATCCGGCAAACCAGCTCTTCCATAAACTCTTCGAAAGGCTCGTGTTCCTGTGGCTTCAGTCCCGCTTTGCTAAACTCGCTGCCGATGTTTATCTCGATTAAAACAGAAACACTCGGCCGGCCCGACTTCGGAACCCTCTTATTAATATCCCGTGCCTTCTCGAATGTATCGACCGTCTCGATAACGTCAAAAACCTTAAGAGCCTTGTTAATCTTGTTCTTCTGCAGATTCCCTATCATGTGCCATCTGACCTTCGCCGCTCTTTCACCCAGAATGTGGTAAACCTGCTCTGCTTCCTGAACGTAATTCTCTCCGATGTCGGTAACGCCGGCGTCAATCGCCTCCGCCACTTCTTCAGCCAATATGGTCTTTGCCGCCAATACTATAGCTACATCGTCCGGAATCTCCCGCCGTATACGATTGTAATTCTCCTTAATGCTCATACTTTTTCACCTCTGTCCTGTTCCTTACCCTGACCACCGCTACCAGGCAAAAAATTAACCCACAATAATTTGTGAGCCAACCGAACAATCCACACAGCGACCCCCGAACGTATCCCAGATCATTCTTGACGCCTTGAGCCCTGTGCAGTGAGCCGCACCTATCTTTTTTATATCGATTCGTTCCATAACTTCGATGGTTCTCGCTATCCTCTCATCGCCTGCATTGACAAGGTGCATACCGCCCAGCACGGCATGTATCCTGCCCTTGCTCAGCTCCTTAACGTAGTACAGTGTATTGACCGCGCCGGCATGAGCGCAACCAAAAACAACTACAACTCCCGCCCCCGTCTCCAGAAACAACGCCTGGTCGTCCACAAGTCGGTCGGGCTCCTCCCCCTGCGAATCAAGATAAAAACGCCCGCCCGAAGCTTCAAACGAACACTTCCTCGGTATTTCGCCCGTAACCATTATGCCGGCCCCAACTTCCTGAGCTTTCTCGGTATAGCATACCCTGCCTGCTTCTTCCTCTCGCAACAGTCTGTTTTTTAAGCTTTCCGAAATCCCTGTTTGTCTCGACCTGCCGTTCTTTATCGAGTATTTGGCCTCCAGTGCCGCAGGATGAAAATACAATCTCGATTCCGGCGCAATATCCAGAATTTCACCCAGCCCCCCCGTGTGGTCGTAGTGCCCGTGGCTCAAAACGATTGCATCTGCCGCCGATAAGTCAATCCCCAGTAACCGTGCATTGTATAATACTAAATCGCTCTGACCCGTATCAAAAAGAATATGCTTGCCACCATATTCAATCCAGAATGATAAGCCGTGTTCAGCCCTGAGCTGTGGCCTGTATACCCTGTTCTCTATCAGGGACGTTAGTTGAATACTATTAGCCATTACTTCCAGACCTGACTGCCTCGCAAGTCGGGCTTTTTATTAAAAAACCGAATCTGTGTCAGTGGTCGCAGATGTTCTCGCCCTTTTCCAGCGTACCGTTTATGTATGCCTCAGCAAGCTCTTCAGCCGTTCCGCCTTGAGCACCTGCCACAACTTCAATTCCATATTCCTCAAACAGCATCTGTGCCCGCTGGCCCATACCTCCCGCTATAATGACGCTTACCTCTTGCTCCTTGAGCCACCTCGGCAGAGCACCCGGCTCATGGGCCGGCGGCTCACCCTTCAAAACCTTCATCACCTCTTTCTTACCTGGATCAACCTCCAATATTGCGAACTCATCACAATGACCAAAGTGCATCGATAATTTCCCGTCTGTTAATGGTATCGCTACTTTCATTATTTTCCTTTCAAAAGTTTCCGTCTGCTCCGTAACTGCCTTTCCCCACAGCTTCTCAAAGGCACCTCTAAGAGCCTCCGCTGCTGCGCTTTGACCTTTCGCAAGCAGGGCAGGCCGACCTGTATCACATGCAACTGACATTGACATGTCCATAGGAACACTGCCGAGAAAGGGAACAAAAAACTCCTTCGCCATCTTTTCGCCACCGCCTGCTCCAAAAATATCCGACCGGCGTCCACAATGCGGACACACAAACCCGCTCATATTCTCAACTACGCCGAGAACCGCCACTCCCAACTCCCGGCAGAAGGTAACACACTTGCGAACGTCCGTTACCGCAAGCTCCTGAGGAGTCGTAACCACTATCGCTCCGTCAACCTCGCCCAATAGCTGAACTATCGACAATGGCTCATCACCCGTGCCCGGCGGACAATCTACCACGAGATAATCCAGCTTTCCCCATGCCACCTGACCGACGAACTGATTGATAATGTTATGCTTCATCGGCCCACGCCATATCAGCGCACTGCGGTCGTTATTCAATAAAAAACCAATACTCATAACCTTCAGCTTACCCTTATAAACAGCCGGCTCAATCTCCGATTCACTGCCCCTCAACTGCATCCCCTCGAGACCAAGAAGTTTGGGTACGCTCGGCCCGTGCATGTCCACGTCAAGCAAACCAACTGCTTTACCTTGCTCCGAGAGCCAGACCGCAAAATTGCCCGCCACACTGCTCTTGCCAACGCCCCCCTTGCCCGAAACAACAATTATTTTATGCTTTATATCCGACATCCTCGCACGTGCCTGCTCTTGCCTGGCCTTCATTTGACTCTTACGCTCTTCGAGACTTGCCTTATTCGTCTTTCCCGGCATATCAAATTCGCCTCCGTAATTACCCATGCCCCACTTCCGGACACGCATTGGAAATCTTCATGCTCAGCACTACGTCATATTTCTCAGCCAGCCGCTCGAATCCCTTTTCGCAGCCTGCAAACAACTGCTCAGCCTCGCCCACTGCGAACGTACTCATAGCAGAAGTGCTTACATCCAAATCCTGACCTTTAAAAATTTCGACAAATTCTGTAACAGCCTCGCTGACACTTTTTGTCCTCAAAGGATAAATACTTATTTCTGCCTGTACCTTCATAAATCTACCCTCGCCGCAATAAATGCCCCGCGATTGCTGTGCATAACACCACCCGCAAATTCATACAACGCAGACAACCGCAGCAACCAGTCACTTTGCCAAACAAACCCGGCAATCAAAACTTGCACACTTCCGAACTGACACAGCAACTCATATAACTCATCCGGTGAAAAAAAATGAGCCGAAGAATATGCACTTCCCGGCCGGTTTTTCCGCTTGAGATTATAACTACTCCGCGAGTTCAATGCACCGACTATCAGCCGGCCCCCGGGCTTGCTCACACAACGAACCATCTCGCTAAGAATCCCCTCAGGGCTTCTCGTAAATTCCAGGCTCGTAATTGCCGCCCCAACCTCGAACTCCCCATCATCAAAAGGCAGATTCGCCCCATCTGCCACCTCAAATCTGCTGCCCCTTATTTGCCTTGCCTTCGCAGCGTTTATCATCTCTTCGGAAATATCGATACCCGTTACCTCAAATCCTTTCTCGCTGAAATATTCACTCCAGTGCCCCGTGCCGCAACCAACTTCCAGCAATTTCCCCCTGCCGACTCCGGCAAGCAGGCGGTCAATCGCTCTTTTCTCCGAGCGGTCGTACAATCGGCCCCGCCGAGTCGAATACCATTGCTCATAACGCTCCGCTATCCTGCCGAAATCAAAACCAGACACTTCCGGCTCCCTTACGTTCCTGTTTACTTCAGCCGAGAGCATACGTAACTTCTCTCCACATCGCTTTAACCTTCTCTGCAATATCGCCGCCGGTATACTCAATCAGCGTAGCCTTCATCACCTGCGCCTTGGTGAAACTCTCATCATAAGCAATCTCACCGACGACCCTTAGCTTTCGACTCCCAGAAAACTCTTTGATGCGTTCGGTCATTTCGGGATTGATGTCCGCCTTATTCACACATACCAGCGTCTTAATACCGAAACTGGATGTAAGCTCCGTTACTCGCTCCAGGTCGTGTATACCCGAAAGAGTCGGCTCCGTAACCACAAGAACCACGTCCGCTCCCGTAATGGATGCAATAACCGGACAGCCTATCCCCGGAGAACCGTCTACAATAACAAGCTCACGTTTCTGCTCATCCGCAATCTCTTTGGCCTTTTGACGAATCAGTGTAACCAGCTTGCCGCTGTTTTCCTCCGCAATACCAAGTTTGGCGTGCGCCATAGGCCCGAAACGAGTATCGGATATAAACCACTTGCCGTTGACCGCCGCCTTGAACTCAATAGCATCAACAGGGCAAAACTCCACACACACCTTGCAGCCTTCACAGGAAACAGGGTCTATCGTATAAGTCTTTCGAACCGTTTCATTCGCCGGGCCGTTAAAATCAATCGCATCAAATCGGCACATATCCGCACACTTGCCGCAGCCTATGCACTTCTCGGCAACAATAGCAGCACGCTTACCTCCCGAAAATTCAAATTCCTCAACTATCTTCGGCTCCACAACCAGGTGCAAATCCGCCGCATCTACGTCACAGTCCGCCAGTACCGCTTTCTTCGCCAAAGATGCAAACGACGCCGTGATACTCGTCTTACCCGTCCCGCCCTTGCCGCTTATTACTACTAATTCCTTCATAAATACCTCGTCCCGTTTCGCTAAAGCGCTGACACTGATATACGTTGAATATATTGCTATAGAAGTTATTTTATGCCGCTAAATTCCTTCTCCATGTCTGTCAGTTTGTCTATGGTCAGACCCGCTACCTTCTTCTCTTTCCTGAAATAGCGAATCATTCGCCCGATGAATTGCCGTCGTTCTTCGGACTCGTCGTAGTGTTGCAAGAGATTTCTGGTTTTCTCCATATTTTCTTCGACCTCTTCCGGAATCCTTTCACTGTCGTGCCTGACGGCATCCCGCGGGCAAACCTCATGACACTTACCGCATCGAATACACTTGTCATCGTTGATAACCACTTTTCGGCTTTCCTCCTGCTCTATCGCACCTGTCGGACATTCATCTACACAAATCCCACAGCCTGCACATAAATCCTGATTTACCCATGGCATGTTTTTAGTCTCCAAAATTTTTATTTCCTTCAACTTCAACCTCCGGTTGATAATCTACCGGACAGGCAACTGAACGTGAAACCAGACAATATTTTTTCGCCAGCCTCCCTGCTTCACCAACTTTCTCAACAAATCTGGCCTCGGATACCTCGACTTGCGCCTGAACCTTGACGCCGGTAAATCGAAATCCGTCCGATTGCTTTTCAAGCTGCCCTTGCGCTTCAGAGCGGTAAGACAAAATCTCAATCTTGAACTTACGCGTAAAATAAAAAAAGGTATTCATTAAACAGCCGTTAATTGCAGCGACAAACAGCTCTTCCGGATTCAGCGTTTGACCGCTGCCGCCAAACTCAGACGCGGGGCCGATTTCCATCTCTCCGGGACCACTGAAAACAGTCTTTGCAGCTTCGTTTACCTTTTGAAATACTACGTTCTCGAATACATGCGTCTTTTCATCTTTCATGAGTGTTAGCTTTTATCTCTCCTGATTTTCTCGTATCTTTATTGACCGGATAGCCTTTCATCCGGAGTATTTGTCTATGCTAAATCAGAAAGCCTGCCGTTTAGTCTTGTATTTCGCATCTTGTCTCTTCAAATACAGCTCCTGCCGTTTGCTCGTTTCTCCTGTTCACCGGAGCTGAAAAACTTCTCACGCCACCACAAAAAATGTCCCCACCGGTTGTCGAGTTTGTACTCCTGGTCCTCCGGAACACCTCGCCACGAATTTATCTCCTCCAGAATCCTATCACAGTGCTTATCGTAAGCCAGAAGCTCATAAGCACACTTGGCCAGCGTAAACTTTCGCTCCGACTCCCCCTCGCCGGCGTTATGGTCCGGATGATACTTGACCGCTGCCTCTCTGTAAGCCTTCTTCAGTTGCTCACTGTCGGCATTCTCCTCGACTCCGAGAATCTCACACGCAGCTTTGCGAGCCTTCGAATCCCGACTTATGCGATTAATAAATTCGCCGTCGTCTTTCATTTCACGCCGGCCTTACCATTAATATTTTCGTATAACTGTTCGAACCTACGCCTGTATTCCGGCAAAGCTTCGCAAAGTGTCGAACCACGCGAATAGCTCTCGGCAACTTTCCGGTCGTTAGGTATCTCCATCAGCACATCAATGCCTTCCACTTCACAGTATTTAACAACAATGTCGTCCCCCACGTCGCTGCGGTTTATAACCACACCGAAAGAAAGCCCCAGTTGTCTCACCACCTGAACCGCAAGCTCCAGGTCGTTCAAGCCGAATGGCGTAGGCTCCGTAACAAGCAGTACAAAATCGCTGTCCTTCACCGCTTCTATCACCGGACAAGATGTCCCCGGCGGAACGTCAAGCACGTTAACCGCTTCCTCACGCAAACGCCCCTTGACGTGCTTAATCAAAGCCGGCGTTTGTATGGCTCCTATCTCCAGTTTCCCCTGGCCGAAATGCAGCTCGCCTGATTTGCCGAATTCCGCCGTCCCGATTTTACGCTCCTTTTCACTTATCGCACCTTCAGGACAAATCGCCATACAACCCCCGCAAGAATGACAAAGCTCCTCGAAAACCAGCACCTTACCCTTAACACAGGTAATCGCACTATACTGACAAAGCTCACCACACTTGCCACATCCCGTACATTTCGACCGGTCAACTTCCGGCACACCAACCGTTACCTCCTCCACGCTTTCGATGTCCGGCTTGAGAAAAATATGCCCGTTCGGCTCTTCCGCATCACAATCAAGATACTGAACCTCAACTCCTGTCTTTGAAAGCGAAATCGCCAGGCTCGTAGCTATGGTAGTCTTTCCTGTTCCACCCTTACCACTTGCAACCGAAATAATCATCAATCAATGTCCTTCCTGCAGAACGCTCCCTCCTTGCAAAGTAATCTCGTTACTGTTTGTATCTTTTCGTTAATACTCGTCAGTCTGAGCCGCCTTCACCGAAACGCCTCTCAACACTCGGCCCTTCGGCAGCATTCAGCTTGCCCGCCTTGAACTGCTCAACAGCATCGCGAACCTTACCGCTCACACCGACAATTACCTCGATGCCCGCCTCAACGAATACCCTGAAAGCATTGGGACCGCAATTGCCCGTCAAAATCGTGCGGACATCCTTCTCCGCCATCATCTGAGCAGACTGTACTCCCGCACCTCCGCCCAAAGCCGTATTAGGATTCTCCATAGACTCAAATTCCATGCTCTCGGTGTCGACAATCAAAAAATGACTACACCGACCGAACCTTGCTTCTACCTCGTCGTCCAGTGTCCGCCCTGTGCTCGTTATCGCTATCTTCATAATGCTCCTTTCTAACCTAATGGACAAGTTCCCGTCGGACACGAATCACCACCACCGCCGCCTGTGCCCGAACTGCTCTGACCCGCACTGAATGTCGACAACAGCTTGTGTAAATCCTTGCTCCCGCATTTCTCGCAATTGTGCCTGCCTGAATCACTGCTTCTCTCTAAAAACTCCATTCTGTGCCCGCATTTCTTGCATTCATACTCGAAAATCGGCATCGTTGCACCTCCGTAAAATTAAATAAAGGCCTCGAACGCTTTATCAAAATCCCGTACAGAACTCATCTCTCAACTGCTGTGCTGTTACCCCTTCCAGCAATTGCCCACTCGTTCTCGCAATATAAGTCGAATAACCACCGGCAAGACTCTTCGCCGTAAAACCCTTCTGTTTCAAAATCCTGCACGCGACATAGCTGCGGATACCCGCCGCACAACAAACATTAATTGGCTTATCCCTAAGCAACTCACCCAGCCTGCCGCGCAATTCGTCCACCGGTATGTTAACTGCTTGGGACATCATTCCTCGACTTGCTTCCGAAGCCGAACGAACGTCAAGCAAATATGTATCCCCGTCAAGATTCTCAAAATGGATAACTTCCGCAGTTCCGTCAAGTATATTACCCGCTGCATAACCCGCCATGTTTACCGGATCCTTGCCGCTGCCGTAAGGCGGTGCATAAGCCAGTTCAAGCTCCTGAAGGTCGAAAACCGTCATACCCGAACGTATCGCTGTGGCAAACACGTCTATTCGCTTGTCGACTCCATCCTTGCCCACAATCTGCGCACCGAGAATCCGACCGGCAGACCTGCCGAAAAGAACTTTCATGTGCATCTGTTGGGCGCCAGGGTAGTAACCAACGTGATTGGCCGGATGAAGATAAACCTTTTCATAATCCTGCTGCTCCGCAATCAGATTCTTCTCCGTAGCTCCCGTCATCGCTACCGTCAACTCAAACACCTTCAAAATGGCCGTTCCCTGCGTACCCTTATACTCAACGTCCCTGCCCGCTATATTGTCCGCCGCTATCCTGCCCTGCTTGTTCGCAGGTCCCGCAAGCGGTATCAGCACCCGCTTGTCTAAAACAAAATGACGAACCTCTATTGCATCACCTATTGCAAAAATGTCCGGGTCGCTGCTCTGCAAGTGCTCATTTACTTTTATGCCTCCCTTCTCACCCAGCTCCAGTCCTGCATCTTTAGCCAGCTTTACCTCCGGCTTAACACCGATAGCCAGAACCGCCATATCACACGAAAGTTCCATACCCGACTTCAACGAAATTATCAGCTTGGAATCAATCTCACGAAATCCCGCCACACCGTCTCCAAGCCACAAAGCAACACTTTGCTCGTGCAGATGCTCATGCAACAGACCCGCCATTTCTTTATCAACCGTCGGCATCACCTGCTCCAGCATCTCCACAATCGCCACCAGCATACCACGATTGCGAAGGTTTTCCGCCATCTCAAGGCCGATATAACCTCCACCAACAACTACCGCACGTTTTGGCTTTTCCGAGTCAATATAATCCCTTATCGCGTCGGCATCACCAATGCTGCGAAGAGTAAATATGCGTCCGGAATCAATCCCCGGGATGGGTGGACGGAAAGGCTCCGCACCGGGCGACAATACCACCTTGTCATAGCTCTCAATATAACTACGCTCGTCATTCAAACTTGTTACGCTGACTTCCTTGCTCTCACGATTTATGGCCGTTACTTCACTCTTCAGCCTTACCTCAATATCAAATCTCGCCTTGAAACGCTCGGGCGTTTGAACAAGCAAATCATTCCGCTCCTTTATCACCTCGCCGACGTAATAAGGCAGGCCGCAATTCGCAAAAGAAATATAATTACCTCTCTCGAAAAGGATTATCTCCGCATCCTCGTCAAGACGACGCAACCTGGCCGCCGCGGATGCTCCTCCTGCTACACCACCTGCGATTAAAACTCGCTTACCCACGCCATCTCTCTTTCATAAATTTCAAATCCATTTACGCCCCAAATACGCACGCAGAAAACAAACAAGGGCGGAAAAACCGCCCCTGCCGTTTCCCCAATCGTTCGACTACTGCGACTTTTCCTTTTCGAGCTCGTCCATTCGCTTGTTTATATCGTCGAGCGACTGTTGAAGATATTCCGCCTGCTGTTTCAGCGCCTGCTGCTGTTGCTCAGAACTCACAGGGCCTCCAAATCCTCCGGCATAGCCAACCGGATAGCCCCCGCCCCACGCCGGCATTCCCTGAGCCGCTCTGGCCCAGCCCGGAAGTCCCGTTGCATAATACCAGTTACGCCGGCCTCTGCCCCCGCCTCTGAATCCGCGACCCCATCCCCCGTAGCCGCGTCCGCCAACAGGATTCATGTAGCCCGGCATCGAATTGCCCGCACAAAATCCCGCCGCTCTGCCTGTCATCGGCCCCATACCTGCAGGACCTGTACCATCACCACCTGGCATGATTATTCTCCTTTCAAATTAAAATTAAAGCCTTCTGTAAAACACATAAATCTATGTTAAACAATGATTTACACTCATTG
>CAZGGE010000083.1:0-12910 GCA_964524285.1 uncultured Pirellulales bacterium
GATTCAAACCCATTCGGCGGTGTATCCCACGTGGTACACCGCAATTCAAACCCGATCGCCATATCGCCCCCCAGCCTGAAAAATCGTTTGCAAAACCTGCTCGTGCTGAAGATTATTGTATCTATGATTTTGCCCGCTCACGACAAGCTCGCAAAAGACCGGCGGAAAATGCTCGAACGCCACCTCCGAGGCCGAGATATAACCGACCCGCGCGTAATCGACGCCTTCGCACGGATACCACGCGAGCACTTCGTGCCTGAAAGCCACAAGCCACAAGCTTACTGCGACGGCCCCCTCCCCATAGGCGCCGGACAAACTATTTCCCAGCCCTATATCGTTGCACTTATGACGCAGGCCCTGCAGATACATCCCCATTGCGACGTCCTCGAAATCGGAACCGGCTGTGGCTATCAGACCGCGATACTCTGCGAACTTACAGAGAAGGTCTACACCGTGGAGAAGATTGCCAGCCTTGCGGAAAAAGCCAGGGCAAACCTCGAAGAGCTTGGAATAACAAACATCGAGTTCCACGTCGGAGACGGAAGCTGCGGCTGGCCGGGCGAAAAAAAATTCGATAGAATCATGGTTACCGCCGCCGTTCCAAAAATCCCCGTGCCGCTAATCCAACAACTCGACGACGGCGGCATCATAATCGCACCGGTAGGGCCGACCGCTATGCAGCGACTCGTTCTCGGCCAAAAACAAAAAAACCAGCTAACAGAAAAAGCAATATGCGACGTCCGATTCGTAAAGCTCATCGGAAAATTCGGCTTTGAGGAATAACCATGAATATGGTGTGAGAATTTACTTTTAACTGCAAAATTTGCTTCACTAATATGAATTATGGGTTCTACCGTCGAAAAAACGAACAGGAAAATTAAGAGAACCACACCGGTGCAATACCTTAAAGGCGTCGGACCCGCAAGGGCGGAGGTATTTGCACGCCTCGGTGTCAGGACAGTAACAGACCTGCTCGAATTTTATCCGCGCGACTGGGTATTTGCGCCCGAGCCGGTCAAAATATCCCAAATGCAACAGGGAAAACAGGTAACTATCGTCGGCCTTATCGAGTCCACCGATTATCAGAGCTTCAGGAATCCACCCATCTTTGAAGTGATAATCGCCGACGAAACCGCTCCCTGCAGGATGGTGTGGTTCCACGGCGGATACCTGAGAAACCGACTGCAGGTCGGACAGGTATTAGTGGCCACGGGAAAGGTCAGCGTTTATAAACACCAGATACAGCTTACAAACCCGAAATTCACAACTATTGACGAAAAGCAACCCGACGCCGGCGAGCATTTCAGCGGCGGGGTATACCCTGCGACCGGCCGGCTCAGCAGTATACAGATAAAACGCATAATTCGTCCCGTCCTCGACCAAATCCAGCAACTCGTCGACGAATTCTTCGATAAACAGCTACTAAAACAGGCCAATCTGATAAACAGGCCCGACGCCTTCAGATGGATACATCTGCCGCCCGACCAAGAAAAACTCGCACAGGCAAAAAAGCGTCTGAAATACGACGAGCTTTTTTTAATGCAGGCAGGTCTTGCGTTGCGCCGTCATCGTAACCGCAACTTTGCCGCAGCCCATCCCATGACTTGCAGCCGGAAAATCGACACCCGCATCAGAAGGCGATTTCCCTTTTTGCTTACCGAAGACCAGAACCGGGTAATCGAGGAAATAGTGAACGACATGGGCGATTCCAAGCCGATGAACCGCTTGTTGCAGGGAGACGTCGGCTCCGGAAAAACAGTCGTTGCTCTTTATGCGGCACTGCTTGCGGTTGCAAACAAAAAGCAGGTCGCAATCATGGCACCTACCGAGGTCCTTGCCGAGCAACATTATCTGAGCATAGAGAGATACCTGAAAAACAGTAAAGTAAGAACTGCCTGCCTTACCGGCGGCGTCAGCGGGAAGAAAAGGTCCCTTATGCTCGAGCGCATTAAAAAAGGGAGTCTGGATATAGTCGTCGGTACGGTGGCGCTGATTCAGGCGGATGTGGAGTTCAGGGACCTGGGCCTGGTCATAATAGACGAACAGCACAAATTCGGCGTTGTACAAAGGGCGGCGTTGCGCAAGGAGACCACCCCGCACTGTCTGGTTATGACCGCTACGCCTATTCCCAGAACGCTGGCCATGACGGCTTTCGGCGACCTTGACGTATCGGTGATTAAACACAGCCCGCCCGGCAGGGGTTCTATCATCACAAGGTGGGTGGATAAGGCAGATCGCAACAAGGCGTATGATTTCATTCGCCACCGACTCAAAGCGGGAAAACAGGCATATTTCGTATATCCACAGGTTGCAGGCAGCGGTAAAAACATAGATGTCAAGGCCGCCACCGACGAATACGAGCATCTTGCAAAGCACGTTTTCCCCGAATTCAAAGTCAGCCTACTGCATGGAAGGATGCCTTCTAAGAAAAAACAGAAAATCATGTCGGATTTCAGGAATCATAAAGTCGACCTTCTTGTTTCCACTGTTGTTATCGAAGTGGGCGTAGATGTCCCCAACGCAACCATCATGGTAGTGGAAACATCAGACCGGTTCGGACTGGCTCAATTGCACCAGCTTCGCGGGCGAATCGGAAGGGGACATGCAAAATCATACTGCCTGCTGTTTTCCGATACAGCCAATGAGCTTGCGCGGAGCAGGCTTGAAGTCATGACCAGATGCAACGATGGCTTCGAAATTGCCGAGCATGACCTCAGTCTTCGCGGTCCCGGCGAATTATTCAGTACCCGTCAGCACGGCCTGCCCGATTTGAAAATCGCCAATATCATCGACGATTACCAGCTTGTGGTAATGGCGAGAAAAAACGCCTTCGAGTTAATATCAAAGGACCCTATGTTGACGAAATCGGAGCACAAAAATATCCGTCGCTCGCTGCTGGATAAGTTCGGCGATGCTCTGGGCCTGGCGGACGTGGCATAAATGAATGAAGGTGCTGTTTGAATGTGTGGTGAGTCGAAAACAATATAACATACATTTTTCTGGAATTTGCCCGACGAAAAAGCTAATAATTGTCTGACCGGATATGAAAGTTACCTACAAAAACAAGGTTCTGGAGAAACTGCTTATAGGTTTCAACGCCATCACCGCGGCGGCGGTGGCCGCCACCTTCATCATGCTGTTCGGATTTGAAAGGCCCCTTTTGCCCGCAGGTTTGTTGTACGCCGCTCAGGCCATACTTCTGTGCATCTTTTTGATTGAAAAGGTCATAAGGCTTTTCAACGCCGAATCCAAAACCGAATATATCTTCACAAACTGGTACGAGATACCACTACTGGTGGCATTGGCTGTTACCCTGCTCATGGCCGGCCGGTGGTTCCCCGCCGCACCGGTTGCAGTGCGCCATGTAGCCGTAGGAATTTACCTGGTCCTGCAGGTGGTAACCAAACTTTGCAAGACCACCATAAGCATCGCGGCTACCGGCAGAAATCCCACACGTGCGCTTCTGATAAGCTTTCTGGTACTCATACTCAGCGGCGCGGGCCTGCTTATGCTGCCGAGGTCCGTAACAAATGAAAATCTTGGTTTTGTGGATGCCTTGTTTACCGCCACCAGCGCTACATGTGTAACCGGTCTTATCGTCAAAGATACCGGCACCGACTTCAGTCTGATGGGACAAATTGTAATTCTGTCGCTCATTCAGCTCGGCGGGCTTGGAATCGTGGTTTTCGGGGCTGTTTTTGCTCTTTTACTCGGGCAGGCGCTTACCGTTCGGGAATCGGCTGCCATGCAGGACCTCATCAGCGCCAGAACGCTTGGTCGACTGGGGAACATGATAGTATTCATATTTGTGGGCACAATTCTGTTCGAGACCTTCGGAGCAATCGCCATGTACGGAATGTGGGACGACGTTCCGGCAGGCATAGAGGACCCGAGCCAGCAGTTGTTCTGCAGTGTCTTTCATGCCGTCAGCGCCTTCTGCAATGCCGGTTTCAGTCTTTTCGGCAACAGTCTTGTTGACTACAAAAAATGCTGGATTGTTTATGCTGTTTTTTGTCCGCTTATTATTCTCGGCGGTCTTGGTTTCGGCGTACTTTACGACCTGGCAAATCTCGCCGCTGACAGAATTAAAAGATTCTTCAAGAAGCTGGTCAACAGACAGTACAGAATTTCAATGGAAGCTCCCCGAAGGATGAGATTGCAGACAAAAGTGGTTCTAAGCGTCAGCTTAGTGTTGATAATACTGGGAATGGCCGGCATATTGTTTTTCGAACGTTTCGCGACGGGCGGTCAGCCGGAAAAATCGACAATAGCGAGCGCGTTCTTTCAGTCTGTTACTGCCAGAACCGCGGGGTTCAATACGGTGGACATCTCGGAGTTGTCGGCATCAAGCCAACTGGTGCTGATACTGCTTATGTTTGTCGGAGGCTCGCCCGGCTCAACGGCGGGCGGTATCAAAACCGTTACCTTCGCCGTCGTTATTATGACGGTCATAGCGGCCCTGCGAAAACGCTGGGAAGTTGAAATGTTCAAACGGTCCATCCGGGTAGTAACCGTGGCAAGGGCAATAACCGTCGCTTTGCTGTTCGCCGTCGTTCTTCTGGGCGTTACCCTGTCTTTATCGGTAACGGAAAGTGAAAAGGACTTTACATTTTCGCAGATAATGTTCGAGGCGTCATCGGCACTGGGAACAGTGGGGCTGAGTACCGGCATAACTCCGTCTTTGACATCGGCTGGTAAATTAATTATCATTTTCACGATGCTGATTGGAAGACTGGGACCGTTGACGCTTCTTGCGATGGTAACTTTCAATCTGAAACCGGTAAAATATAATTACCCCGAGGAAGCGATTATTGTGGGCTGAGAGCGTCGGGACGTTCCAGTTCAACAACCGGAGTCCAAATCATGAAAAGTTTTGCCGTCATAGGGCTGGGCAGATTCGGTCAGAAACTCGCTGTCGCACTGACCATGAGCGGGGCCGAAGTAATCGCCATCGACCGGAACCGGCACGAAGTCGAGCTTATAGGCGACCAGGTAAGCCACGCCGTTCGTCTCGACAGTACGGACGAAGAAGCACTGAAGGCCCAGGGGGTGGACAAAGTCGACGTGGCTATAATCGGCATAGGGCAGGAAGGGTTCGAGTCTGCGATACTTACCGTGGTCAACCTCCGGCAAATGGGGGTAAAGCAAATCTATGCCAGAGCAGAAAGTCTAATCGCCGGCGAAGTCTTTTCCAAAGTAGGGGCAACAGATGTTATTTATCCTGAAATAGAATCCGCCCAGAGATGGGCGTATAAGCTCATTGCACCACAAATCGGGGAAAAGATAGACTTCGCACCGGGATACAGTCTGGCAAGGATTAAAGCGCCGGCAAGCTTTGACGGAAAGACCGTTATGGACCTTCAGCTTCGGCAAAAATATCGCGTGAACCTGGTCTCCATAAAAAGGGGGGAAACAGCACAGAATACAAAAGACGCAAAAAGTGATATAATAAACGTTCCCATGCCGAACACAATCGTTTACCAGGACGACATTCTCATGGTGGCAGGCTCGGACGCGGACCTCGCAAAACTGCCACAGAAATAAAAGCTCTTCACAGACTGCGATGCTCTCGCAGCATATCAAGAAACTGTTGCATGTCCTCTGCAAGGGGGCACTGGAAATTAACCACTTCGCCGCTGCCCGGATGGCGGAAGCCGAGACTGAATGCGTGCAGGGCGGGCCTTTTCATCAAGGGGTCTTCAACCAAAGGTTCGCCGTCTTTTAACTGCCAGGGATAAACCATCTTACCTCTGTACATGTCGTCGGCTACTATCGGATTTTTCATATACGCCATGTGAACCCTGAGCTGGTGGGTTCTGCCCGTCTTCGGAGAGAGCTTTAACAGTGAAAAACCCCGGAATTCTTCCATTACCTGATAAAAGGTAACCGCCTTCTTTCCCGTCTCGGGTCTGATGGCATATTTTTCCCGTGCGCGGGGATGGAGGCCGAGGGGGGCGCTTATTCGGTCCTGCCGCAATTGAGGTTTTCCGTGAACAATCGCAAGATATGTTTTGTTCACTCGTCTGTCGTGAAACTGACGTGCAATTTTTAACTGTGCGTTTTCGTTTTTGGCCACCACCATGACTCCGGTCGTATTTTTATCAAGCCTGTGCACAATTCCCGGCCGGGACGGTTCACCGCCGGTTGAAAGACCCCCGCAATGATGCAATAAAGCATTAACAAGAGTTCCTTTGGTATAACTTCTTGCCGGATGAACAATCATCGCCGCCGGCTTGTTGACAACAATGATGTATTCATCCTCGAAGAGAATCGAAAGCGGTATGTCTTGAGGCTCAATTTCGTTTGTGGGTATTTCTGGTGTGGGTAACACAATCACATCCCCGGGTTTAATTTTGTAGCTGCACTTTACGGTTTTTGCGTTAACCGTAACCGTCCCCTCTTCGATTTGCTTTTGAATTAGAGCACGCGTTACGTTTCGCAGCCGGTCGTGAATATACTTATCTATGCGTCTTTCTTTTACCGTACTTCCGACATGCAGTTCCAAATGGTTTTGCCCTGTATAATTTTCTTGTGGGAGATTTTGGTCGAATTGCGGGCCGACTTAGACCTGCTTTTTTCGCTTCCTTTTTTTGTCATTCGAGAGTTTGGGGGGTGCGTGTCTCATTGACTTGTGGAACGTGCATTTTTTGTGGAGGCGGCTCATTTGCGGGTGTCATTGGTATCGGCTCGGTAGTCAATGTTGCCGGTGCAGGTTCAATTTGATTTGGTCCGGCGGGTGCCTGCGTCGCCTCGGCAAATACTACATCTTCCTTATATGAATCCATTGTTTTGAGGCGATAAGCGGCCTGGTTAGCACCGGTCGTGCCGGCGAATTTTTCGCTTTGTACCAGTTGCGAATAAATCTTTGCTGCTTTTTCAAAATTACCGAGGTGCTCTTCACAAAGCCCCATGCCTAATTTTGCCTCGGCTGCAAGATAGTTGTCTGTCTGCGCTTTTTCGAGAGCTTTTTTGTAGCTTTTTTTTGCCTTTGCGATTTGCACCTGTTGTTCCTGCTCATTTGGTGTTTCAGGTCGATATAATAATTCCGCGCGCAGAGCGTGTCCGTGTTTTATTAAAGCAAGTGTTGCCATTCGTTCATTTTCACACTCGGATGCAAACGTCTTTAGTTTTTTGGCGGTCTCAAGCAGCCTGTACGATAGGTCCATTCCCTGCTGTTGCGCCTGTATTATCTGCCTTTTGTTGTGTGGAAGTGCCAAAAGTAAATTGGTCCATTCTTTCTTAATTCGCACATCGAGCACATCTTCCTTATACTTTTTATATGCATAAGAACCGATGACGAGCACAGCCACCACTGTTACGTAGATAATCGGGCGGACATTCTTCTTTGCCCATGTCGGGAAGTTTGCCAGCCATTCGGCAAGCTCATTTGTCTTCAATTCGTGCCGGTGTTCGGCTTTCATTTGATTTCTCCGCTTTGAACCCTGCTATTTCGTCAGTTTACTTCAATATGGTGATTTTAACAGAACATGTTTTGCCTTGCAATTATCCTGTGTGTTGATTAGTATTTTCTCTTTGTGCTCGAATCAGGCTTTTGTATATGCCGGCTTCATTTTTAATACCCGCGTAAAGAAAGCTCGGGAACGTCTTTGCCGGCATGATTTTTCAGGGGATTTGCGGATATGAGAACCGGATTACAACTCCTATGGGCCGGAATCTTTCTTCTCAGCTTTGTTTTAAGCTGGTACGGCTATGCCGCCGAGCCGCCGGACCCTGACAGATATATCGGGATAGACGAAATCAAGCCCGGCATGGATGCTTACTGTCTGACAGCTTATAAAGGCAGCGAAGTGGAGAAATTCGGTCTGGAGGTGCTCAGTGTAGTTCGTAATATTTCCCCCGGCCACGATGCCATCATCGTTAAGGGAACGGACAAAAGATTTTTGCACACGGGTCCGGTAGCGGGGTGCAGCGGTTCACCTGTATTCATAGAGAACCGTCTTGCCGGCGCCCTTGCTTTCGGTTGGCTTTACAGCAAAGACCCTCTTTACGGAGTTACTCCCATTGCGGAGATGCTTGCCGTTACCGAAGAACAAGGCAGGGAGGGGAAAAATTCGGGGAAACCGGCTTTCGCTATGGATTTCTCAAAGCCTCTGGAGCTTACGGAAGTTTACAGCAAAGTTACCAGTTTAAGCAAAAAAGGACGAGAGCTGCCCCACCAGGCCGTCCGTCTGCCGTTTCCGATTGTTACATCGGGTCTTGCGGAGCCTGTATGCAGCCGCCTGAACCAATGGGTAGAACCCTTTGGATTTATGGCGGTTAGTGGAGCCGCCGCCGTTAATACATCTCAGGCTGAAGGGACCGACGAAATTGTTCCCGGTTCACCATTGTCTGTACCACTTGCGACCGGGGACATTACGATGGCTGCGATAGGCACCGCCACGGAAGTACAAGGCGATAAAGTCTACGCGTTTGGTCACAGCTTTCTTGGTTACGGCCCTCTGGAGCTTCCGATGGGTGCGGGGCATATTCATACGGTGGTCTCCAATGTTGTGCGTTCATTCAAGCTTGGTAGTGCTACGAAGGTTGTCGGAGCATTGAGTATCGACAAGTCCACAGCGGTGTTCGGTCGGCTCGGTCAACAAGCCAGTATGATTCCGGTGACGATAACCGTAGACCGGTATAATGACCCTCAACGGCGGACATATAATTGTCACCTTGCCGACAATCAAATACTCACCCCCCTGCTTCTTCACGCGGCTCTGGGAGGTGCTGCTTACATGCAGGGCGATTTTCCGCCGGACCATAAGGTTGAATATCAGGTGGAAATTGGTTTTGAAGGCTTCGAGCCTATTCGTTTCCGAAACATGTCAACGTGCACCAGTATCTCGGAAGTCAGCCGTGAAGCGGTCGCAACGGTGGCCATTCTGATGAATAATCCTTATAAGCGAATTCAGATAAAATCACTGGACTTTGGCCTGCGGATAACTCCGGATAATGTTCTTGCTGAAATATGGTCGGTCAATGTCGCGGATACGGAGGTTAAAGCAGGCGACACAATCAGCCTGGAGGTTGTAGTTGAATCCTACCTTGCGAGGAAGAAGAAGTACGAGTTCAGCTTTGTGCTGCCGGCAGAGCTTGCCGCCGGCAAGTACAAACTGACAATAACGGGGCCGACCGGTTATGAGGATTTTCTTAGAAAGTCGGCACCTTATCGTTTCATGCCGGAGAATATGGAGACACTGGTTGAGGCCTTAAGAACCATTTTAAGTGTGAAGAGAGACCGGCTTTATTGTGTTCTTGAACTGCCACCGGGCGGTCTTGCCCTTGAACAGGCGGAATTACCCGACCTGCCCGCGACAAAGGCTCTTATTCTTGCGGATGAGAAAAGGACTTTGATGGCTCACCCTTACCATCACTATAAAGAAAAAAGCGTTGAGACCGGCTCGCTCATACTCGACAGAAGAATTATACCCATAGAAGTGAAAGATAATCGGAGTAAAAAATGAGATACCCCACAAAGGCGCAAAATTCTGGTCGAAATAAAGATTTTTTAGCCTTCGTTTGTATTTCTTTGTTATTTTCGGCGATTTTTATGGTTGATACGAAGTGTTTTGCTGTTACCAGCAGCATCGTACGCCATACTACCAGTGCAGAGTTGGCAAAGGGTGAAACCGAAGACGTGGTCATAACATCGAGGGGTATAATCCGCCTCGGTCGGTCAGCGGAAACACTGGTCGAAGAATTCGAAAGGGTCTGGTCGGTCAACTGTATTATAGCAAGAGGGGGTACGATATATATCGGCACAAGTCCCAACGGCGGGGTATATGAATTTTCTCTTGGAGAACTGAAAGAGATATATTCGGCAAGTCCCGAAGAGGATAAGGCATCGACACCGGCGGAAGCAAACCAGCCGGCGGATGCTAATGTAGTTGAGGCCGAGACACACCTCGCCAACGAACACATCTTTGCAATGAACGTCGACGTGGCAGGGAGGTTACTGGTTGGAATAAGTGGGAAAAGTTGCAGGTTATGCCGGCTAAGTGGGGGTGAACTGGAAACGGTTTATGAGCCGAATGAGGCTAAATATATCTTCGCGATAGAAACCGACGATGCAGGCAACATTTATCTGGGTACCGGGCCGGAGGGAAACGTTTATAAACTCGACTCTTTTGGGAGGGATGCACAGCCTTTGTATAAATGCCGGGACAAAAATATCCTTTCTCTTGTTGTAGGCGAAGACGGCTTCATATACGCGGGCAGCGACGAAAGAGGGCTTATCTACAAACTAAGCAGTCGTGATAAAACCGCTTCGGTTGTTTACGACTCGGAGCAGCCTGAAATCACCTCTTTGCTTTTCAGAAAAGATAACGGTTTGTACGCTGCCGCTACTTCGGCGCAAATCGTAAAGGCCCAGAATGACTTTGCCGAAACGGTACCCATGGCGGGGAGGCCCGAGGCCGGTCCGGAGGCTAATCCGGCTTCCTCACAGTCCGGAAAAGGGGGCATGCAGTTAAGGATAGCACACAGCAATCCGGGCAACGGCGGTAATAATTCGCCACAGGATTCGCGCAGGCAACCTTCGAAACCCGGTCAACAAAGTCAGATATACAAGGTAACGCCTCAGGGATATGTAAGTGAGGTATTTGCACAGCCTGCGGTTATTTTCACAATCGCCGCAAGGGAGAATGAAATTTTAGCAGGCACAGGTAACAAGGCACAGTTGTTTTCGATTGACCCCGAGGCGGAATCTCACAAGGTCCTTTATGAGCACCCGAAGTCATCCCAGGTCGCCGCTATTGCGGTCGAAGGTAACGACATATACGTTGGTACGGCAAACCCTGCAACGCTGGTCAAGCTTTCCGAGGACTATGCCTCCGAAGGAAGTTACGTCTCCGAGCTTGTCGACGCCGGCCAACCTGCGAGATGGGGTAAGCTACAGGTAGAAGCCGACATACCTGAAGACTGTATCTTAAAGGTTTGCTCGCGGAGCGGCAACGTGGGTGATATTAACGACCCGACCTTTTCCAAGTGGACCAGCCCTGTTGAGATGACCGGGCCGACACAACTTCAATGTCCGCTCGGCAGGTTCTGTCAGTACAAGATTATCCTTAAAAGCCCCGACGGGCGGGAAACACCATCAATAAGAGAGATTGCGGTTCCCTATACCGTGCCGAACCTTGCGCCCGACGTGGAATCCGTTACGGTCAGCGGCATCGACACACCCGACAAAAAGGGTGTATTCAAAATCGAGTACAAGGCAAGCGATAAGAATGAGGACCAGCTCATCTACAACATTGATTTCAGGAAAATCGGCTGGGCGAGCTGGATTGAAATCGAAGACAAGATTAATGCGAACAATTATGAGTGGGATGCCAAGACCGTGGAGGACGGCCGATATGAAATAAGAATCACCGCCGACGACCGCATGAGCAATACGACGGAAACCGCAATGACGGGAACGAGGGTGAGCGACCCGGTAGTAGTTGACAACAGCGGTCCTGAAATTGGCAAATACACCATACAAAAAAGCGGTAATGATATAACGCTGAAGCTCAAGGTGCTTGACCAGCTAAGTGCCATAGGCAGTCTCCATTATACCATTAACAGCGACAACGAATGGAAAGGCACATTGCCGGAAGATAAAGTATATGACACTACCACGGAGGATTTCAGTATATTGATTGAAGACCTCGATGCGGGCGAGCATATTATAGCTGTGAAAATAGCAGATTCTGTCCAGAATATTACTTATAAAACCTTCCGGGTAAATATCGATTGACATATACACACACCGGTTGATGCTGTCTATTGCAAAAGGCGGGGATAGTACATAAATTATGCGAGAGATTGAATTTGATAAAGTAGTGGACACGGTCGAATCGCTCTGCATCAGAGCTGCCTATGAACTGCCGGAGGATGTGTTGAAAGCGCTCGAACGGGCCGCGTCAAAGGAAACGAATCGCACCGCTGTGGTAATACTGAACCAGCTTCTCGAAAATGCCCGCATAGCCAAGGCCGAAAAAATCCCTCTCTGTCAGGACACCGGTCTGGCAGTGGTTTTCTTCAGGCAGGGAAATGAGGTTGCGGTGAAATCACCTGCGGGACAAAGCCTTTATGATGCAATTAACTCAGGCGTGGAGCGTGGCTACAGAAAGGGTTTTTTGCGAAACAGTGTCGTGGGGGAACCCTTGAATCAGCGGCGTAACACAGGCTCAAACACTCCTGCAATCATTCACCATGAAATCGTCCCGGGGGACAAAGTGAGTATAACGGTCATGACAAAAGGCGGCGGATGCGAAAACAAAAGCCAATTCAAGATGTTTAAGCCGACCGCAACAAAAGAACGGTTACTCGAATGGGTGATTTCAGTGGTGAAAGACGCCGGCGCCGACGCCTGTCCCCCTTTTATGATTGGTGTGGGAATCGGAGGTAATTTCGAGGTTTGCTGTCTTCTGAGCAAAAAAGCGCTGCTTCGGTGCGTGGGCACAAGTCATGCCGACCCTTTTTATGCGGGAATGGAAGAGCATCTGTTGGGGAAGATAAACTCGCTTGGCATCGGCCCGCAGGGTCTTGGTGGAGACACCACCGCGCTACAGTGTTCTATTGAAACCGCCCCCTGTCATATTGCTTCTCTTCCGGTCGCCGTCAATATCGAGTGCCACAGCCACCGTCACAAATCCGCTGTTCTCTGAAAAACGTGGATTTTATTTCGTTGCACTCTCATTTTCGCTGAAGAATTTCCAGAACCAGCATGGTAACGTCGTCGGCCTGCAGAATCCCTCCCTTTTTGCTTTTAACAAGTTGATTGAAACCTTCAACCATCTCCTCCACAGGCAAATCCTTTAGCTGCTCAAACTCCCTTGTAAATACAAATCCGTTATTTTCATCGCTTTGACCGATAAAACTCTCCGCACCGTCTGAGTACAACAGCAGTTTATCTGCCGGTTGC
>CAZGGE010000084.1:0-2160 GCA_964524285.1 uncultured Pirellulales bacterium
TTCATAAGACAGCTCCTTGTCTTTGGTTTAACTCCTTTTATTCAAATAGGTTATATCAAAACATGGAGCTTTTTTCAATAGGCCTGTGAGAAATGCAGGCTAAATATGTTCTACCGTCAAGATTTTTATTGAGTTGATGAGTTATGCCGACAAGTATTATCAGGATATTTTTTTTAAGGACATGGCTATTCCCATGCCTCCACCCACACATAAAGCGGCCAGTGCATTTTCTGTTTGGCCGCGATTGATACGGTGTGAAAGGTGAACTACGAGGCGTGCACCGCTGGTTCCGATGGGATGGCCTAATGCGATTGCTCCTCCTTCGGGATTGAGGTTTTCATCGTCAAGGTTCAATTCCTTCATGCAGGCAATGGTCTGGACGGCGAAAGCCTCGTTAATTTCTACGGTGTCGAAATCCTTGAGTTTCAAATTTTGCTGTTGGCAAAGTTTTTGAGCTGCGTAAACAGGGCCGAGTCCGAATACTTTGGGGTCGCAGCCAACGGAGGCCGAGTCGCCGATTTCAGCGAGTGGTTTCCAGCCGTTTTGTTCTGCAGTATTGCGGTCGCATACGACCATCATTGCAGCACCGTCGTTGATTCCGGAAGCGTTTCCGGCAGTTACGGTGCCGTCGGTTCTGAAAGCAGGTTTCAGGGAGCTGAGTTTTTCGATACTGGTATCGGGGCGAGGGTGTTCATCCTGTTGAAGTTCCTGAAGCGGCATTCGTTCGTCGTCAAATTTGCCTTTTTTCTGTGCCTGTGCGTATTTTTGATGGCTTTTCAGGGCGAATTCATCCTGTTTTTTTCTGTCGATACCGTACTTTTTGGCGAGGTTCTCTACGGTGAAGCCCATGTGTTCATTTATAAAAGTGTCGACAAGGCCGTCACGAAGCAGAGCGTCTATT
Organism: uncultured Pirellulales bacterium; assembly: GCA_964524285.1. Classification (GTDB taxonomy): domain Bacteria; phylum Planctomycetota; class Phycisphaerae; order Sedimentisphaerales; family Anaerobacaceae; genus CAZGGE01. The sequence goes on from CAZGGE010000084.1 coordinate 902, forward strand.
AAAACGGCGTCACCGAGCCTGTAGCCAAACCTTGCTCTGTCGAGCAAATAAGGTGCGTTTGACATTGATTCTGTGCCGCCGCAAAGGATTGTATTTGCCCGGCCTAATTCTATCTGCTGCGCGGCCAATACAACGGCCTGCATACCCGATGCACACATCATATTTACGGTACAAGCGGGTCTGTCAATGGGGATATCGAGTTTTATCGCAATCTGTCGAGCAATGTTCATACCCTGGCCGGCGGCGAGCACATTGCCGACAATTGCCTGGTCGATATTTTCAGGTTTGATTTTATTAAACAAGGTTTTGGCCGCGGTTGTCGCCAAATCAACTGCGGAATATTTTGAGAGAGCGCCCATAAGACGTCCATGAGGCGTGCGTTTAGCAGCAACTATACATATCGGGGGCATTGTTTTTTCCTTAAGTTAACACACTTTGCGGCATTAATTCGACCCGGCGGATTATTGGCTTGAACTCCATTTGAGCGAGAACATTTTTGTTAAGGTCGATTCCGGGCGCTATTTCCACCAGTTCGATACCATTTTTAGTGAGTCTGAATACGGCTCTTTCGGTAACATAAAGGACTTTTTGGCCTACTTTTCGCGATCGAGCGGCGCTGAATGATATTTGCTGAACCTTATTGATAAATTTTTTTGTACGTCCTTCGGTGACGATTTTTAGTTTTCCGTTCTGGATTTTTACATAGAGGCCGCCTGCGGTGAAAGCGCCGCAGAAAACAACTTTTTTAGCAGTTTGTGTAATATTGACAAAACCACCCACGCCGGCCAGTTTTGTACCAAATTTTGAAACGTTGACATTTCCCTCGGCATCTATCTGAGCGGCACCGAGTGAGGCGAAGTCAATTCCTCTTCCGTCATAAAAGTCAAACTGAGCGGGCTGGTCGACGACGGCGTCGGGATACAGAGAAGCGCCGAAGCTCAGCCCCCCCGCAGGAATGCCTCCTATCGGGCCGCTTTCAACGGTCAGTGTAAAGTTATTGAACACACCACGTTCTGCTGCAATGCATGCTATTCCTTCAGGGGTTCCAATTCCGAGGTTAACTATAGCATTTTCGGGAATTTCATTGCAGGCACGTGAAGCGATTATCCGGCGTGGTCCAGGAGGCAGAGGCCTGAGAGCGTCTCGTACCTGTGAGTCATCTTCACGAGAGTTACAGTAGGCGGGATTATAATGTTCGGCAAATGTTTGTTCATGTTCAGCAGGTTCGGCAAGTACAATTTTATCGACCAATATGCCAG
>CAZGGE010000084.1:2170-9090 GCA_964524285.1 uncultured Pirellulales bacterium
TGCCAGGGACTTTAACAATCTGGGGGTTGACACGTTTATCAAGGAGCTTAGTTACCTGAGCAATGACAATGCCGCCGCTATTATGAGCAGCCTGGGCGATAGGCAGGACTTCACCGAACAAAGCTTCTTTGTTCATAACAAGATTTCCGACGACATCGGCGGCGGTAGCGCGTATAAGGCCGACATGAATCGGAAAAGACTTGTACCATAGCCATGTTTTACCGTCGAGTTCAATTCTTTCAACGAGTCCCTGGGGTGTTCGATTGTCAAGTCGTCCGGACATGATGACGGGGTCGATAAATGTATCGAGCCCAATGTGTGTTATACATCCGGGCCTTCCTGCGGCGATGTCTCTGAACAGATGTGAGATAACACCCTGTGGAAAATTGTATGCCTCAATGAGTCCATCGACAGCGAGTTTACCGAGTTTTGGCGCGAGTCCCCAATGTCCGCCTACCACTCGTTTCAGCAAACCTTTATGGGCAAGGTGATTCAGTCCCCGATTCTTTCCATCTCCCTGACCGGCGGCGTAAACGAGAGTGAGGTGTTCCGGTCGGCCTTTTTGGAGAAATTTTCGTTCAATAGCAGAGGTTAACGCTTCGGGATGTCCTGCTCCGACGAATCCACCCGAGGCAATGGTGTGGTAATTTTGAATGAGGTCGACGGCTTCATCGACTGAACATAATTTATGTTTCAGATTTTTCACTATATCCATCCGCCATTGACGTGTATGACCTGGCCGGTTACATAGGAAGAAAATTTACTGCATAAAAACAAGACAACGTTTGCAATTTCCCGAGGTTCGCCAAATCTGCCGAGAGGGATTGATTTAAGCATATCAGACCTGATTTCAGCCGGAATAGTCAGGCCCATTTCCGTAAGTACGACACCCGGCGCAACCGCGTTGACAGTGATATTTCTTTGGGCGAGTTCTTTGCTCAGAACTTTGGTAAAAGCAATTACGCCCGCCTTTGATGCTGCATAGTTGGCCTGTCCGAAAAAGCCGATAATACCGGAAATAGATGAAATATTGACAATTTTTCCTCCCTCAGAAAGTTTTTCGGCGGCGTGTTTACAAACATTAAAAACGCCGGTTAAATTTGTATTCAGTACGTCGTTCCATTCTTCCTGGCTCATTTTCTTTACGGAGCGGTCGCGGATTATGCCGGCATTGTTAACGAGGATGTCTATACCTCCGAAGAGTTCAATTGTTTTTTCAAACATAAGGTTTATCTGTTCGGCATCACGTACATCGGCAGCGATAGCAACGGTTTTTTCTCCGAGAGTTTCGGAAAGTTTTTCTGCACGTTTTTGATTTACGTCAGCATCATCGCTGAAATAGTTGATAACAACATTTGCGCCGGTCTTTTGAAGGGTTGTGCAAAATTCCGCTCCGAGTCCCTGTCCCCCGCCCGTTACGATTGCGGTTTTTCCTGATAAATCGATTGGTATCATTTTATTCTATTTCCTTCCTGAAGTTTCATGCCGAATGCACGTCGATAATAATCCCGCTGTGACCATCATCAAGGCCGAGCAGACTTCGAAATTCATATATATTCGTGCTTATGACGTTTAGTTTGTGCGGAACAGCATATCGTTTTCATAAACACCCGGCAAGAAAATCTCTTGATGTGATGTTCTGCAAATTGTCTCGTTGAAAAGCTGTGTAAAACCGGCTGTAATTTAATTTTTGTGTAAGTTTTGGAGGCAGTTTTCCGCCTGTTTTATACCAATTGTATTTGATTATTTCGCCTGGCGAAATGGTAATTTGTTACGAATCGCATATTATCGTGTTATCCTGTGGCTTCCGCTCCAGGGGAGTCAGGTGGAAACACAAAGACTGATTGCAATTATTATCAGTTATTTTTCAGGGATTCGATAATTGGTTTTTTTGAGGTGTTGTCGAGCTTTCTGGAGCTTTCTGGGAAATTTGTCTTGTCGAAATGTGATGGACCATTTGCGAAAGATAATCCAGCCGCCGAAACGTACGAGATGATTTCTCCATGAGCGGTACCATCTTCTCCATCCCTGGCCCAGGTCATGGAGGAAGAAAATCAGGCTGGTGAAAGAAAGGATATTAACGGGCACGAGAAACATGTACCCGAACTGATAGAATCTGCCCATAATTTTTCTTCCGCCCTTTTGTACCTGCTCGGAGTTCAATGGCTCGTCAGGTTCGAACAATGGGAAACTGCCATCATAGTATTGCCATCCGATATCTTCGAGGGGGTAGATGCGATTCTGCTTTTTCAGTCTTTCTCTTAGTTCTGTGCCGGGTAAGGGTACGGGCAGCAGTATCTGAATGGTGTCGATTTTTGCTTCACGGATGAATTTTTTATAGATTCCAGCACGTTCATTTGCAGACATTTTGAAGTCATTGTTGTTCCTTAGAGGATAGCAGAAGATGAACATGCCATGGACGAGAAAACCATGTTCGTGAAATATTTTTGTAAGGGAGAGCATATCATGTGCTCTGATGTGCTTGTTCATGGCCTTCAGTTCCTGCTCGATGGGGGATTCGTAGCCGATACATATTGTTCTGATACCGGCGTTTTCCATAGCGTTAAGTAATTCATAGTCGCGTGCTTTGTCGAGTCTTATCTGGACGGTTATTCGCAAGCGTCTGCCGATTCTTTTTTGATATTCGGTGAGCATTTTACAAAGTCTTATGGTTTCATCGCGCTGCTGGCCGAAGAGGTCGTCGACTACGAAAAAATGTTTTGCATTGTATGTTTCTACGAGAAGGCTTATGTGTTCGATTGTTCTTTCAGGGCGAGCGTGTCTTGGTTTTCCTTTGACGGTGCAGAATTCGCAGTTCATGCCGCAGCCGCGGATTCTCTCAATGGGAAAGAGTTTAATTTTAGCGTAGCGTACGAGTGAAAAATCCGGCAGGGGCAGGCTGTCAAAATCTGTCAAAGGCTGTCTGTTTTCGGTATAAACCGGCTTGGCGTTTTCAAGATATGCAATACCTTTGATATTTTTTACATCCTGATTTTTTTGCAGAGCCTGGAGTATTTCCTTTATTGTTTGTTCGGCTTCGCCGCGAATGATGTAGTCGATACCTTTTGAGAGTGCATTTGGTATTGTTTCAGGTACGAAGTGCTGTCCGCCCGAGATGGTGGTAACGTCGTGCTTTTTGTAGAATTGTGCTATCTGGTATAGTCTTGGTATCGTGCTGGTCAAGCCGCCGTATAATCCAACCACGTCCGCGGGTCTTTTTGATTGTAGAAATTCATGGTCAGCTCCGGCGGTTTTTGTGCGGGGGCCGAACTTGCCGAGGTTGTTTTCATCAATAACTTCGACATCCCACTGCTGCATTTTATTTACGGCGGAGGCTACGCAAACGGGACCCAGGGCGGTGGTTCTTCGGGCAATACGTGAGTAGATATTAAAAGCGGGGTATGCGGGGATTATAATGCGAAAAAGGTATCTTTTTTTTGATGGGCTGTGCATAATATAATCAATCCATATTTTATACATCCAAAAATAATTAAACGTGACAATATAAAGAGGCTAATTTATCTGATGATGAAAATCAAGCAATTTTTGTCAATCCTGCAAAAGAAACGTTGCTATGGGCATTTCCGGTTATTTTGTATTGTTTAGGAAGCGGTTTAGTTCGCGGTACTGTATGTAGAGTTTCTGGTTCAGCGAGCTGAGTACGCCGAGCTGGCCTTTTGAATGTACGGCGGCGGCGCAGTTCTGGAAGAGTTCTTCGATTAGGGCGTCGTTGAAAGATTTTTTGGCGTCCTGGAAAAGTGTGGGGAAAGACTGCGGAGCTGCGGAGTTCAGCAGGCATCGTTGTTTGAGCAGGTGTGCGGGGTGAATTTTTCTACCAACCTGGTCGAGGAGAACTGTGAAGCGGAGGTCTGCGAGCAGGTAATTGAGGTTCTCGCGGTGGCGGGGTTTTTTGGTCCGGTTGAGGGCGGGTTCTATTTCGGAGATAAGGTGGTTTATCTGAGTTTTCAGGTCGGGATTGAGGCGTTCCCACGTGGGGTTGTATGGGAAGTACTCGATCGAGGACAGGGATTCGAATGCCTGGTTTTCATCCAATTTTGCGAGTGTTTTTGCGAGCATCTTTGCGGCGTTTTGGCCGAACCGTCGGCGGCAGTGGCTGCGGTAGATTTTTTGTACGGTGTCGGGGTTTTGCGGGTCGGCGGCGAATTTTGCGAAGGTTTCGAGATTTAGGCGTGTTGTTGATTGTGTACGCCAATGAATTGCGAGGACGCCGTCGAGTTTGTGTTTGTGTGCAAGTTTGATGTGTTTTCGCATGAGTGCGACTCTTGGCTGGGGGTGCCAGAGTCTTGCGTCCGCTTCGAGCCAGGGTATGGCCCAGACTTTCCGATTTTTGGTGATTTGGGCGAGAATGTCGGGGTGAGGGAAGGCGCCCTGGCCCGGGTTGAGGCAGGAGAAGATAATATCTTCTAAAAGTTCTTTATCAAGACCTTCGAGGACGACGGCCAGTTGTCTTCCACCGCCCCATCCGCTGATGACGACGCCGACGTCTGGTGCTTTTTGCTTTATGTATTGATGTGCCCGTTTGATGTATTCGATGGACCACGTGCCGTTAAGGACGGCTTGTTCGCCGCCGCGAGCGAAGAGGTTGCGGTGTTTTTTTACGGCATCTGCAAATGTTTGCGATACACGGGCTTGTCCGGTGTACATGGTATGCTCGTGGAGCCAGAGGAAGATATAATCGAGGCCGGGGTAGGTTTCGAGGATGTTGTCGATAGTATTTTCAAGGATTTCAATTGACGAGGGATGAGTGGGGTCGGGCAGCATTGTGCCGGGAATACGCGATTCGGGAGGTACTACGGAAGCGAATTCCGGCGGATGTATCCCGAACTCGAATCCGATTGCGAATTTGATGTTTCTCTTGTGGGCCATTTGCATGACATTGCGCATTAGTGATTGTGCACGTTCGTATCGTTGCAGGTTATTTTGTGCGAGGAGAGCGGCGTCTGAGCCGAAGGCTTTTGCGTCCGGTGGCAATTTGAAGAGTTTGGCGGTATCGAAAGCGAAGTTTTCGACGGCGAGTGGGCTGTATCCCCAGCGGTCGGTTAATGAGGTGTCGAGTGTTGCGTGGGGGATGACGTTTCGATATTCGATTTTTATTAGTGGTTCTACGTAAGTTGCGTATCGCTGGGCGCCGCCGGTATAGCAATGGAAGGCGATAAGGTTAAGGTCGAGTTGCTGGAGAGTGTCGAGGTATTGTTCGTAGTCCTGTTCGTTCCAGGCCGTGGGTCCCGAAAGGAAGTTGTGCCAGGGAAGCGTACCCCGGATGGGGAATTTTTTAGTGTTAGACTGGGTTGCGGTTTTTGCAGGTGCACAACCCGAGGCGAGCAGGAGGATGAATAAGGCGGTGAGGATTTTTCTGGTGTCGCATGAAATCATTTTTATGTTCCTTTATGCTTTTGACGGTGTCATGAGAAGTGAGCCCAGATTGAAACGACTATGGAGAGCACGAGTATTGTCAGTGCGAGGTGCACCCATATCCAGGTTTTTTGAACGCCGAGGGACATCGTTTTTGACGAGAAGGTGAGGTCTGTGGTTTTTTCGGGTTCCGGTTTTTGTGTGAAAAGTGAGATGACGACCATTAGTACGACGCAAAAGGCGAACATGATGACGGCGTAGTTGAGGAAGGCGTATCCGGTGAGGATGTTGAAGGGGCCGAAGTTTGTGTATCCCATTTTTGTCAGGATGTCGGTTGCGAACCGAATGATTCCGAGTATGCCGCCTGTTATGAGGGTGGCGAGCGCGGCTTTGCCGGTAGCTCTTTTCCAGAGGATGCCGGTGAGGAAGACGGCGGTAATCGGGGCACCGACGTATGCCTGTACGCTCTGAAGGTACTGGTATATCTGGTCGCTGAGGTCTCTAATCCGAGGAATCCATATTATGGATATTATTACAATAGCTGCGGTAGAGAGGCGGCCGACGTGGACGAGGGTTTTTTCCGGTGCATTTGGTTTAATTTTCCTATAAACGTCCATGGTGATAAGTGTTGAGCAGGAATTGAATACGGAGCTGAGCGATGACATCAGCGCGGCGAGTAGAGCTGCAATCATGAGTCCGGAGAGTCCTTTGGGTAAAAGATTAGCGACTATGAGAGGAAAAGCGGCGTCTGGGTCTTCTTTGACTTCAGCGGTCCACAGGACGTGAGCGATGAGGCCAGGTACGACGAAGATGAACAGGGGCAGGACTTTGAGGAATGCGGTCATGATGGTTGCACCTCGAGAGTGTGTGAGGTTTTTTGCGCCGAGTCCTCTTTGTACGATAACCTGGTCGGTGCACCAGTACCAGATACCGAGTATAACGACTCCGAAAGTTGTCCCAGGCCAGGGGTAAACGGGGTGGTCAGCGGGTTTTACCATGTGGAAGAAGTTATCGGGCAAAGCGGCTCTGAGTCCTTCGAAGCCGCCGACTCTGTCCAGGCCGATGACGGTAAGAACGACAGAGCCTGCGATGAGTATGAATGCCTGTACGAGGTCCGTGTAGATGACGGCAGACAGGCCGCCTGCGATGGTGTAGATGCCTGTGGCGATAACAAGCAGAATTGCGGAAACCAGCAGAGGCCAACCCATGACGTGCTCAATCAGGATAGCACCGGCGAAGAGGGCAACGGAGATTTTTGTGAAGATATATGCGAAGATAGATACGCAGGTGAGTGTCCAGCGGCAGCCGGGATTGAATCGTCTTTCGAGGTATTCGGGCATGGTGAAGATTTTGCTTTTGAGGTAGTAAGGCATGAAAATCCAGCCGAGTATCAGGACGCAGAGTACTGCGCTCATTTCGTAAGCACCGACGGCGAGACCGCTTTTTGCGCCTGAGCCGGCGAGGCCGATGAGGTGTTCGCTGCCTATGTTTGATGCGAAGATTGATGCACCGACGGCGAACCACATGACGTTCCGGCCTGCGAGGAA
>CAZGGE010000084.1:9100-12810 GCA_964524285.1 uncultured Pirellulales bacterium
ACTGGCTGGAGGTTCTTTCCTTTCTTGAAAAGTAGAAGCCCACGGCGAAGACGACGGCGAAATAAGCTGCGATGGTAATGAGGTCGATGAATGTCAGTTGCATAATCCGGTTTAAACTCCCAGTATTTCGGTTGGGTGCCGGTGTAGCGGCAAAATCAGCGTTACATACAATAACGGGGGCTTTTAATCATATCAAATCAAATTCCGGAAGCTCTATGGGGCCGGTGGAGCATTAATTTTCTGACTTAGGGTTGATTGTTGCGGGCTTTGGAGTTTGTTGATTAAATAAGGTCTGCATGAATGGAGTGGGCGAGCAAAAAAACGAGAAAATATTGTTGCATCGATATTGAAAATGAAACATAATACAGGATTAGTTTGTTTTTGAGCCTTTTACAGGAGGGTCAATGGGTCCTGTACTTAAGGGGTTAATCCAACTTCAGAGCATAGAGAACCGCTTGCGAGCGGCGAAGGCGAAGCTCGCAAGGTGCAGGCGAAATGTAATCATCAAGGAAAATCAGTTGCGAAGCCTTCAGAACTCGCTTGAGGCGAAGAAGGAAGAGATACAGTTAGCGAAGATTCAGGTTGACCGTCTGGAACTGGAGTTGAAGGCTCGTGACGAAAACATCGCCAACCTTCGTACCTCGTTGAATACGGTCAAGAGCAACAAGGCATACGCGGCGGTGCTGACTCAAATAAACACGACGAAAGCTGACAACAGCAAAATAGAGTCTCAGGTACTGGAGTTGATGAAGGACGTGGAGGCGGACGAGGCAGAAAGCAAGAGTTTTCAGGAGCAGATAGAAGAGCAAAAGAAGGGGCTTGAGTCGACTCGTAAGGAAACCGAGGAGCTTTCCGCCAGGTATCAGGGAGAAATTGAACAGATACAAAAGGAGTGGGACGAGGCGGCTGAGGGGATACCAAAGAAGGCCCTTGAGATTTTCAATCGAATAGCAGAGACATATGACGGAGAGGCCCTGGCGGTAATCGAGAAGCAGGAGGGCAAAGGCGGGGGCACGTATATATGCGGGGGATGTTTCATGGGAGTGCCGGCGGAGTCGGTAAATCTATTATTAACGAAGGATGAGATAATCCGCTGTCCGAATTGTACTCGAATCCTGGTACTTGGGAGCAGTTGACAGGTTTTTATTGTGGACGATAACGGTCGCGAGAGAAGGCCTGTAAAACAAACCGGGGATGAAGTATTCAGCTTAAGGGCGGAGGTTGACGGGGGCAGCCGGGGTAATCCGGGCCCTGCGGCATCGGCGTATATTCTTACAGACGTTAGCGGCAGGGTTGTGGAAGGTAAGGGCAAGTTCATAGGCAAGGCAACGAATAATGTTGCCGAATACAAGGCTTTGACCGAGGCATTGGCGGCAGCGTTGAAGCTGGGTGCGGGCCGGATAGAAATCGTAACGGACAGCGAGCTTCTGGCAAAGCAGTTGACAGGAGAATACAGGGTAAAAAGTTCGACGATAAGGCCATATTTCCAAAAGGCGACAGAGTTGCTGGAAAGATTCGAAAGGCCTCAAATCCGTCACGTTCGCAGGGAGAAAAACAAACGTGCGGATTCACTTGTAAACCGTAGTCTGGACCTTGAGAAAGACGTCGCTTTGGGCGGTGAAGGGGAGGCAAGTTCTTTAAGGAGTTTTTCCGGCAGGAAGCGTCTTCGTGTTGGTTTTCTTATAAGCGGCGGGGGCAGGACGATGATGAATATACTGGAGGAAATCCGCAGTGGCCGGCTGAACGCCGAGATTTCGGTTGTAATAAGTTCCCGTTCGACTGTGGTTGAGAAGGCGGAAAAAGCGGGGCTGCCGGTCAAAATCGTTCGGAAGAAAGATTTCCCTGATATTGACAGCTTCAGTGCTGAAATCGAGAAGCATCTTGCGGCGGCCGAGGTGGAACTCGTTGTTCAAGGCGGGTGGCTTTGCCTGTGGAGGATTCCGGAGAGGTATATTAATCGTGTGATGAACATTCACCCGGCATTGCTTCCGAGCTTTGGGGGAAAGGGGATGTGGGGTTCTCGCGTTCATGAGGCGGTATTAAAAGCGGGTTGTAAAGTTAGCGGATGTACTGTACATTTCTGTACCAATGAGTATGATAAGGGGCCCATAATTATTCAAAAATGTTGTGAGGTCAAGGACGATGATACCTGTGAAAGTCTTGCGGCCAGAGTATTTAAGGAAGAATGTACAGCTTATCCCGAGGCGATAAAATTGTTCGAACAGGGGAGGCTGATGGTAGAGAATAATCGTGTAAAGACAAAACCACATCTGAACCAGTAATCGAGGCCGGAAATGAACAAAAGACAAAGATATCTGGTGAGGAGTTTCATCATCATCGTATTGGTTACGGCGGGAGCTATCTTAGCGATGGTTCACTTTCGTGACTGGGTCAACCGCTCCGAGGCGATGCGAGCGATGGAAGACCTGAGCACCGTTCTTGAAGATTACAAGCAAGAACATGGTTCTTTACCTCCTTATGCTTTTATTCAAAAGGTGAAGCAGGAACTGGAGGGTTCTGCTCGTCTTGGAAACCTGAAGTACAGGGCGAAATGGTTGTCGTCGGACCCGAAGCCGGATAAAATACTGGCTTATTCGAAGAAGCCGAGCAGTTCGATTTTTTTCAGCGACGGATATGTCGTGTTGAGGATTGACGGTCGCGTGCAATGGATGAACAGCAAACTTTTCAGGAAAACTCTATCAGAGCAACGTACGACTATCGAATTACAAACAATACATGAGGAATCGGGAACACAAACGGACACGGGCAGCCGGTGAGATTCGGAGAAACCGGGACTTTCGGGGCAGCGATTAAAACCAGTCGTATTTAACATACTGAAATATGTCAGCAAGGTATATGTGTTGGCGAAACGCTAATTTTTTACGATTCGCATATTATTATGTCGCTTCCGCTTCAGGGTTGTCAGGTCGGAGCGCACAGCCTAATTCCACCTGGTAAAAGGCGTTTTTTTCCTGCATTTTATTCAGCGTGAGCGACGCCTGCCTGTTTTGGCTGAGGCTTCTCGGCGGTTTGAGAGCGGAAGCCTTCGAGCTTAAGGTGCTCTTCATCCTGTACGCTGATTTTAATGAGGTTTTTGTTTTTGAATTCGCCTCTTAGCATAGCCTCCGAAAGAGGGTCTTCGATGTAATGCTCGATTGCCCTTCTCAGTGGTCTTGCTCCGAACTCAGGATTGTAGCCTTTGTCGATGAGGAATTCTTTTGCGGCGTCGTTGAGTTCGAGTTTTAATCCGTGGTCGGTGAGGCGTTTGAACACCTTTGCAAGCTCGTAGTCAACGATGGTCTGGAGGTCTTCGCGCGTGAGGGACCTGAAGACTATTGTGTCGTCAACTCTGTTGAGGAATTCGGGTCTGAAGTGTCGCTCGACTTCTTTGCTCAGCAGTTCCTTCATTCTTTCGTAATTTGCCTGTGGGGTTTTTTTGCCGAATCCGAAGCCGGACTGGTTTTTGATTAAATCAGCACCGATGTTGCTTGTCATTATTAATATTACGTTTTTGAAGTCGACGTTTCTTCCGAAGCTGTCGGTGAGGCGTCCTTCATCGAGAATCTGAAGGAGCATGTTGTAGACGTCGGTGTGTGCTTTTTCAATTTCGTCCAGGAGCAGGACGGCGTAAGGTCTTCTTCTTATTCTTTCGGTGAGCTGTCCGCCTTCTTCGTAGCCGACGTATCCGGGCGGTGCGCCGACGAGTCTGC
>CAZGGE010000085.1:0-12707 GCA_964524285.1 uncultured Pirellulales bacterium
TTTTGTTACCCTGTCAGGCTTGTGATTACGTAATATAGTGCGAAGCCCACACCGACAAGTGCTTCTCCGACTATGAAACCGGCGGCTACGGGGATACCAACTTCTTCACTGAAGACTTTTCCCTTTCGCCGGTCGACGATGATTCGCAGCAACGTGCCGATGCTGTAGGTGAGGACTATATTGAACGGCAGGTAAAAGCCGAGTCCGACGAGTATGCCGAGGCCGCCGATTCCGGTCGAGCTTAAAAGTGCCCCAAGCCCGGCCCCCGCGACATATTTCTGTATGGGGACGTCGCCGCCGAGTATTCCCTGAATCATTCCCGCCAGTGCCTGTGCCTGTGGAGCGGGTAGTTTCTCGGAGCCCATTCCGTAGGCTTTGTGGAGTACGAATATGGTGATTATGACGACGATTGGCCCGAGCCAGGTGCCGAGGAATTGTGCGTAGCCCTGCATCCTCGGTGAGGCACCGACGAGATATCCCGTTTTCATATCCATCATGATGTCCGTTGCCTGCGACATGGCGACGCAGGTGGCGGCACCGACTATTATGGATGCGATAATAGCGGTATCGTCGGGCAGGCCGCTGACGATGATGACGAGAATAGTTACGGCGATGAGCGTCATTCCGCTCAACGGCGACCAGTTTGTTCTGCCTATACACTCGGAAAGTATGACGCCCGCTATCCAAATCCAGACTGTGCCGAAGACGGCCATTAGTGAAGCCCGCAGCAGTCCGACTTTTTGCACGGAAAAATATGCGATGATGAACAGGACGATGACCGCTGCAGCGATGCCGATATAAAGCAGCGTAATGGGCATTTCATCTTTTGCGTGAGGGACTTTTGATTTTGCGGCGGTTCTCATGCTCTGCACCGCGCTTTTAATGAGGGGAAGAGCGAGGAAAATTCCGGTAATTGCGCCTCCGATAAGCATTCCTATACCGACGGGCCTGAACATGTTTTTCCTCAGATATTCGGGCATTGTAGATTCGGCGGCGCCGATGGTTTCAGCGGAGGGTATGATTCCGACGACGTCCAGTAAAGGTGCGAGTATCCAGTAACACGCGAAGCCGCCGATGATGAAGCAGAACCCGCCGCGCCCCGCGATAAACCCTACTCCGATTGTCATCAGGGAGACGTACCACACGGCGTTCATATATTCGGGCATGCCGAGATATTTGCCAATTTCAAGATTTGTTTTATCAAAATATACGCTTAGGCAATGAACGGTTCCGCTTATCGCAAGGCCCGACACCAGAAGCCACGCTTTACGTACACCCGCGCCGGGGGATTTCAGTATCGCAGCAACGGCTACACCGCCGGGATATGTGAGCCTTTCGTAATCAATCATCTGTTTTCGCAGCGGGATTATGAATGCGATGCCGAGTATGCCGCCTGCGATGCACGCAAAGACCATCAGGACGGCGTTAAAGGAGGTATGCCCGAGTATGAACAGTGCGGGCACGGAGAACATCATACCCGCCGAGGCGCTGTTGACGGCGCTGGCGATGGTCTGGTTGATGTTGTTTTCGACAATACTCGACCTTTTCAGTATGCCGCGAAGGATGCCGAAGCCGAGTATCGCCGCAAGTTCGGAGCCTTCGATAGAAAAGCCGAGTATCAGGCAGGCGTATCCGATGCTGATGGTGATGATAATGCCCAGCGCATATCCGACAAGGACGGCCGTGGTGGTCAGCTCGGGATAAGGCTTTGTGCTTTTTGCTTCGACGGTTTCGGCCTGCAACTGTATTCCTTCCGAAGTGTTTCTGCAAAGGCTTCCGGCTTAAGTTTTATTATCTTACCATATCGAACATGGGGTCCCACGGCGGGACCGGTTTTTTCGGTTTTTCGAAAATCCGCAGGACTTCCTCGGGGACATACTGTTTCTTCACGATGATGCTGTAAACGTTGTTCTCAAACCACCGGTCATATAGCGTCCAGTATCCTTCGTTTCCTCTTTTGTCGCCCCAACTGTTTTCGACCAGCCATTTTACGGGTTTTTCGTCGAGTATATCGACTCCGGTGAAGACCATAGCATGGTTGGGCCTGCTTTCACGGTACAGGGGCCTGTTGGTCTTGGTCATTGTGGTATCGATTCTGTAAACTGAGTCGTAGTCGTAAAGCTGCGAAGCCATCAGGCCGTGTTCCTTACTTTGATTTCTGCATACGTCGCAGGCAAACCAGACAGGCTCGTCGTCGAGTATTGATTTGACGGCGATTTCTTTCAGTGTTTTCATTTCAATGTTGGCATAGCTTACGTTATCGCCGTCGTATACATTTCTGGACAATGTAAGCTCATAATGCTCGCCGTAATCTTTTGTGGGGTCGTTGAATATATCGACGTAATCATCGAGATTTACGTCGACAAATTCCTCGAAAAAGCTCCGCGGCGTGCAGGTTTTCATTTCGCTGACGACGGAATTGGTGTCTTCGAACCGCCACTGGAATTCTTCCGGCGGCCTGCCCAGGTTCATTACGAGCATCCGGTGTACCTCGGTCAGCATTTTCTGTTTTTCGCTGCGCAGTTGTTCGAGGGAATCGCCGCGTTCGCTCATTTCGCGCAGCTTTATCGCGTCGGTTCGGAGCTTTCTGCTTATTAACTTGTTCATAAGTGCGGTGTTTTGTGAGCTGTGCGTTTCGGCCATTGCCTCACGGGGGACCAGGCCGTATTTTCTGATGAGGTTTACCACGCTTTCCCAGTAGCCGCCGTCGGGTATGGGCTTGCTTAGAATCATTGCCATTTCGCGGTCGAGGGGGTCGCGGTCGCGAAATTCTATGATTCTTTCGAGAAAGCAGTTCGCCTTTTCGAGTTTATCATAAAAAGTGAGGTAGATTTCCGAGAATTCAAATTCTTCGAGATTATATTTTTCTATTACGAGGGGCCTGAAGACGTTAAGCCCGGCGAAAAGCCAGCACCGCCCGCTTTTTTCCTGGTTTGTAATGCCTTTTGTGTCGATTTTGTGACTGAAGATTTCATTGTGATGCTGCAATACTGACTGATTGAGCGCAATCTTGTCAATGGGATTATTGGCGACGGCGTTGCGCATGGCCTTCATGTGAGAATCCATTTTGTAAGCGGACCGCATTCGTTCGATTTGTTCGGAGCTAACAGCACCGGGGGCGGCAAAGACAACAGTTGCAAACAAAAACATAAAAATAAAAAAAGCCGCTGTTATTATTTTGTGCGCTGTTTTGATTCCCATAACAAGTCCTTTCAAGTCTTTAATTTATCCGTGTGCCTGGTGAATATATCTGTACGTGCGGGTTCTGTCAACAAAGGCGGGCAGTTTTGAGCCGCTGTGTATTCTTTCAATTGTCCCCGCACCAGCGCTCCAGCCAGTCGAGCACGGTATTGTGCCAGAGAATTGAATTATGAGGCTTGAGAACCCAGTGATTCTCGTCGGGGAAATAAAGCAGCCTGGATGGTATGCCTTGTCGCTGAAGCGCGGTAAAAGTGGCAATTCCCTGAGTATCAACTACGCGGAAATCGTGGGCACCGTGGATGACGAGCATGGGAGTTTTCCAGTTCCGCACGTAATTTATGGGATTGTGTTTTTCGTAGCCTTGAGGGTTTTCCCAGGGTGTGCCGAGGTGGTCCCATTCGGGAAACCATAGTTCGTCGGTCTGGAAATATGCGAGTCTCTCGTCGAGATTGCCGTCATGGTTGACCATGCACCGGAATCGTCCGGGCCATTTTCCCTCCAGCCAGTTTATCATGTATCCGCCGAATGAAGCTCCAAGGGCGGCGACGTTGCCTGGGGCCATCCAGGGATATTTTTTCAGGGCGGCCTTAAGACCTTTTTGCAAATCGACCAGAGGCTTTCCACCCCAGTCTCCGCGTACGGAATCGGTAAACGCCTGGCCGTATCCGACCGAGCCGTGAAAGTCGACCATGACGGCGGCATAACCGGAGGCGGCATATACCTGCGGATTCCAGCGGTAATGAAAATTATTATTGAAAGAGCCTTGCGGACCTCCGTGAATTAGAAATGCTACCGGGTATTGGTGGGAAGGGTCGAGGTCGACGGGTTTGACAACATAACAATAAACGGTCTCGTCGTTGTAACCCTTGAAAGTGAATTGTTCGTAATCGCCCATTTTCGCGGCGGCGATTTTCCCGGCATTGACGAAGGTGAGTTGTGTTATTTTGGAGTTTTGGATCTTGATTGAGTAAAGCTCAACCGGAGATTTGAGATTGCACAGGCCGAAGAACACACGTTCTTTTCCAGCAAGAGGCCGGCGGACACAGCCCTTTTTTACCAGAGTCCGGATGCCGCCGCCCGTAACGTCGATTGCAAAGAGCGATTTCTGCCCTAAATTGGCGGCGGTGGCGTAGATGGTTTTCGAATCAGGCGACCAGCAAATCTGCGAAGGGCTGCGCTCCCAGTTCCCGGTGAGCACCCGGCTCTTTCCCTCGGGCCAGGGACGCAGGATTATTCGCAGGCGGTCGGACTCGTAGCCGGGTCGTTCCATGGCAAGGTAGGCAAGGGTTTTGCCGTCGGGTGAAAACAACGGATTCGTGTCCCACGCCCGATTGGATTCTGTGATGCACCTAAGGGGTTCCGAGGCGTCGACAGGCACGCAGTACAAATCGAAATCGGTCGACCATGCTTCGCTTTTTCCCACATTCCTTGCGGTGAATATTATTTGTCGGCTGTCCGGTGTAAATGTGATTTCCTCTCTGCCGCCGAATGGTTTTGAGGGTGTATCCGCATCCATTGTGCTCATGAGGTCGCGGGGTCTGCCGCCTTCGCAGGGCATAGTGAAAAGGTGCGAGCGCCGCCCGTCCTTCCACGTGTCCCAGTGGCGAACAAAGAGTTCGTCATAGATTCTCCCGGTGGCTTTTCGTTCTTCGAGCTGGTCGAGTTTTTCTTTCGTGGCCTGAATTGTGTTGCAGTCGGGAAAAACCTCCATAGTGAAGACAAGTTTTTTACCGTCCGGCGAGAGGATGAGGTTCGAGACATCGAGCGGCAGTTCCGTGATTTGTTGAGCTTCCCCGCCGTCGATTTTGATTTTCCAGATTTGCGCGGAGCCTGACCTTTTCGAAATGAAGTATATGAGTTTGCTGTCCGGTGACCAGCATGGGCAAATATCTTCTTCGGCGTCGGTTGTCATTTGGAGCGTTTCTGCGGTGTCGGTGCATACGAGCCAGAGGTCCGTCCGGCCCCGATTATTTTCAAGGTCGGTTTTCCGCAATTCGAAGACGATGTATTTACCGTCGGGTGACAGGGTCGGATTCGAGATGCGGTGCATCGCAAGCATGTCATGTACCGAGAATGGATGAGTATCCTGGCTTGCCGAAGCACATACGGGCAAAAGTAACAGGCCAATTAGAACGGACATTAGCTTTAGTCGGTACATTGTTGTTTCCCTGTGATTTAAATGATTTTATGATTTGGAATGGTGCTTCAATCCGGATTGTAACTTTTATGTAGTAGTTTCGTCCTGGATATAGGTTTTGCCTCGATAGTTTCTGGCGACAAAAACAAATGCGGTTGCGGTAACGAGCATTACGCCGGCAAAGAACCAGAAGTAAGCGGGGCCTTCGAGCTTTGAAGTACCGTCCTCGTTTTGTATGACCGCGTTTACAATTGCGGTGAAGGCGTTACCGAGCGCAATGGACAAAAAGAAGACGGCCATGACCAGTGACTTGAGCTCCTTTGGTGCCTGGGTGTATGAGAATTCGAGGCAAGTTATTGAAATCATAATTTCTGCGGCGGCCATCAGCAGATGTGCCAGGACAAGCCAGCCTATGCTCGGATGATACCCTGCGGAAATGAATATTTCAAGGCAAGCAGAGAAAACGAACGTGGCGGCGGCGATGAACAGCCCTATCGAGATTTTTCCAAGTGCGGTAAGATGGAATACCCTGTTTATGGCGGGGTAGATTACATAGGTGAAGGCCGGTATGAGTATTAGTATCATTGCCGGATTTACAGCGGCGGTTTGCGCGGGTTCCCATTGACGCCCCAGCCAGTCGCGATTCATTTGGGTTGCCTGAAGAATCCACGCCGAGTCCATCTGGTCGAACAACGCCCAGAAGGCGGCAATGAATATGTAGACAACGGAAAGTCTTGCCAGGACCTTGATGCCTTCGCTTTTCAGGACTCCGGCGACAGATTTCAGGCCCGCTGCGGGGATGTGTACAAATTTGTGTCTTCCAAGCCAGAAAACGATGGTCGCCACGGCCATCATAGCGGCGGGCACGCCAAAGGCAATGTGAGGACCATGCTCATCGAAACGGGCGAGAAGCTCGGGTGTGAGCATCATGGAAACGACCGCGCCGATGTTTATTGCGAAGTAGAAATAGTGGTAGGTTCTGTCGAGCAGGTGCTTGTTTGATTGTCCGAACTGGTCGCCCACGTTTGCTGACAGGCAGGGCTTTATAAAACCGGCGGCAAAGGCTATGAGTGTAAGGCCTACTGCAAGGGCGATTCTGGTATTGTCGATTGCAAGAACGCCGTATCCGACAGTGCACAGCATTGAGAACCAGATGATGGTTTTGTACTTGTTGAGCCAGATGTCTGCGAGCAGGGCGCCGATTACGGAGGTGAAGTAAACGCCGAAAACGAAAAAGTGGAACCATGCCTTGCTCTGTGCGTCTGTCATTGTGGCTTTTGTTCCGTCGGCAGCGAGCAGGTATTTTGTCATGAAGATGACGAGGATGCACCGTGTTCCGTAAAATGCGAATCTTTCGCCTGCTTCGTTGGTGAGGATGTATGAAATGCCGGTGGGCATTTTATTTGTTGGCAGCGGTGCTGTGAGGTATTTGTTTTCTTTCATAACGTGGCTTTTTAATTTTTGCCAGTTTTCGATTCAGCGGTCTGCGAGCAGGGTGGTTATGATACATATAGAAATTTGCGGTGTCGAGGAGTAAGAAGTTGTAAAACGCCAGTGGAGTGTTTAGATAGTGGCTTTGTTTTGCAGCAGGCGGTTTTATGCAATCTGTGGTCGGGGGGGATTATCTTTTGCGAATCTTGCTCTTGCCTGGCCGATAAGGTAGAAGCTGCCGGTTATGCAGATAAGGTCTCCCCTGCCGACGGCGCTCTTTGCAAGGCTCAAGGCCTGGCCGAGGCTTGTGGCAGTCTGGCACATTTTGCCGCAGATTTCTGTGTACATTTCCGCGAGTATTTCAGGGGACATGGCTCTTGGCGATGAGCTTCTGGTGAAGATGACCTTGTCTGCCCCGTACTGGAGGTTGTGAAGCATACCTTCGATGTCCTTGTCCTCATTGCATCCGAAGATAATGACCATGGAATCGTATGGAATGTTCTGTCCTATGGCGTGAATTAGCGCTTTAATGCTGGCGGCGTTGTGTGCTGCGTCAATCATGATTCGTGGGTCGGTGTAGATAATTTCCATTCTTCCTGCGAGTGTTACGGATGCGAGTCCGTCGGCTGATTTTTCTGGGTCGACTTCGAAACCTTTGGCTTTGAGTTTGTCGAGCAGTGCCAAAGCGAGTCCACAGTTCAAGGCCTGATGCTTTCCGTATAGAGGAACTCTGAGGTGCTCGAATTTGCTTGTGGGAGTAGTCAGGCAAATTCTGGTATGAGGGCCGTGCTCTCTTGAGGTTTCGAATCTGCTTGAGAAGTCAAGGTCTCCCCCTGTAACACTCATAGGAGCGTCGATAGCGGAGGCCTCTGCCTTGAGCACCTTCATTGCTTCGGCTTCCTGCTGGACTGTAATGACGGGTATTCCTTTTTTGAAGACGCCGGCCTTTTCTTTTGCGATGGACTTTAGTGAATCGCCGAGTTGCTGCTGGTGGTCTATGCTGAGGCTTGTGATACCGACGACTTCGGGCTTTATGACGTTTGTGCTGTCGAGTCTTCCTCCGAGGCCTGTTTCTATGACTGCTATATCAACTTCGTTTTCTACAAAGTGCATAAAAGCGATGGCGGTCATGATTTCGAAGAAGCTGGGCGGGTCCTTTTTTGAGATTTTTTCGACGGGAGCGTGTATGCGGTTTATGAGGGTAAGCATTTCCGCTTTGCTTATCAATTTGGAGTCAATTGTTATTCTCTCGTGCAGGCTGACGACGTGGGGAGAGGTGTACAGGCCGACGGTATAGCCGTTCGCTTCGAGCATTCTTGCGAGCATAGTTGCTGTGGAGCCTTTACCTTTTGTGCCTGCTATGTGAACGGCGGGGATTTTTTTGTGCGGTTTTCCCAGCAGCGAAAGTAGCTTTTGCATGCGTGTAAGGTTGAATGTTGTAACGTTGTACCTTACTCGCTTCTGTGTCTCATAATCCGTTTGCTCCGAGAGGTATTTTATAGCCTCTTCATAGCCGGCGAACTTTTTAGCAGACCTTACGGTAGCGACGCGGGAAGAGCGTTTTCGTTTGGAACGCTTTGTCTTAGTTGTTTTTGTTGCTTTTGCCATAAACCATAATTGTATCACGAAAAAGTTATCAAGTCAAAGAAATGGTGCAAAAATGGCGGAGGCCGGTGGGAGTATTATTACGTAAGTTGTTTACAGACAAGGGCTTAATAATATTAAGATGAATGAGGAATTTTATCCTGGGCGGCACTTTTCATTAGTTTTATTGAAATTGTCATTAGCTAAGCTCATATAGTAATGTTTGTACTGCCTGAAATTAGTTTGATTTTGTGCTTTTGGTATAGTTCGCACATTTTTTAACGGTTTTGAGGTTAATTTTGTTACTGCACAGAGGTATGTAACAGGCAGTAGTGAGATTTCATGGCCTGGCTGGAGTTGAGCGATGTCCGGGTAATGTTCAAAGCTTTGCTGTCTGTAGAGGCGTGATGGCGTCGCCGGACGAGGTATGTTGCACCGGTGACACGGTTTTATTGGGCGGTGTACCACGCATGATGCACCGCTTATTGGGTTTGAGTCGGTTTTGGTTTGCGGTGTACCACGTTGGTTGCACCGCTTATTGGGTTTGAAACGGGTTTGTTTGGGTTTGTTTTTGAATTTTTGAGTCGTTAGAGGGGGTAAATTGGCTTTGTTTGGGTTTGAATCGGCTTTGAATTGGGTTTGTTTCCGGTTCGGGTAGCAGGCCTGGTTTTCATAATCATTTGTAATAAAAGGGTTTGCGTTAAACGGGGTGTTTTGAAATTGGGTTTGTTTTGCAAAACAAGGGGTTATTTTACCTAACTTAACATTGTGGGGAAAGAAGGCACAGCCGATGAGGACAAGAAACCATATATGAAATTTGAGATTTGATAGTTCAGAATTTGTTCGGCCTGCGGCCGACGGTGTTTTTATAAGGTTCATTTGTGAGTTCCCCCTGGTTTGTGAAGTTCTTAATGTGTTGTAATTCAAAGAGCATGTTATGTTAAGTAAGTATTATACTATATTTGAAGTTAAATGTAAAGGAAAAAATTGTTCAGATTTCAGAAGTCAGGTTTCAGAGTCTGCCTTCGGTGGAGGGAAAAATGCGAATAAAGCGAATAGGAAAAAACTTCGGGGCAAGGGGCACAAGTAGAAGACAGGCGCCCCGGATCAAATTACGGCAGGGGTGTTGGTGGCGTTGCCCTCGGACACGTGGTCTTGGGCCCGCTGGTGGAGTCGACTGGACAAGAGAGGAGGCGTCTTGGGTTGTTATGGGTGACGAGGATGTGAGAATTAGGGGGCTCCGGTTTGTGCGAATCGGCGGGGGGCGGGGTAGAGGTGGCTGAGAGAAAGGCGGGATTCAGAGACAGGGGTTTCTGTGATTTTTGAAAGAGGTCTTTTGGTAATTAAAACTGTTCGTCGCCTTGCTTGGCCTGGTATGGTTCTTTACGGATCTGTTCCGTCGGGCGGTTCAAGGCGTGCAGGACATAGCCTGCAAGTACAACGTTCCACGGACCGTTACCTTCGAGCCCGTAGGAAGATAAAAGATTTGTGTGTCTGCAGGAACGGGGGTACGCAGATATGATTGTCTGTCTGTCAACAGGGGGGAGTTTGGCTTCACTGGTATTCAAAAGTTCGATGTTTACCTGGAGGTGGCCGTCAAGCACGAAGCCGGCGCAACTGTACCGTCGATATCGTCGGATGCCCGTATTGGGGTCGTATTCGTCTTTCCATGGCGGACGAATGACATACTGACTTGCTGTGCGTATGCCCAGTCTCTTATATTCGTCTGCTATTTCTTCCCACCAACTTTCAATTTCTTTAACCTCGTCGTTCGTCAGCGGAACGCGTCCGGCTACATGGACTTTGATTCTCCCTCCATCTTCAAGGGGTGGGCACATATGAACAGCAGTTACTTCATCACCGGCTTCAAGAGACTGGATATCCTGGCCAAGGAAAGCGACATGTCTTATAAATCGCGTCTGCCGGTCGACTTGTGCCCCAACGACATCAAAGCGCGACAATTTCTGTGGACCCTGTTCAATATCAATGGCGGGCATTTATCCCTCCAGCTACGGACAACACGCTTTCACTGCAACGTCTTGACCATTCTATTAAGTAATTGCCGAGGTGCTTTCCGGACAGGGGTCGTGTGGTTTGCCCAGATATTATCCAAATCTTGGAGCTTACGGAGCGTACGTTGTGTGAACCACGTTACGTTTAGCTTTTGGACTTCCTTGATAATGGGATTAATCTTACTGCTGGCCATTGCTGCAAGGGCATAGATAGCCAACTGTGCAATGGCAGCGCTACGAATTTCGGTAACAGCGTACGGATTGCATATCAAGTTTGCTATCCGGAAAAGCTCGTTAACTAGACTCTGATGTTGATCCAATTTCGCCGGCGGCTGGGCCTCGAAGATTCGACCAATCATCTTCACTGTAACGAGACTCGTCTCAATAGGATGTCCCGGTTCCAACAGCGGCCGTAATCTGTCGGCATCCTGTGGACGAAGCATTGATGCGCCTGTGCGTATTGCCGACCAGACGGCAGATTCGTCCTGGGGATTGTTGCTGTCGCGGTATTTTTCGGCAAAGCTCAACAGGCGTGGAGCAAGCTGTTTGCTCTGTTCAACGGTGAAACTGGCGTCTTCAGCGGTCAGAATCATTCGGCGAAGACAGGGCATATCTGATTCGGCATCCGGGGCCAGGATTGCCGAAGCGAGTTGGTCAGGGGTCCATTGGAAAACATCGTCGGTTTGTGATTCGAGTGGTGACTCACCTATTTGCTCCTCCGTCACATCGGGATCGAGCAGCTCTTCTCTGGTATTATATTCTGACTCCCAAGCGAGGTTTCGCGTCGTTTGTTCGGACTGTTCTATCATCGTGTTACAAATACGCTGAACAAAATCCAAAATAGCTTTGAGGCTTTCTTCGGGTATCAAACGACCCGGGGCAGTATCACAATAGTCTGATTGGCTGTCTTCGTCAGTACCAATACGAAGTCCTTGATAAATGTCCGTACATGAACCTTTGTGAATTTTGACGATAGCCTGATCTTGTGCGAGATTTTTAACGTGATACAGACCCAATCGCCATTTCTTCGACTCCGTTGTTGAAGCGTCGGGGTTCTCGTACCACGGAAATGGTTCCGGGGAGGATGAAGAGACACGTGCGGGGCGTGTGCGGGGTTCAGGCATCACTCGGTTCCTTTTCAGGAATACGGGTCAGCGGCAAATCGGGCAATCCCTCAGGCAGCCATTTTTTGATGGATTGACGCAAGGAGTAGAGCTTGGATTTTGCTTTTTCGGCTTTTTCCGCTAAGTCAATGATTTGCTGGTGAGTTAATTCCACTTCGAATGATTTTGGCAGACCATCTTCGCCGGTAGCGACAATGTGCAACCGTGTGTAAGGCATCATCCCTTCGATATTCTTCCGGCTCTCTTCAAAAATCGGCCTGAGGTCACAGATAAACTCAATTGTTTCCAGTTGCTGTCCTGTTACCTCTGCCAAGCGCTTAGCCTTGCGAAAACGCTCCAAGGCGGGATATGGTTGAATCAAGAGCTTCAATAGCTTTGCGAGGTGTTCGAACTGCGTATTATTAAACGGCGGTTTCTGTTTTTTCGATTCTTCCTGAAAGATTACATGCACACGCTCGATGTCGGACACACCAATATTTCTAATAATTCTGCGAAGAGCTTGTGCTTTGTTTGAGTCCTCGACAACTTCACGGATGGTTTTCAGCAGGGATTTAGGGCCGAGGAATCCTCCAGCTTCTGTCAAATGATCACGGAGTTGTCGGACACTCTCTTCCGACAGGTCGACGACGGCTTTGAGATCCTCAATCAAGCTTTCGCGCGCTGCTGAATGCTCAAGGGGAGGCTGGGGAAAACCTCGAATGTACAGAACCGGTTCGGGCATAGGGCCTCGCTGTTATGGGGTATTAAGCTACAATTTAGTTTCTGGTTTCCAGTGCAGCATTTGGAATATTGCTTCACCTTAAGGGTGTAAACAAGTATACAGATTATCGGCCATTTATCAATGGCTGAGTGAAAAAATATATAGATGCCTATGGACTATGGAAAAGGCCTTATTTGATTGGCCATCGACGGGCTGACGGATTGGGGGATTGAGGCGTCGGACGCTGTGATCACGGCCTGCAATTTGGGGTTTTAAGGTGCGGGGGCGATGGTTGAGCGAGGGAGGAGGCATTGTTGAAAAAAATTGCTTGACGCAGGGGTCGAGGTTATGTATTTTATAATCAATCCAGGAATGTGGAGGTGGATGGTATAAGCCATCGGGGCCTTCGGGCCCTTTTTTTACGGCTTAATAAATTTTTTCCCATGGACGCGTCCACGGCGGCTGTAATATTTCTTCTGCAGGATAGCTATAACTTTCTGAGCAAAAGGTGCAGGAGG
>CAZGGE010000086.1:0-2565 GCA_964524285.1 uncultured Pirellulales bacterium
ATCTGTCGCTTAAAAAAGTGCGAAAGTTAACTAAGGTTGAGCAAACAATAATGCATCTACTTGAGTTGTCTTGAAGTCTTTTCATTTGCTCTTGATGCTCGTACACTGAAAAAGGTCCACCTTCTATGAAGCCAGGCCCGTCAAGCCTGAGATTTGCCTGATTGACTCAACTTATACGACAATGCCCATTCTAAACGGCGAGATCGAATACCCATAGGATTTACCGGGCTGTTGTCGTGCCAATCAAAACAAACTTCAAACCTTACCAAAAAGCTCATAACTTCATATTCCCAGATAACAAACACTTCGGAGGAGTGCTGATGAAAAAACATCGCCGGGCAATTTCGCAGTTTTTCCTTTTACATTTTCGGCTTTTGCAAGAGCTTCAGCTCGTATGGACGAAGCAAAAGGACTAAGATAAAGTGAAAACCTCGCCCAGCTTCCGGTTCGAAGTTTTCATCCCGAGTGAGCGAAGTGAGCCGAAGGACCTCCGTTGTTTACCAGACGCTGCTTCAAAGCTTACCTGTTTCGACCGTTGTCTTCGAAACCGGAGCAAATTTTTTCCCATTCGCGTCCATTCGCGTTATTCGCGGTTCCCAAAATGATTTTTTCTCTGTACACCTCTGAGTTCTCCGCATACCTCTGTTGCATATTTTTCAATTTTTTCACTTTACATTTAACTAAAAATTTAGTATAATACTCACTTAACATAACATGCTCTTTGAACTACAACATACTTGGAACTTCACAAATCGGGGGAACAAATGACCTTCAAAAAACCATTCTCAGAACTTTCATATCTTGCCATCTTCTCCAGCCTTCTCATCTTACCCAGGTTGTCGCGAAAAATAAAAATTATGCAAAACAAACCCAATTTCAAAATCCGCTGGCTAACACAACCCCTTTTAATACAAATACTTACGAAAACCGGACTTCACAGCCCACCACAAAACAAACCCAATTCAAACCCAATCCAAACCCAAACAAAGCCGTCAGGCGGTGCACCCAACGTGGTGCACCGCACAAACAAACCCAAACCAGACCCAATTTCAAGCTCATCAAGCGGTGCACCCCACGTGGTGCACCGCACAACCCGCAAATCTCGATTTTTTGCAGCAATACAACTCATTTTTCGTTAAACTACGCTCTCTCAAAAACGGCAAATTTCAGCCCTGCCATACAAATGGACGCACAAAAATTATTGAAAAGGATTCACTCAAATGACTGACAAAACTCAAACATACCGATTCTGCCTCGCCGCTCTCGCTGCAATAATTATCCCACTGCCCGCAATTGCACAAACCCTGCAAAAAACCAAAAACCCCCCGTTTATCAACGCAAAACACGACCTGCTCCCCCTCGGCATTCATACAAAAAACGCCGCCGGCGACGCAAAAACCGACGACACAAAAGCAATACAGGCCGCCATCGATTACCTCGCAAAGGCCGGCAAAGACACATTGATTCTACCACCGGGAACCTTCCGCATACAAAGTATCACGCTCAAACAAGGCGTCCGCCTCACCGGTGCCGGCACAAAAAAAACCTCCCTAAGACCCCCGGACCATAACTTCTACGCCATGATTACCGTCAACGGCGGCTCACTCGAAAACCTCTCCGTCTTCGGCACACCAACTGAAAAAGTCTCCGCGGAAAACTGGAAAATCGGAGAATACAGCAATGGAAAACACAGAGGCGGCTCAACAAGCAGGCCAGTTCACCTCATTCAGGTCAGAGACGCACAAAACGGGGCACTCATAACAAACGTAAATGCACTCGAATCCCGCTACGACTGCCTGTACGTACGAGGCAGCAAAGGCCTCAGAGTCCGAAACTGCAAATTCGACCGTGCCGGCAGAAACGTCGTCTCAATGGTCGGAACCGACGAAGACTTCGTCTTCACTAACTGCACGTTCGGCTCAATCTGGGGCCTCTACCATTTCGACATCGAACCACAGAACGGCAGATATGTTCGCGACGGACTCTTCGTAAATTGCCTCTTCGACGGAACAAAAGCAGGCCAAATGAACTCAAACAAAAAGTGGGGACAGTTCCTCTGCTTCAAAGGACACGACCAATTAAAAAGCACAAACATCACACTCCTCGGCTGCTCATTCCACAATATATTCATAAGAGTAAACCATACCTTCTGCCAACCGAAATTCCTCTACAACACCTTCGACAACGCCTTTTCAAAAACACAAATTGCCAGCCTTATCCCCGAAAAGCGAACCGGCGAAGTCGAATGGGGTATGGGAGCCGACCAATATCAGCCAGGCAAACAACAGGATAAAACACCCGGCATAAACTACCCCGGCAGGACGTTCGTCAGGGTCTATACAAACCCCGTCGGCGAATTCCGAGACGCCGTTGTAAGAGGCAACAAGTTCCTAACCGCCCGCAAACCAGCCGAACGAATCAACTTCGGCGTTGAATTCACCGGCAAATCAATATTCCAGGACAATTTCCCCGACAAGTTCAATGAAAATGCAAATAAACCCTAAAACAACATAAAAATCCCCTTCGTCGGCCACAAGACGGTTTAAATGCTTTCGCCGACCCCGC
>CAZGGE010000086.1:2575-12587 GCA_964524285.1 uncultured Pirellulales bacterium
GAGGGCGGAAACATAGAGCTTGAGCCGATAGTCGTTACAAAAACGCAAGACGGCAATTTGATACCAAGGAGAAAAAAGCTGTGAAAACAGAGCTGTTACAAGCGGTAGAGAAAAAAAACCTCAAAAAAAACATACCCTATTTCGAGATAGGAGATACCGTCGACGTTTACTGCCGCATCCGCGAGGGAAACAAAACACGTACACAGGTATTCAATGGCGTCGTGATTGCACGGAAAGGACGTGGAATAAACGAAATGTTCACCGTCAGAAGAATTGTGGGAGGAGAAGGAGTCGAACGTATTTTCCCCGTTAACTCACCAAATGTGCTCGATATTAAACCAATAAGAAGCGGTAAAGCAAGAAGGGCAAAACTCTACTACCTCAGAAAAAGAACCGGAAAAGGGGTAAGGCTTGCACAACGACACAGCCGGCATACCATAAAAAAATAAACCCGGGGGTGGACTGAAATTGTTTGGGTGGCTGCTCAAAAGAAAAAAACGGCCGGATGACCGCAATAAACTCGGACGGTGGGGTGAAAATTATTGCCGAAAATTCCTCGAATCAAAAGGCCTCCGCACCCTCTGCCGAAATTACTCGTGCAAAGCCGGCGAAATCGACTTGATAATGGTCGATAAAAACGGAACTATTGTCTTCGTAGAGGTAAAAACCCGAACTGACGAAAACTTTCAACCCGTGGAATCGGTCATAACCGAAACAAAAAAACGCCATCTAATCAGAACGGCAAAATGGTTTCTTAAAGCAGAGCGTATCGAAGAGCGCCCCATGCGATTCGACGTAGTGAGCATAGTTGCTGACGAAACTTTACAGCTAAGACATTACGAAAACGCCTTTGTCCCCTGAGAACCGCTTTTCAATAACCTCAGCCGCGATGCCGTCAGCCAGGAGAATAATACCAACCGGAATTACTCTTTTAACTACGACCTGACTCCCCTGACCCGGAAGCGACAGGATAAGATGCGTTTCGTAACAAATCAGCGTTTCGCCAACGCAACTATTAAACACAGTTGGAATAATATTTGACTTACCTCAAAGCTCGCCGGCCGTTTCGCTTTCGCCTTTTTGCTCTGCCGATACCATTCGGTTAATAGCATCCACGTATGCCTTGGCACTGGCCTCGATAATATCCGTGGACACGCCCCGGCCAACAAAAATCTTACCATCGCTTTTTATCTTCACGGTTGCTTCGCCCAGAGCCTCTTTGCCGCTGGTAACAGCACGTATCGAATAGTTTTCCAGCGAAGGCGACAATCCGGTCGCCTCCCTGATTGCCTCGTAAGCGGCATCGACCGGCCCGTCGCCGCAGGCGGCAGCCTGCCTGACTCCATCACCGGCCTTTATCTTCACACTCGCTGTCGGCAGCGTCCCCGTCCCGCTCGCTACGTGCAGGTACTGCAATTCGTAAATATGCTCCACCGCACGAATCTCGTCGTTTATTATGGCTGCGATATCGTCGTCGAACACTTCCTTCTTTTTGTCCGCTATTTCCTTGAAACGCTCATACGCCTGCTCAAGCTCAACGTCGCTGAGTTTATACCCCATTTGCTGACACCTTTCGATGAAACCGTGCCTGCCGGTATGCCTGCCGAGCACCATCCTCGAACCGCTCAGCCCGATGGTCTCGGGCGTCATAATTTCGTAAGTGGAGCGTTTTTTCAGCACGCCGTCCACGTGCACGCCGGATTCGTGTGCAAAGGCATTGGCGCCGACAATTGCCTTGTTGGGCTGAATCAAAAAGCCTGTAAGTCGTGATACCAACTGGCTGGTGCGGTAAATTTCCCGGGTATTGATGTTGAGAAGGGAGTTTTCGTCGGCATCGCAGGCGAAGAAATCCCGCCTTGTATGTATTGCCATTACAATTTCTTCAAGAGCCGCATTTCCCGCCCTCTCGCCCAGACCGTTGACCGCACATTCAATCTGCCTGGCGCCGTTTCTCACGCCCGCCAGCGAATTAGCCACCGCCATTCCGAGGTCGTTATGGCAGTGAGTGCTTATGGTACATTTTCCAATTCCCGGCACATCAGCCCTGAGCTTTGCGATAAGCCTGCCGTACTCGTAAGGCAACACATAACCCACCGTATCGGGTATGTTAAGTGTGGTAGCGCCCGCCTCGATAGCTGCCGTCAGTATCTCCATTAAAAAGGGGATTTCGCTTCGGCAGGCGTCTTCAGGTGAGAATTCTACGTCATCCGTAAAGGATTTTGCCGTTCTGACGGCGACCTCAGCCATTTTAAGCACCTCGGATGGGCTTTTCTTCAGCTTATGCTCCATGTGCACCGGCGAAGTGGCGATGAAGGTATGTATTCGTTTCTTTTCGGCAGGTGCAACGGCCTTTGCGGCTGCTTCAATGTCTTTTTCGTTAGTCCTTGCCAGACCGGCAATTACGGGCCCCTGCACCTCTTTGGCGACGAGGTTTGTGGCCTCGAATTGTGCCTTGCTGGAGACGGGGAAGCCGGCCTCTATCACGTCTACTCCCAGCAAAGCAAGCTGACGGGCAATTTCAAGTTTTTCGGCTATGGTGAGCGAAGCGCCGGGCGATTGCTCGCCGTCGCGTAAGGTCGTATCGAATATTGTGATTTTGTCCGGCATTTTGTCGGCTCCTAAACACTTTGCTTGTAAGCTCTTAAGGTTTTCCTCAGCCATTAAAGGCATCGGCTGAAAAGCTGTGAATACAGCAGAAAAACAGGAAAAACAATTTTTGTGTGTGGGGTGAGGGTATTTGGGCCTTAGAGGCCCAATAGGGGGGTCAATAAGCCGGTGAATCTGCGACTTTTACAACGAGCTTTACAAATCGTTTTCATATAGATAATTATACACTTTCATCAAAGTTGTTCAATAGTTTTTTATCGAAAAAATGCGGTAACTATTTTTGCTGGAAACAATATTATCCAAAAACCGTACGACAAAAGTGTACCAACAGCAGAAGAAATGAGTATAATAAGCAGGCTCTGGATTAGATTAAGGAGAAGCTAAATGTGTGAAAACTGCGGTTGCGACGAAAAGAACGCAGAACAAACCTTTGAAGACAAGGTACGCGAGGTGATATCGGCGGTGCGAGGCAATTTACAGAGCCACGGCGGTGATGTGGAGCTGGTTGGCACAGACGCGGATAAAACGGTCAAAGTACGACTCAAAGGGGCATGTGCGGGTTGTCCCGGCGCGCAGATGACCCTCAAACATGGAATCGAAAGGCTGCTCAAAGAGAACTTGCCGGACGTAAAAGAAGTTGTGGCCGTCAATTAGTCCGGGTTGTTAAACCATCACAAGCTTCGTCATTTGAGGTGCCCTGCGACGCTTTCGGGGTTGGGTTTTTCAATAACTCCCCTTTCAGTGATAATTGCAGTGATGTTACGAGCATCTGTAACGTCGAAAGCCGGATTATAAACGTCGGCCGTTTCAGGTGCTATTTGTCTGCCGAACAAGGTTTTTATCTCCTGTGATGAACGCAGTTCGATAGGAATATCGCTGCCGGTCTTTATCTTAAGGTCGAAAGTGCTGGAGGGTGCGGCGATATAAAAGGGGATATTGTGGGCGGCAGCCAAAATGCTCAGGCTATAAGTGCCGATTTTGTTGGCGGCATCACCGTTTGCGACGATTCTGTCGGCACCTGTTACGACCGCCTGAACTTTTCCCTGTTTCATAAGCCAGCCCGCCATGTTATCGCATATAACGTTAGTCTCTATGCCCGCCTGAATCAATTCCCAGGCGGTAAGTCTTGCTCCCTGGAGAAGAGGGCGGGTTTCGTCGGCATAAACTTTGAAGCGTTTAGCTTTTTTGTGGGCTTCGAAAAGGACTGATAAAGCGGTTCCCTGTCCTGCGGTGGCAAGTGCGCCCGCGTTGCAATGCGTGAGGACACCGGTGCCGTCGGCGATGAATTTTTCGCCGTTCAGGCCGATTTGCCGACACATTCGCCGGTCTTGCCGGCAAATTGCGTGTGCCTCGTCGAGCACAATTTTTCTTAATTCGTTAATATCAGCATGAGGGTTTTTCGCTGCGAATTTTTCGGCTGCCCGACTGACCCGTTCCATCGCCCAGAAAAGATTCACTGCCGTCGGCCTTGAAGAAGCAAGATAATCAGATGCTTTTTTGAGGGAATCTGTGGATTCGGAGATTTTGCAGCCCCGGGTCGAATTCTGCAAAGAGAGCACCAGGCCGTATGCTGCGGCAACACCAATGGCAGGAGCACCGCGGACGGCAAGGGTTTTTATGGCCTGGTACAGAGAGTCGACGTTTGTACAACGGATTTTGACGAAATCGGCGGGTAACTGCCTCTGGTCGACAAGCTCGAGTAAGCCGTCGACACCACCTGTCCATTTCAATGTCTGTGGGGTCATCAGGAAGCCCTTAGTTTTTTGCGCTTTTTTGTTTTTGTGGTTTTTTTATCCGCTTCTATTTTTGCCTTTAGATATTGTGCGGTATAACTTTTTTCATTTTTCACGACCTCTTCGGGTTTGTCGGCCACGACGACCTTACCGCCGTCGTCTCCACCTTCCGGACCGAGGTCGATAATATAATCCGCCATTTTTATCACGTCGAGATTGTGCTCGATTACCACCACCGTATTTCTCATATCGCAGAGTCGTTGAAGAACGCTAAGCAGATTATGAATATCCGCAAAGTGCAGACCCGTGGTAGGCTCGTCGAGCACGTATAGCGTATGTCCTGTGGCGGCTTTACCGAGTTCCGAAGCGAGTTTTACGCGCTGGGCCTCACCGCCCGACAGGGTAGTAGAAGACTGCCCGAGTCGCATATAACCAAGCCCCACGTCGTTCAGCATACGCAGAAGCCGCAAAATTGTAGGGAAATTTGCGAAAAACGATGCCGCATCTTCTATTCTCATATCGAGGATGTCGGCGATATTTTTACCTCTGTACGTTATCTGGAGGGTTTCGGGATTGTATCTTGCGCCTTTACAGTTCTGGCATATAACGTAGACATCCGGAAGGAAATGCATTTCGATTTTCTTGGTTCCCTGTCCCCTGCAATATTCGCATCTTCCTCCCCTGACGTTGAAGCTGAAGCGGCCGGGTTTATAACCTCGAATTTTGGCTTCCCTTGTTTTCGAAAACAGTCTTCTTATTTCGTCAAAAACGCCGGTGTAAGTGGCGGGATTACTCCTCGGGGTTTTTCCGATAGGCGACTGGTCAATCTCTATGACTTTATCGATTTGCGAGATTCCGAGGATATTTTTGTGACGTCCCGGTTTGTCGCCCGAGTTGTAAAGCCTCCTGCGGATCCCTCTCAAGAGAACCTGGCTTACAAGTGTGCTCTTACCAGAGCCTGACACGCCCGTAACGCATGTAAAAATTCCCAGTGGGAATTTGACATCGATGCTTTTGAGGTTATTCTCTGCTGCCCCTTTTACCTCGATACATCTTCGCAGACTGTACCTGCGTCTTCGTGAAGGTAAAACAATTTTTTTGCGATAGCTTAGATACTGACCTGTTACAGATTGAGGACAATTGACAACGTCATCGAACTGTCCCTGTGCGACGACATTACCGCCGTATGCGCCGGCTCCCGGGCCGATATCTATTATGTATTCTGCGTTCTTTATGACATCCTCGTCGTGTTCGACGACAATAACGGTGTTTCCGAGCCGGGTAAGTTTATGCAGTATTCCGAGCAGGCGGTCGTTGTCTCTTTTGTGCAGTCCTATGGTAGGTTCATCGAGGACGTAACAGACGCCTACGAGTCCGCTTCCGACCTGCGTAGCAAGTCGGATTCTCTGTGCCTCGCCGCCTGCCAGCGTGCTGCTCCGGCGGTCCAGAGTCAGATAACCCAGGCCCGCATCAACCATAAACTTCAAACGTGCCTTTATCTCTTTCAATATATCCGCCCCGATAATACTTTTTTCTTTATCGAGTTCAAGTTTGCTGAAAAACTTCATCGCTCTTTCGATGTTCATTTGCGTGAGGTGGTGTATATTTTTTTCTCCTACAGTTACCGCCATTGCTTCGGGCCTGAGCCTTGCACCGCCGCAGCTTTGACACGGTTGTTCTGACAAATATCCGTGTAGTCTGGCTTTGACCGAATCGCTTTTTGTGGTATCCCAGCGACGGGTGAGATTGGGTATCACACCCTCGAACGAAATGCCGTATTTACGCACGTCGGCGGAAGCGGTTCCGTACATCAGAATTCTTTTTGCATCGGCAGGGATTCGCTCGAAAGGAATTGCCTTGCTGACGCCCATGTTTCTGCAAAAACTTTTGATGAGGCGATTGTAGTAGATATTCATTCGTTTTCCACCTTTTCGCCAAGCCACTACAGCACCGTTTTCCAGCGATGCCTTCTTATCGGGAACGATTAAGTCGGGGTCGAACTCAAGGATTGTCCCGAGGCCGTCGCAGCTTTTACACGCTCCGTAAGGACTGTTGAAGCTGAACAGGCGGGGAGACAGCTCTTCAAGCGATGCCTGCGGATGTTCTGGACAGGCGAATTTCTCGCTGTATATGGCTTTCTCCCAATCGGAAGCGCTCTTCGAGGTTTTCGCCTCCGCAGGCCGCTGGAGAAGAAAGAGTACGGTTCCTCCGCTAAGCTTAAGTGCGGTCTCCACGGAGTCTGCAAGGCGAACACGGATTTCGTCCTTTATGACCAGTCTGTCGACAACTACCTCTATATCGTGCTTCTTTCTTTTGTTCAATGTGGGGACGCTTTTGGCATCATAGATGCTTGCGTCAACACGAACGCGAACAAAACCCTCTCGCTGTACGCGCACAAAAACGTCCTTATGCTCTCCTTTTTTGCCGCGAACCAGCGGAGCACAAACCTGAATTTTAGTGCCGGCGGGCCTGGCGAGTATGGAATCGACAATCTGCGTCGAGTGCTGGCTGGTGATTTGTCTTCCGCAAACCCAGCAATGAGGCGTGCCCACGCGGGCAAAAAGAAGCCTGAAATAGTCGTAAATTTCCGTAGTCGTAGCTACTGTCGAGCGTGGATTGCTGCTGCCGCCTCTTTGTTCGATTGCAATTGTAGGGGGCAGGCCGGTGATTTCACGAACGGCAGGCTTCTGTACCTGCTCCAGAAACTGCCTGGCGTATGTACTGAGCGACTCTACGTACTTTCGTTTGCCCTCGGCATAAATTGTGTCGAAAGCCAGCGAGCTTTTTCCCGAGCCGCTTATCCCCGTGATGACCACCAGCTTGTCTCGCGGCAGGCTCAGATCGATATTCCTGAGGTTGTGCTCGGAGGCACCGGTTATTCGAATTGCTTTTTCCGCTTTTTGCGACATTTGGCTTTCCTGTCAAAGTCAGGCTCAACAGCTATACCGGAAATTTCAGCAAAAACCCAAACTCTTCATTGTAGCAAAAAAATCAAATCGCAGCAAAAACCTTTTGCCGAACAAGCGAGAGCAAACCGTAAAAGGTGTTTCAAAATCACAAGCTTGACCTCCCGCAGTGGTTTTGATACGGATACATTTCATCGACGGCAAGTTACAGGTCCCGGAGAATGAAAATCCGACAACTGCATAAGTGGAACCTTTCTTATCAGCAGGCACGGCAACTGCAAAGCCGGCTGGCCTGTAAAGTGCGATTCAAGGCAGTCAGGAAAAAGCCTGAACTAATCGCAGGGCTTGATTGTGCGTTCAGCAAAGACGGACGCAGGATAACAGCAGCGGTTGTGGTTCTTCGGCTGCCCGATTTTGAGACTGTAGAAACCGGGTCGTCTACCCGCAAAGTGAACTTTCCTTACATACCCGGGCTGCTTTCCTTTCGCGAGGCACCGTGCTGCATCGCAGCGGTGCAAAAGCTCAAGTTCAAACCCGACGTTTTTATGGTGGACGGACAAGGCGTTGCTCATCCCCGTCGTCTTGGGCTGGCGGCTCATCTGGGCCTTTTTTTTGAGACTACAACCATAGGATGTGCCAAAAGCAGACTGGTGGAGACGTTCAGCGAGCCGCCTCTTAAAAAGGGAGGCTTTACCATTCTTAAAGATAACGAAGATACCATCGGGGCGGTACTCAGGACGCGGGATAATGTAAAGCCGCTGTTTATCTCAGTAGGCAACCTGTGCCGCCTTCAGGATGCTATTGAAATCACGCTTCGGTGCGTGGTGAAGTTCCGCCTGCCTGAACCGACCCGGCTCGCCCACCATCTGGTATCTAAAATGCGGCTGAAGCTCTAACGATTGACTTGGCCTTTTCTTACCGACAGCGGATTCCGTTACGGCGGTCATTCGAGTATAATGAGATTATAGGAAACGTTCGTTCTTTTATTTTCTTGAGGGTAACCAATTGAAAAATGTAAGTTCGATTTTCTCAAAACTAATTTCTGCGGCTGTACCGGCAATAATCTTTTGCTTTTCGGCTCAATCGGCGGATACGCATGATAACGCCGAAGAAATTTACCTTTATGACCAGCCGGAACAGGTTTTCTCCGCTGAGGTATTAGGCAGTGAGGAATTTTATGACGCGTGCATAATAAATGTCCGCGGGGATTTATGGCTTGCCTGGATGGAGTTTGTGCCTGGCAAAGGCGACCATATCCATGTCGGCCAACGCAGAGACGGCAAGTGGATACAACGTAAACGGGTTACTACAAGCTGCGGCGGCTATGATAATCCGACCATCACTGTCGATTCGGGCGGCAGGCTGTGGCTTAGCTACGAAATGCCGGACCACCAAAACACCCAGTGGGATGTCTTTGCCGGCGTAATCGTCAACGAGAACGGACAATTCACCAAATTCAAACCGGTTTGCCTGAGCTGGGTCACCGGCAACGACATTAACCACAGTACCGCAGCGGACAACAAAGAGGGTTTGTGGGTGGTATGGCAGGGAGACCGCGGCGGGCAATTCGACATCCTTGCACGTCATATCAGGGCCGGCGACCCAAACCGGATTGAGCCGGTCGAGGTTATAAGCAGATCGCCGCGGGGCGACTGGCACCCATCCATAGCAGCAGAGCCGCAAGGCAATATCTGTATTGCATGGGACACCCACGATGCGGAGAGCTTCAATGTAGTAACCCGATGGCTCACAAAAGGAAGATGGGGACATATCTTCACCGTCGCCGACGGCCCTGCCTTCCAGGGACGCGCACAGCTTGCCTGTGACGGCTCGGGGCAAATGTATCTTCTCTGGGAAGAGGGTAGCGTAAACTGGGGTGGGCCATATAAAGGGAAAGCCCTTGAGAGCACAATGCGAGACGACCACGGGCCGCTGCATAAATTTCGCAGCCTCCACACAGCACAGATAAAACCCGACGGCACAGTGCGGAAACTTGCCAATCAGTTGCCGATGCCGGCCTTTAAGAAAATCCGGGAACATGCAAATAAAAGGGCCGGCCTGAAAAAACTGGGCGTTTTTTACGAGCGAGGCAAACTTTTTTTCGATTCGGATGGTCGGCTTTGGGTGGTATATCGTCATTTTTATGCGCCGCGCATGCAGGAAGCTCAACTGCCGCACCATATTGAGCACGGCTGGCAGCTTTACGCCCGCAATTTTCAGGCCGACCGCTGGTCCTCACTTTTCGCCTTCGATATTCATCAAAGAGACGGGATGCAGAGATTATGCGTTGCGCAAGGCCCGCAGGGGCCGGTCGCGGCTTTTACAGTCGGACGTACCGACAGACTTGACGACCCAAAGCCCAGAGGTGTGGCAATTGCCTCTATTGAGGCACCTGCGAAACCTGCACAATTAACAAAAGCAACACTGTCAGAGGCCAGGCCGGTTAAAATTGCCGATGAAGTTAAACCATATCCAGAACCGCAAGGAAAGTTGCTCGCCGACAAGGAATATAAACTGGTCTTCGGTGAACTGCATCGCCACACCGATTTATCACAATGCCTTACAATGTATGACGGCTCGGTCGATGACGCATACAGGTACGCCATCGAAGCGGCGGGGCTGGACTTTTTCGGCACGACCGACCATCGATTTGACACGGATAACGGAAATGCAGACAGTCAGGTGTGGTGGCGAATCAGAAAGCAGGTAACCCGACACAGATTGCAGGGGAAGTTTTTCACTTTCTACAGCTATGAGCGCAGCGCC
>CAZGGE010000087.1:0-12536 GCA_964524285.1 uncultured Pirellulales bacterium
ATTTCTGAATGTAACCCAAGACCTGACAGTTTACGACATATATTATCGCAATGCTTACGGCAACGGCTGGTCCGACGACAGCGGCCCCATACAGGCAGCCATCGACTATCTTCGCGGGCAGGGGGGCGGCACAGTTTACCTGCCGGGTCAGCGTGTTTATAAGCTGGCGAACATTTCCGTCAAGGACGGAGTTACCTTTATGGGAGACGGCATTGACGATACGGTTATCCGGGCTGCGGCGGGTAATGTGCTTTTGCGGGTTACGGGCACGGGTTCGGCGATTCGCGATTTGACGGCCTACGGCACGGTTGATGAGGCTCACTCGGGCGATAACTGGTGGGCGGATTACAAGAATAATCAGAATCCCGGCGCTTCCACATCCTGGTATGTAATCAAGGCGATTGGTTCTGTGAACGGGCTCGTTCAAAACGTCAAGGCAGTTGAGGGTCGATACGATGCGATGTATCTCAATGGTTCGAGCGGTCTGAGAGTTATCGGCTGCGAGTTCGACAGGGGCAATCGCAACGTAGCCTCAATTGTGGGCAGTGACGAGAATTTTGTGTTCATCAATTGCCGGTTCGGGTCACTTTGGGGACTGTATCATTTTGATATCGAGCCTTGTTCGGACAATTATGTCAGGCACGGCTTGTTTCTGGATTGTCACTTTGACGGCAGGTACAAGGGCACTTTGCCGGGTACAAATATCCGGGGGGACATGTTTCATTTTATGGGCTTTGACACACCCGGCGAGAGGAAGGATGTTGTGGTGCTCGGCTGCCGATTCGACGAGATAAAGATTAGTGCCAATAAGGTTTTTCCCGATGTTCAGTTCAGTTGCAATGTGATGGACCGTGACGGAGCGGTTTTCTATAGTGACTTTGATGTGGCGGAATTCAGGGATGCTGTTGTTCGCGGTAATGAGTTCGTTGATCAGAACTGGTGGTGGTCGATGATACAAAACGTGGATTTTACGGGCAGCAGCTTTTTTGCCTGCAACACGCCGTGGTGGGCGAATGACACATCCTGTAGTTGGCCGGAGGGCGACCCCGATGATTTGGCGTTTCTTTCAACCGCCGACTATGACGATATTATTGAACTGCCGTTTGACGACCTGGTGCGGATGGCCAAGGAGTGTCCGCGTGAGCTGGTCGAAGCGGTTCGGCGATGAAGTTCTCAAAACCCGGGGGATGTCCGAAACCCTTGTAGCGCAGTGCTGGCTGCTTGTCGGTTATTGATTTGAATGATTTATGGTGATTGCAGGGAGTTTAGCACTGCCGAGATGGCAGTTGGGGGTGAGTTTTGACAGATGGTACCTGACGGCGGCGAATGTCCTAAAGACTTGAACTGATTAGACTTAGGAAGGGGGCACAATGTTGATGGCTGGTGGCACGTTATTTGCAGTTATTTCTTAGTTATGATGCCGAGTCTGTCAAAAGACGAAGAGATAAACATCCTGGCGAGCGAGGCGGAGTGGGCCTGGCCGAGGGCGCTGGATGATATATTCCGACCTTGCGGAGTAAATCTTCTGGTGGCCGGGGACGATGGTGAGTTTATGAACATCATCGAAGAACGCCGGATTCATACTACGATAGTGGACGTTGACTGCGAGGGCCTGAACGGGTTTGGAACGGTACGGTTGATACGTGTTGATTATCCTGTTCTGCCTTGCATTGTGTTGGCCAGGGAAGTTGACGAGCGGATGCTCGGCAAAGCTCTGGAGCTTGATGTGTTCGGTGTTCTGGGCAAGCCGGTAGATATGATTTTGTTGCGGAGAGTTTTGAACCGACTTTTTGTTAAGAAGTATGACAGCCGGATATTTCAGGGTGAGGCCGAGCAGGCCGAGGCGGAATCGGAAAAGCAGTAAGGCGCAGGTTTCAAACCTGCGATAACATGATATAAATGTACATTTTGTTTTGACGAATTAACGATAACGAGGTTTATGAAAGGAGCAAGGCAAGATGAAGATTAAGCCATTAGGAGACAGAGTTCTGGTAGAACGTCTGGAGGCAGAGAGCAAAACGGCAGGCGGCATAGTATTGCCCGACACAGCCAAAGAGAAGCCGCAGCGGGGCAAGGTTACGGCGACAGGTGAAGGCAAAAAGCTCGATGACGGCAGCGTTCAGAAACTACAGGTGGAAAAGGGCGACAAGGTGCTTTTTACCAGTTACGCAGGCACCGAAGTGAAGATAGGGGGCAAGGAACATCTGATTATGAGTGAGTCGGATATCCTTGCAATTATCGACGATTAGGGTATAGTTATACGAAGTTGTTTTAGATTAAGAATCAGGTTCTCAAAAGAAGGAGTTTATGAAATATGGCAGCTAAAAAGATAGCATTTGGAGCGGAAGCGCGGACGAATATTCGCGAGGGCGTGGAGAAGCTGGCGCAGGCGGTTAAGATAACCCTCGGCCCGTGCGGGCGTAACGTAATACTGGAGAAATCCTTTGGTTCTCCGACGGTTACCAAGGACGGTGTTACGGTTGCCAAGGAGATAGAGCTGGAGGAGCCTTACGAGAACATGGGCAGCCAGATGGTCAAGGAGGTTGCATCGAAGACGTCTTCCGTGGCCGGCGATGGTACAACCACGGCGACGATTCTTGCTGAGAGCATCTTCAACGAAGGTTTGAAGAACATCACGGCCGGTGCCAATGCGATGCAGGTGAAGCAGGGCATTGATGCGTCGGTAGATGCAATCGTCGACGAGCTTCATAACATGAGTATCCAGGTGAATTCGAGCAGGCAGATAGAGCAGGTTGCGACGTGTTCTGCGAACCAGGATGCGGAAATAGGCAGAAAGCTGGCCGAGGCGATGGACAAGGTTGGCAAGGACGGCGTAATAACGGTCGAAGAAGGCCAATCTCTGGAAACAAACGTGGAGCTTGTCGAGGGTATGCAGTTCGACAAGGGTTATCTGAGTCCGCACTTTGTGACCAAGGCCGAGAACATGACTGTTGAGCTGGAAAAGCCTTACGTTCTTGTTCACGAGAAGAAAATCAGTTCGGTAAAGTCTCTGGTACCACTGCTGGAGAAGGTTAGCAAACAGGGCAGGCCTTTGCTGATAATTGCCGAGGACGTTGAGGGCGAGGCGCTTGCGACGCTGGTAGTTAACAAGCTTCGCGGCGTTTTGCAGGTTGCTGCGGTAAAGGCACCGGGGTTCGGCGACAGGCGCAAGGCGTTATTGAGTGACATAGCGGTGCTGACCGGCGGTGATGCCATCTTCGAGGACCTCGGTTTGCAGTTGGAGAATCTGGAGTTGAAACAGCTTGGCCGTGCCAAGCGTGTGGTAATCGACAAGGAAACAACGACAATAATCGAGGGTGCGGGAAGTACAGCGGACATTAAGGGTCGGATAGAACAGATTAAAAGAGAAATAGACGCTTCAACAAGTGATTACGATATTGAGAAGCTTCAGGAACGGCTGGCCAAGCTCAGCGGCGGCGTTGCCCAGATTCAGGTTGGAGCGGCGACGGAAGCCGAGATGAAGGAAAAGAAGGCTCGCGTTGAGGATGCACTTCACGCCTGCCGGGCCGCGGTAGAGGAGGGAATTCTGCCCGGCGGCGGTGTGGCTATGCTTCGTGCCTTAAAGGCGCTTGATAAGGTGAAGGTCAAGGGTGACGCCAAGATAGGCGTTGATATTGTGCGTCGGGCGGTGGTTGCACCGATTAAGCAGATAGCCGAGAATGCCGGCCTTGACGGGTCTATCGTGGCTCAGAAGGTGATAGAGAACAGCGACGTGAACTACGGTTATGAGGCTGTTGGCAAGCGATACGGAGACATGATAGAGTTCGGGGTAATAGTGCCGACGAAGGTAGAGCGTGCGGCTCTTCAGAACGGGGCGTCAATAGCATCTTTGCTGTTGACAACGGATGCGATAGTTAGTGAGATACCCGAGAAGAAAGAGCCGGCACCTGCCGGTCCTCCGGGAGGCGGCATGTATTAATGTCTGATTGGTGAAGCGGGCTCTTTTTTGGGGCCCGCTTTTGTTTTTTTTGAGATTGAGAATATGCCGACAAGGTTTTTTGGTAATGCGTTTTCGCAGGCATCCCGTGGTGTGGCGGTTGGTGTATTCATTGTCGGCATGCTGCTTTTCGGATTCGGTTTGTTGATATTTGCGCTTCCGCGGCTGTTTGCCCTGCTGGCGGCATTGTTGTTTTTTATTGCGGGGGCTGGTTGTGTTGCTACGGGCGTGAGGATTTACCTTGCGATAAGGCGAATGGAAAAGCAGGTATACGGTGAACAAGAGGACGAGGGGCGTGTGAACGTCCGGGTTCACCATGAACAGGATGAATTTTAATAGCCTGGGGGCGCACGGGTTGGGGCGGTTTAGGATTAATGTACGAAGTTGAAGGTTCCGGGTTCCTCGAAGAGGATTTTGTATTCGTTTGGGTTGTAGAGTTTGAACTTTAGCTCTCTTATGTATTCGACCGGGCCGGCGCCTTTGACTATGTTTAGTACGGAGGTGATTTGTCTTTGCGACTGGAAGGCGGCGATTGCGTCGAGCTTTTTTTTGAGCATTTCTGTCGGGGTTTTGATTCTTAGCTGCGGCGGTTCGGGGAAGTTACAGTAGCAGGCGATTTCGTGTATGTATGGAGTTGTTTCGAGAGGTGTTCCGATTTCCGGCCAGATTGCGCCGGTGGCGTGGTACATGCTGATGAGCAGTTCCGAGTGTACGTAACGATGGTCGGGGTGCAGGTCGCTTGAGGTCGGCAGGAAGCACTGTTTGGGTTTAACTTTTCTGAGGTAATATGTGAAGGCGTTCTGCAGGCCCGTGAAGCCCTTGATGACGGGGTCGTCTGGTTCGGCGGTTTTTCTTCCACGGTAGAGGTTTAGCCGGCAGTCGGGAAAGCCGAGCCAGTATATGTTTTCTTTTGGTACGCCGAGGCTTTGATAGCAGCGGTAGGTTTCATTCCTTCTTATATCGGCAATATTTTTCTGCTCTTCGGCGCTACAGTATCCCATTGAGCCGTCGGTAACGATAAGTATGTGGACGGGGACGTTTTCGCTGACGGCCTGCTGTATGAACAGGCCTGCCCCTACGACGATGTCGTCATCGTGCGGGCTGATAAAGAGGAATGATTCCTTTTGTCCCTGCCAGTGTCTGGAGACGCCCTGTATGGTATCGGCGGTTCTTTTCTCGTCGCCTACGAGGCGGATGATTTGTACTTCAGCCATGTTATCGCCTTATGGAGTAATTTGGATAATATATTTACTGTTTTAACTGTTGTAGTCTTTGTACGGCGGTTTTTATGTCGGCGAATCTGTCGTCCCCGGCTTCGCGTTCGACGGCGAGGGCGCCCTGGTAGTTGATTTTTTTGAGTGCATTGAGGAACCGGTCCTGGTTTACCTGTCCGTCTCCCCAGGGTACTTCGTCGCCCCAGGTTCCGGGCGATTTTGTTCTGTTTGCGTCTTTTATGTGGACGTGTTTTATCCAGGGTGCGAGTGTGTTGAGTGCTTCGATGGGTTGGCCCTTGTCGTATAGAATGACGTTTGCGGGGTCGAAGTTGACGGCCAGTTCGGGCCGGCTGAGGCCTTCGAGGAATTCGCGAAGCTCGTCGGCAGTTTCCTGGCCTGTCTCCATGAGAAGCTGTACCTCTTTTCTCTGTGCTTCGTCTGCGAGGACGTTTGCGCGGTCGTAGATTTTCTTTTTCTGAGCTGGGTCGGTGGTTTCGAGGAATCCGAAGTGGAAGGTTAGAAATTTAAGGCCGAGTTCTGCGGTAACGTACAGGGCGTCCGCCACTCTTTTTTTGTTTTCTTCCCATTGTTCATCCGGAATTATTCCCCCGGTCTGCTTGATTGCCTGCAGCGAGGAATAGTCTTCCTGGGGGAAACCAATCATGGCGGCGGTAACGGTCCAGTTATGATACTGGATATTTTCGAGGTAGGTTTTCCCGTCGTTGGTGAGTGTGGGTCCGAGGTCGAGGTGGATGTGTGAGATTGAGGTTTGCTCTGCGAGTTCGTTTAGTTTCTGGAAGTCGTTTCCGAGAGACCAGGAACAGACGGCGACGGGCCAGTCGTTTGCTTTAATCATTTTAGAGAAATCTCCTTTCCGGTTTCGATGGATTTACTTTCGGCAAGGATTAGCTTTATTGAGTCGAAGGATTGCTGCGGTGTCATTATGTCGGGTACGTCCTCGCCGGCGATTTTTTTGAAGAAGTGTATCATCTCCCTGTGGTATCCGTCATGTTTTTCAACTTCGGGTATAACTGGTTCGCCTTTTGTAAGGCAGACTTTGAACGGCGGCTGTCTGGTGCAGTCGTAGACGAAAGTTGCCTTTTCGCAGATTATATTGAAGCTCATTTCGAATCCGAAGCTTGGTGTCATGACCCAGCCGCCCTCTGCGGTAACGACCTTGGGGTCGTCGTAGATGTATGAAGCTACGACATGGTCGTAGTGGTTGCTGGGGCCTTTTACGCCGTGTGCGGAGACGGCTTTGGGCAGGCCGAAAACGTACTGTATGTAGTCGGCGTCGTGGATGTGCAGGTCGAGCAGGGCGCCGCCGCTTCTTTTTCCATCGAGGAGCCAGTTGTCCCACGACCATGTTGGCGGCAGACTCAGTCTCTGGAAGGTCGCGGCTTTTACTTTTCCGTAATCGCCGGTTTCGAGCATCTGTTTTGTTTTCTCGTATTCGGGCCAGAAGCGTAAGCAATGACCTACCTGAAGGATTTTGCCGTTTTTTTCAGCGGCCTCTATCATCTGTCGGCACTGTTCGAGGTCGATGGCCATTGGTTTTTCGCAGAAGGTATTGACGCCTGCGTCGAGTGCCTTGATGGTGTAGTCCCGATGGAGGTAAGAAGGC
Source organism: uncultured Pirellulales bacterium (assembly GCA_964524285.1). GTDB lineage: Bacteria > Planctomycetota > Phycisphaerae > Sedimentisphaerales > Anaerobacaceae > CAZGGE01. The sequence goes on from CAZGGE010000087.1 coordinate 6,797, forward strand.
AGGGCAATGGTAACGGCGTCGAGCTGTTCTTTTTCGAGCATTTCGTCGAAGTCGGTGTACAGGTTTATGCCGGTAAGGTCGAGGGGTTTGTCGGCGCCGGGAACGTTTCCCGCCTTTCCTGTGGTGTCCTTTAGCCTTTTTTCGTCGGAGTCGCAGATAGCAACGAGTTGTGCGTCGGGTATTTCCTGAAAGACCCGGTAGTGCATTCTGCCCATAAAGCCCAGGCCGGTGATTGCTACTTTAGGCATTTTTTGCTCCTGTTATTTGAAGATTTGTTTCATTGCTTTTGCAGTTTTTTCCGGTCTCCCCGGTTCGCAGGGTATCATCTCGGCTGTTACGTAGCCGTCGTAATTAATATCGGCGAGAGCTTTTTTAACTGCTTCGAAGTCGACGTCTCCTTCGAGCAGGTCTCTCATGCCTTCGGCGGTGCCGATAGATTTGTCGAAGTCCTTTACGTGTATTCTTTTTATTCGCGGTCCGAGGATTCTAATCCACTGCTCGGGGTATCCGGTGAGCAGGACATTTCCGACGTCGAAGTATGATTTTACGGAGTCGGAGTCGAAGGAGTCGATAAAGCTGCGCATTTCAAGGGGGCTGAGCAGAAATTTATTCCATACGTTTTCGATGCAGAGGTCGACGCCGGTTTTTTCTGCGGTGGGCAGTATTTGTTTTACCGATTCGCAGGCCCGCTGCCAGCAGGTGTCGTATGGGATGACTTCGGAGTCCGGCAGGAAAAAGACGTCGACTGCTCCTGGTACGAACAGATAAGCATCCGTACCGAGCCAGTTTGCGATTTGCAGCGCCTTGCACGTAAAGTCGATGATATAGTGCCTGGTGTTCGTGTCGTTGGCGGTCGGCGAGGCGGACCAGCTTTCGCCGGAGGCGAGTGCCGCGATTTCGATGCCGATTTTCTGTGCATGTTCGAGTATTTGGGTGCACTGTTCTTTTTTGGTTTGATGCGTGAGTGCGCCTTTGCCTGCGACGGCCAGTTCGATGGCGTCGAATCCGAGTTCTTTTGCCTGCTGCATGGCGTTTTCGGGAGGTAGTTGGCCTTCGAGGCCGCCCTCAAACATCCAGTAGCTTGCCGATATTTTCATTTTTATTTCCTTTGCAAAGCGTATCAGGATTATGAAGGGTTTGCCATGATAACAGAACGGCGCGAATATGCAACAAAAACCGGCTTGAAGTGCAGCGGGTTGGAGGTTTCAATACGGGACCGTGTTAATTTTGAGTTTTTGCAGGAGCAATCTTATGACGCCTCGTGAGAAAATGCTTTCGTTGTTGCAGCGGGAAGGGATTGGTGAGGTACCCATCTGGTTGATGGGTTTTGAATCGGCGGAGCTTGCCAGGAGGCTTAATCCGGAGTATGAGCTTCCGGTGAATCTTTCCGCCTTTCCTGAAAAGGACAATTATCCGTGGGGGCGGCTTTCGGACGATGAACGCAGCAGAACAATAAATTATAACAACGCTATCGACAAGCCGGTGGTTACGGTAGGCTGGGGTGCCAATATGTCGTTTGGTCACGGCGGGCCGGGAGAGTTCCATTATGAGTTGCTGGAGGTGAAAGAAAATGAACGTGTTCTGCGGTGTGAGACGGGTGTGAAGCGTCTGGTGCGAAAGGAGCCTTACTTTTTTAACGATTTTGATTATCCGTTAAAAGCCGTTTCGGAGGTGGACAGTCTGGATTTGCCGGACCCGCAGGATACCGGGCGCTACGAGGGAATTGCCGAGGACGTGGAGTTTTTCAAGGATGCGGGTTTTTTGACGTCGGCCAATCTGAATGGTTTTTTCAGTTCGGCGCATTATTTCTGTATAGACTACCAGGAATTTCTTATGTCGACCGTGCTGGCCCCTGAGAACACGAAGCGGCTTATCGACACGCTCGGTCGCTGGAACATTGCCGCGGCGGAGCAGTTGCTCAAGCGTGGTGTGGAATGTATAGTTCTTTGCGACGACCTTGGTTCGGCAGATAACCTGCTGATAAAGCCTGAGCATTACAGGCGATGGATTTTGCCGTGGCACCGGCGTTTGTGTGAGCTTGCTCACGGGCATGGTGCGTATGTGCATCTTCACAGTCACGGCAATATAAACAGCATTCTCGAAAGTATACTTTCTTCTGGCGTGGACATGTTGAATCCGTTCGATATATATGAGTCGATGGATTTGGTTGCGTTTCTGGATTCGCATGGCTCGATGGGCACCGTGCCCGTGGGCGGATTGCATAAGTTTTTTTTCGACTGGGACAGGGACAAACAAAGGGAGTATCTCACAGATATTTTCGCAAGGGCTAAGGGCCCCTGGGTTTTTATGGATACCGGTGGTTTGCCGGGCACCCTGGACAAGGAGGGTTACGATTTTTTCATGGAGGAACTGAGGAAGCTATCGAGGAGATGAGAGTCGTTTTCACGTATTATTAAAAAAGCGGTGCACCATCTTGATACACCGCTCGGCGCTATGAGTTTTTGATTATCGTTTTTGCTTTTTACCAGTCCCAGTCAAAATCTGATTCATCTTCCGGAGTTTGCTGCCACCATGGGCCGTAGTAACGGTAGCCTTGTCGTGGAGCGTATTGTGGAGGTCGCCGACTTTGCGGGCCTTTCCACTGCCGGCCATATCCTCGTGGCGGGCCGGATGGCACAGGGGCCTGTGTTCCGTGTCGGCGATACCCGTATCCGCCGTAACCCTGTCTGCCGCGACCTCGGTGCATTCTGTCGAATCCCCGGCCGGGGCCGTATCCGCGTTCAACCCATGCCCGTCCTCTGGGGGTTCTGTCTCTGCGCATGTTCCTGAAAGGGCGGGTGCCTCTGCCTGATTCTTTTCTTCGTTCACGCCATTGCTTGACTTTCTGTCGAATTTCTTCTCTTCGCTGGTCCATTTTTTCGATGAGCTTGCCGACCTTTTCGGTATCGTTCTCCTCGTGTGCCTTTTTTAGCTGGTCGAGCCACTGGTTGAAGTGGTGGAGCATTCGCATTCCTCCCGGGCCGAGAGGCCGGCGGGCAGTCTGGTCTTCCTTAAGGGTGTCCTGTGTTTGTTTTTCGTCGGTGGCGGCTTTTTCTTTTGCTGATAGACCGGCGGCACCGATGAGCAGGCCGACCGCTACCAGAGCTGCTGTAATCTTCTTGTACATTTTCGTCTCCTTTCCAAAACGGCATTTTTTACTTTCATAATAATAGACGGTCGTGGGGGGGTGCTTTATTGCATCTTTTTGGTGAGGCGGCGTTTATTGCTTTTTGTGCCCGGTTACGGGCGGTTTTGATGGGAGACGGGCCGGCAGACCGAAATTTTCTCTTTCGGTCAGAAGTACCCACGCCCGCCAGTCTTTTTTGTTTATGTTGACGGGGGTGATTTGTCGAACGTTGTTGAGCCAGACAAGAAAGCCAAAGCGGGCATCGGTTTTGCCGAGCCAGTATTTTGATTCGCCTTTAATGCGGTCGTTGTATTCTGACTGGAGTTGGCTGATTTTCCTGGGGTCGAGATTTTCGAACCATCGGACGTTTTTTACGGTAGCAGTGGCCCGTACCGGCCCGGCGCTTTCTTTTAGGAAAAGTATATCCCCGGGGTGGACTTTTCGGAAAATTTTCGGTTTATTTTTAGTGAATCGCGACTCGATTGTTTTGGTGCCGTCGAGAATTATTCTGAGGTATGGTTTTTTGAGTATGACAAGATGTGATTTAGGGCCGGAGGTGTCGGGCATTTTTTAGTCCGTTTTGACGTCGAGTCGTGTCAGTTCGTTTTTTAGTTGACCCGGGGTTGTAAACAGAATGGTGTTCATTCCGATTTGCTCAGCGGCGTCTGTAAATTGCTTTTTGTCGTCGACGAAGACGGTTTGCTGGGCATGTGTTGACAATCTTCCCAGTGCAATCTCGTAAATTCTTCTTTTTGGTTTGGCAACGCCTGCCTCACAGGAGAAGACCTTCACGTCAAACATGTCGTAGTTCTGTGCGCGGAAGAATTCCGTGGAGGGCTTTTCGGTATTGGACAGGATTGCGGTTTTGTATCCTTTCTTTTTGAGTTGTGTAACCAGCCTGAGCATTTCGCGTCTTGGCCGGTATGAGTCGGCGAATGCCCTGGCCCATAGGGGGCCTATCTGTTGATTGCCGACGCCGAGTTCAGTGCACATATTGTTCCAGAACTGTTGTTCGGTTGTCCGGCCGGTAATAAATTCCGGCTCGTGCTTCAAGTGTGCGCGGCGATATTCAGGCTCGGAAACACCGAGGGCGTCTGCACAGTAACGCGACAATAGCGGAGCAGGGTTGTCAATTAATACGCCACCCCAGTCAAAAATAACGGCGTTTATCATCGTTGAGCCCTTTGAGCTTCGAATGTCTTAAAGACCTTAACCGCCTTTTGCCTTTTCATCAAGTGTGATTTTTGTGGTGATTCTCAATGTTCTTTGACGGGGGCGTTTACAGTTTCTATAATCGGTGCGATTTCAGGAGGTGTAAATGACTACAATTCTTGGTGTAGTGGTAATCGTTCTGGCGGTTGTCATTCTGGGGCTGCTGATATGGCTTTTGAGTGCGCACTTTGCGGGCAGGGAGGAGTCGGCCGGTCAGGCGGCGGGGATAGGTTTGCTTCAGCAGCAACTGGAAGCGCTCAAGGATGCACAGGACAAGGTTTCCGAGACTTTGCAGAAGTCCCTGCAGGCGGGTCAGTCGAATATCGCCCAGAGTCTTCAGTCGAGTCATAATTTATTGAGCCGGCTTAACAGTCAAATCGGCGAGCTTCAGGGCACGAACAAGCAGATGCTTCAACTCGGCACCGAGGTGAGGAGACTGCAGGATATTCTGAGTTCGCCCAAGCTTCGGGGGCGGATGGGCGAATGGTCGCTGGAGAATCTTTTGTCGCAGATACTGCCGCAGGGGGCGTATCGGCTGCAGTATGGTTTTCGAGATGGGCAGAAAGTGGATGCGCTGGTGGTGTTGGCGGATTTTTCGGTACCCGTCGATGCAAAGTTTCCGCTGTCAAGTTTTGAGCGTCTGGTCGGGACGGAGAACGAAAACGAGAAGCCGAGCATCCGGCGTCAGTTTCTGCGGGACGTTGCCAAACACATAGACAAGATTGCATCGTCTTATATAAGGCCGGCGGAGGGAACGCTGGATTTTGCATTGATGTACATACCGGCTGAGAACGTTTACTATGAGACCATTGTAAAGCAGGCGGGGGACACACAGGACATTTTGAAATATGCGCTTGACCGGAAGGTTATTGCGGTATCTCCGAACCTTCTTTATACATATCTGATGACGGTGGTGATGGGCCTTCACGGATTGCAGATAGAAAAGCAGGCGGCGGAAATCCGGCAAAACCTAAAGAGGCTCAATTCCTCGTTTTCCGCTTTCGGTTCGGACTGGGAAACGCTCGGAACGCACATCAGAAACTCTTACAACAAGTACGAGGAAGGCAACAAGAAGCTGGACCGGCTGGGTTTGCAGCTCGACCAGATACAGAATCAGGACCAGGATGGCCGGCTTGAAAGCGGCCAGGCGCAGGAAGAATAAATTAAAACGAACCGTCTTTTACCATAAACATGCAAGTATATTTAAACCATCGATAAACCAACATAAATGATTCGGGAGAAGACAATGAAATTTGGACAGATGCAGGGCAAAAAGGTTCTTGTTACGGGTTCGAGCAGCGGTATAGGTGCTGCGACGGCGGTGGAATTTGCCCGGCAGGGATGTTTTGTGGGGGTTCATTACTTTCGCACGAAGCAGGGCGGAGAGAAAACACTTAGCGA
>CAZGGE010000088.1:0-12505 GCA_964524285.1 uncultured Pirellulales bacterium
GCGTGAATATAAACATCGCCGAAGGGAATATCACCTGCACAATACTGCCCCATCATCACCATCCGCGAAACCCACAGCGTGATAATTTCACGGGCCGTACATAAAACATCACCCGAATAAAACGTCCGCATTTCCGGCGTATCGGCGGGCCAGCCCAGCGTGCTGAAAGGCCACAAAGCCGAAGAAAACCACGTATCAAGAACGTCTTCGTCTCTTGTAAGAGAAATAATCTTAGAGGCTATTTCGATTGCGGCTCTAAATGCCTTTTCTCCAAATAGTTCTTTAAATTCATCGTTATCAACTTTGAATTTTTTTTCTAATTTAATTTTTGACGTGCTATGGTGTTTTGAAATTCTGGCTAATAAGTCGAGGGTTTGTTGTGCTTTTAATGTTTTAGCACAAATATAATATGGGAAATAACCTTCTATTAATTGTTCTGACTTGTAATAATCTACGTCTTCATGTATTTGGCAAATAGATAACAAGTTGTCGAAAAGGCTTAAATATCTTTGTATATAAGCATCATCGGGCTCATAGTCTTTTTGATAGTGAGCTGTAGTTAGAACCATTTTCCAAACCGGAATTTGATGTCCCCACCATAGTTGTCGGCTTATGGGCCAGTCGCGCAGATTTTCCAGCCAGCTCTGATAAACCTTTGCATATCGCTGGGGGATAAATCGCAACCTGCCGTCCAGCAGCGGCTTCAACGCCAGTCCCGCCAGCGAATTTTCCGGCACATCCGTGCCTTGGATTAATCCTTCGTCGAATTTGCCTTTTAGATGCTCGATGGGTTTTTTTACCGAGATATACCATTGGTCCGAAAGATAAGGCTCAATCGGAACATGACTGCGATAGCTGTGGCCAACCTCGTGTACGTATTCGCGCACATCCTCCAGCAGATTCTCCTTGCGAAACCACTCCACTATCGCCTCCCGCGCCTCGAATCGATCCATCCCCAGAAGCGCCTGCGCGTCCGGCTCATCGGAATCTCCCCACCCATACTTGTCACTTATCGTCCCGTCCGGCGCCATAACGTTTATGATATCGAGATTATGTCGCTGTCCGATTTCCCAGTCGTCCGGGTCGTGGGCGGGCGTTACCTTCAAAAAGCCGGTCGAGAACCGGGCCTTTTCCTCCTCACTTTCCGCCTCGGGCAAAACCACATGTTCGTCCGCAATGATGGGAATAATCCGCCCGACTATGGGAAGCCGAACTTTTTTACCCAGAAGCTGTTCGGCTCTTGTATCCACCGGGTTCATCGCAACGGCGGTATCACCCAGCATAGTCTCAGGCCGCGTCGTCGCCACCGTAACGTGCTCAATCAATCGCCCCTTCACTTTTACCGGCTCAGTCAGAGGATAACGCATATACCAGAAGTGCCCTTTTACAGTTTCATGCTCGACTTCATCGTCTGCGAGCACTGTCTGCGTAGCGGGGTCCCAATTGACCAGTCGCTTGCCACGATATATCAGGCCGTCTTTGAAGAGCTTGAAAAATGCTGCTCTAACCGCCCGTGCGCACATATCATCCATGGTAAATCTTGTCCGCTGCCAGTCGCACGAGCAACCCATCGCCTGAAGCTGACTGATAATACGCCTTTCGTATTCATCCTTCCACGCCTGAACTCGCTGCAAGAATTCGTCGCGCTCAAAATCAGTTCGTCGGCGGTTTTCTTCCGCGAGGATGCGCTTTTCCACGACCGTTTGAGTCGCGATACCTGCGTGGTCGGTGCCCGGCATCCAGAGTGTATTGAAACCCTGCATCCTCCGAAACCGTATTAGTATATCCTGAAGGGTATTGTTGAGAGCATGACCCAGGTGAAGTGCGGCCGTTACGTTCGGAGGCGGTATCACGATTGTATACGCCCTGCCACCCCCTTGTGCACCCGCCGGCTCTGCATGAAAATAATTACCCGAAAACCAGAGCTTACTTACCTGCTTTTCTACGGCCTTCGGGTCGTATGTGGTTGAAAGCTGTTCGCTCATACTCTACTCGTCAACACGAATCCGCCTTTAACAAAAAACATTTTCGGGCGATTCATGTTAACGAAAAAACCCGCCTGTGTAAAGCCATTGATATCAACGGCAGACTAATCCAGCTTCATTGTCATTAGAAACTCAGCGTTGGTCTTGCATTTGCCGAGTCTGTTCTTCAGCAACTCTACCGCCTCAACCGGATTAAGGTCACTGAGTACCTTGCGAAGGCGATACGCCAGATCGAGTTCCTTTTCGTCAAGCAGCAATTCTTCTCTGCGGGTGCCACTTCTGCTGATATCAAGAGCAGGCCAGACCCTGCGGTCTACAAGCCGACGGTCGAGGTGAAGCTCCATATTGCCCGTGGCCTTGAACTCTTCAAAAATCACCTCGTCCATCTTTGAGCCGGTATCAATCAATGCCGTCGCAAAAATAGTCAGAGAACCCCCTTCTTCAACATTCCGGGCAGCACCGAAAAACTTCTTCGGCATCTGCATCGCACCGGCATCAACGCCGCCCGTCAATATCTTGCCCGAATGTGGCATCTCAGAATTATAAGCACGTGCCAGACGGGTAATCGAATCCAGCAAAATAACAACGTCCTCACTGTATTCAACCAACCGCTTGGCCTTTTCTATGACCACTTCGGCAACCTGGCAGTGTCTCGATGCAGGCTCGTCAAACGTGGAGCTTATTACTTCCACATCGTCGGCGGTTTTGCGCTCCATCTCGGTAACTTCCTCGGGACGCTCATCAATCAGCAGCACTATCAACCTTATTTCAGGATTGTTTGTACTTATCGCATTGGCAATCTTCTGAAGCAGAATCGTCTTACCAGTACGCGGAGGTGCAACCAGCAAACCTCGCTGCCCCTTGCCCACCGGCGTAATCATGTCGATAATCCGCATGTTTAACTCTTCTGGTGTGGTCTCAAGAATAATCCGTTCTTCAGGATGCAGAGGTGTGAGGTCGCTGAAAACCGCTTTTTCCGCCAGCTCTTCGGGATTATTGAAGTTAATTGCCTCAACGCGAAGCAGGGCAAAATACTTCTCCGATTCTTTCGGCGGGCGGATTTGTCCGGAAACTACGTTTCCTGTACGTAAACCAAAACGCCTGATTTGAGAAGGTGAAACGTAAATGTCGTCGGGAGATTCGATATAACTGTACTGAGGATTTCGCAGAAATCCGTAGCCGTCCGGCAACACCTCCAACACGCCTTCTCCATACAATAACCCGCTCTGACGAATACGCTCCTTGAGTATCCGGAAAATCAGGTCCTGCTTTTTAAGCGCGCTGAACTCCTTGATACTCTCTTTTTTGGCTATCTCGTGCAGTTCCTGCACAGTCAGATTCTGCAGGTCTGTAAGATACAGATTACCCCGCTTGATGCGTTCATACTTCTGATGTGTAGTTTCGGCCTGGGTCTTTTTGTCCTTATCGGCCTCAGTTGACGCATCTGTCTGGTTTTCCGCTACCGCCGTTGCGCCGGCTTTTTCTTCTGCGGTTTGGGCACTTTGCTGAGAATTCTCGGACCGCTTCTTCTTGCGCTTTTTAGTTGTCTTGTTTTTTGTCGTTTTGTCTGATGCTTTAGCCATGATTACTCCTTCTCCACATGAGAAAATAACTCCAAAAGGTCTGACTCAGGTTAACATGATTAAAGAAATTGTTCCAGATTTGAACACAAGACAGCAGGGAAATGCACCCTGTTACTAAAACGAATGGCAGACAGCAAGTGCCTTTCGAAAACCCCGCTTGTCAATTTTCAACGATGCCGGCAAAAAATTGTGCGACCTGATTTGCCAGCGACGATAAATCGGAATTGTTGTCTATCTTATTATCGGAGAGAGAAGCCTTCTTGTCCAGAGAAATCTGAAAATCTTCTCTCAACTGCAGTTCTTTCAATGAAAATTCACCCTTTTTCTGAGCTCTTTTATAACGCAGGCTGCGATTACAATCAACGAACAAAAGCCTGTTACAACGCTTATCCCAACCTACCTCAACCAGAAGCGGCATGTCAAGAACAATAGCCTGACAGTCCTTTTCGGCCTTATAACTGCGAATAAGCCCTTCGCAAAGTGCTAATACGACCGGATGTACTATACTGTTCAGTTCTGATATTCTCTCTTTAGCCGTAAAGGCAGCACCGGCGAGCTTGCGACGGTCAATCCGGCCCCGACTGTCAAGCACTGTTTCTCCGAAACTATGTACTATTTTATCACGAATTGATTTTTTTTCAAGAACTTTATGAACAATTTTATCCGCACTTATAACGCGGCAGCCCAGCCTGCCCAATTCGGCCGCTACCGTGCTTTTGCCCGAACCGACCCCACCCAATATGCCTATAACCGGCTTCTCGTCCGATTTGTTCACATTTCTCATTGTACCGACTTTTTTCAACCTCGCCAAAAACGAAACGGCAAAAAACTGTATCTTACCAACCCGCCTTACACATCTAAATATCGTCAGAAAAATAAAACTCTGCCATAATCAGAAATTGTCAATAATTCTTAAAAGACCATCCTAATATGACAACTATTGCCTTCAAAGCCGGAAAAAGTATTGTAAAATGACAAATCAGAATATTCGTGCAGAAAAGCAATATTGAAAGGTCCGGAAAATGAAACTCAATGTATTGTCACTTGCATTAGCTTTCGCAATCATCTGGGCGGCGGGGGTGTTTCTTTTCACATGGTTGATAATCTTTAGAGAAGGACCTACCGGAGAAAAAACCCTGCTGGGACGCATCTACCTCGGATACAAAATAACACCCGCCGGAAGCATCATTGGGGCCGCATGGGCTTTCGCCGATGGTTTCATCACCGCAGCTATATTCGCCTGGATTTATAATCTGTTTGCCGCTTGAAAATTATTTTAATTAGAGGTTGATATACTTGACAATTCAATCTCCATAAAGGCTTAAAGGAATCGGCTATGAAAACAGGTCAAAGAAAAGTCGTCGTCATAGGAGCCGGCTCCGTCGGCACAACATATATCTATGCACTTGTCAAAACCGCAATAGCAGGCGAGGTCGCCCTGATAGACATCGACGAAAAACGGGTTGTCGGTGAAATCATGGACCTTTCTCACGGCCTGCCCTTCATTCCGCCGGTTATGTTAAAAACCGGCGACTACCACGACTGCGAAGACGCAGATATAATTGTCGTTACCGCCGGCGCCAAACAATCACAGGGACAGTCTCGCACCGACCTTATACGAAAAAATGCCGATATCGTAAAATCAATTTGCGCAACAATTAAAAAGCAGCACACCTCCGCTATCATGATTATGGTTACCAACCCGGTAGATGCGCTGACCTGGGTGGCGCTGCAGGAACTGGGATGGCCGAGAGAACGCATTATAGGCTCCGGCACCGTACTCGACAGCGCCAGATTCAAATTCATGCTCAGCAGACACTGCAATCTGGACCCAAGAAACGTCCACGCATATATCCTCGGCGAACACGGAGACAGCGAAATTGCACCCTGGAGTCTCGCTCACATCGCCGGAGTACCAATCAAGGAATATTGCCGGCTGTGCAGAAAATGTGATTATGAAAAAGAACATGCCCAAATCGTTAAACAGGTCAGGGATTCTGCATATCACATCATTGACTATAAAGGCTCGACATACTTCGCCATCGGCCTCTCTCTGGTACGCATCTCCGAAGCTATTCTAAGAAACGAAAACAGCGTCCTTACCATTTCGACACTACCAAATGGAGAATACGGAATCAACGACGTATGTCTCAGCCTCCCCTGCATCATCGGAAAAAACGGCATCGACAAAATCATCGAAGGACCACTGACCGACGCCGAGCAGCAGGGCCTGCAAAAATCCGCCCAGGCTATCCGCAAATCCCTCGAAGCGATTAAAGAATAAATACACCGGCAAGTCCATTATGCCTGCTTATAATAAAAGCAACAATTTCAGCCGGTAGATTCGGGCAGGCAGAAACTATCAACGCTATCCTGTTTTTCGGAATTTCTCTCTGCTCGATTCACAAACAGGACACTTATCAGGTACATCTTTGAAAAAAGTATTGCCGCAGACACTGCACACATAAAAATCCCCTTCCGGCAGGTCCTTGCCCTCTTTGAGATGTTCCAGCGCCTGGTTGAACAAACTATGATGCACCACCTCCACCGCCATGGCGTTCTTGAAGCTGTTTTCAGCGGCTTTGACACCTTCCTTTTGCGCCTGCTCAATAAATTTCGGGTACATCTGTTGAGCCTCCACGCTTTCACCTTCAACAGCTTTTTGCAGGTTCTCCTTTGTACTTTTTGTGCCCTCCATTACCCGAAAATGCGCCAACGCATGAACCGTCTCCGCTTCCGCTGCTGCAAAAAACAGCTTCGCTATATGCTTAAAACCTTCCAGTTCCGCTGCCTTGGAATATGCCAGATATTTCCGGTTTGCCTGGCTCTCACCAGCAAAAGCCTTCTGTAAATCATCCTTAGTCGACATAAAAAGTCCCTTTCAATAGTATAGTCTAAACCAACTTGCTGCGAAGGTCTTTGATCAAACCACTTAAAACCCTCGGAGGAATATCCGAAAGCTCATCTTCCGGCACCTCACTAACCGCCATCTTGTCAACCATCTTCAATGCTCTACCCCCCTGCCCCGTTATCTTCCGCAGCCTGCTTTGCGCCTCGCTCAGCTCGCCGTCTGCCATCTGCCGCAAATACCCTGTTATCTCCTTTTTCAATTGCTCATCGTTAAGCTCCGGCACCGGCTCCTCCGACACTTCGCCTTCATTCGGAACATCTCGCTGCTGAAGTATATTCTGAGTAAGCTTATGAGTTTCCTCGAGCAATTCCCGTTGCCTTTTTTCTTCATCTTCGTCAACAGGTGCCAGCTTGATATTCGGGTCAACATTCAAATTTGGTATATAAACCTTGTTGTGACAGGCAGGGCACTTTCCCCATTTGCCCCCAGCATCGTCCGGTGCCTCAATTTTTCGCCCGCAATGCTCGCAGTGAAAACTGATAGTCATGTTAACATTCCTTCAAGCAATTTCCTTAATTGCCCTTACGGTACTCCGACTTAACCTCCGTACTAATACCCCCTCTTGCATTGAAATTCCCCGTTACCTTCATCCATCGAGGCCCACAGGCATACACTAAATCATCCAGTATCTCATTTGTCAATGCCTCGTAGAACACACCTTTGCTGCGGTATTCCTGAATGTAAAACTTCAAACTTTTCAACTCGATGCAAAGCTTATCGGGACAATATTCAATAACAATCTCTCCAAAATCCGGCTGGCCCGTACGAGGACAAAGACTCGTGAACTCCGGGCACTTTATTACTATGCGATAATCACGCTCCGGGTGGGGATTCTCGAATAGTTCCAGCTTGCCCTTTTTGGCCATCTACGACTTCCTGCTATCGACTCTACTTCTCAGCTCTCGACCTCAACCGGCAAATCCGTTAAATCAACGGCGAAACCGAAGCGAGTAAAGGTCTGCATCCTTGAGCTTGAAACGAAGCTGAACAACCTTACCAGCCAGCTTCGAAACATTACTACCATTCTTCCACGACACCACGTGCTCAATCTCATCGCCCATTATCGCAGGACAATCCGCAAGAGAATATCCGGCAAACGGCTCACCGGAAGAATCCTGTATCTCCACACGAATTCTCCCCGACCCCGCCGTCGAACAGTTAATTACCAGTTGTCCGCCCTCAAACCTTAAAGGCCTGGTTATCATTTCTCCACCATCGAATCCCGCATTAACAGACGCGAAACCGTCCGTCCGCAGCACAAGCCGGCGGGCTCCGACCCTGTTCGACATCAAATACAACGACATCTCGCCCTTTCCCGTCGGTACCACATTCAAAGCCGCATAGTTCGCACGATTTCGCCACATTGCAGCATTAAGACCGGGACGAATAAATGCCTTCATAAAAGCTCGATTATATTTATTGCCTCCCCGCGTACTCATCAGCACCACATCCGTCCATCCCTCAGGGTCGCCGCGAAAACGCGTAGGCGTGGCTATGTAAATATGAGGTGCCCTGAAATACGGCGAGGTCTGGTTCGTATATAAATGTTCACCTTCGATATTAGCCTGCATCATAACCGGCTCAGACCAGTTTATGAAATCCTCCGATGTCGTCCGTGCAATCTGGCGAAGTTTATTCACAAATCGCCGGTAATACAAAACGTAACAACCCTCCGACTTCGACCAGAACGAAACATTCTGCGAATCGAAAACGTTTTCGCCCCGCTGTACCTGTTCGTTAAAAACTGAAGCCTTCCGCAGCTTCCGCCAGTGTATCCCGTCGCCCGACACAAAGGCAACAAGTCCTACCTTTCGAAGTCCCGAAAGGGCCTTATAACGCTTATCAGGTTCTACCCCAGGCTTTGTATCCAGAAAGGGTGAAAAATTATGACACAAAGGCGGCTCGTGCATTATCACGTTCCCCGGTGCACCCTTTATATCATACAAACCAAGCTCCGGAGCCTCCCAGTGAACACCGTCGGTGCTTTCCATATAACAGGTGATTTCAGCAGGATGCCCGTCCTGGAATCCCTCGTCGAAGTCTTTTATGTAAGTACGGTAATAAAGACGGTAAATATCACCGTCCTTAATCACAGTTGCGTATCCCCCTTTACGCCCCAGTTCCAGCGGCGCAGGACAAGGCTTATGAAGTTTCAATCGAGCATTTTGCATCTCACTAACCAGATGATAATCTACGAAAAGCTCAAGCCGGCTTCCTATATCCAGAACTTCATCGCCGCGAACACCCGAAGACAGCCAAACCAAAACAAAAATTACGTACAACATCCAGGTCTTTTGCATTTTTTGCTCCTTAAGTTCACTTCTGAACCCAACATTTTGAGCATACCATCATCCACCCCATCTTGCAACGCTTTTGTATATCGGTTACTCTCGCAACTGTAGCAATTACTGAACCTAATCTAATAGTCGAGAAACCCAATACCTATGAAAAAAAAAGCGGTAATCCTTTTAAGTGGCGGCCTCGATTCCGCAACCACACTGGCCATCGCAAAAAGCTCAGGCTTCCAATGTCACGCCCTCACCTTCAGATACGGACAACGCCATCACTGCGAAATAAAAGCAGCTCAAAAAATCGCGCATTCTTTCAAAGCGAAAAAACACAAAATTATCACCATCGACCTCGCCAACTTTGGCGGCTCAGCACTCACCAATAAAAAAATTGAAGTGCCCAAAAACGCTTCCCCCGCAGACCGGAACCAAATTCCCATCACCTATGTCCCCGCAAGAAACACCATCTTCCTCAGTTATGCACTTGCATGGGCGGAAGTACTCGACGCCTTTGACATCTTCATTGCCGTCAATGCCGTTGATTACAGCGGCTATCCCGACTGCAGACCCGAATTCATTTCCGCATTCGAGAAAACTGCAAACCTCGCCACAAAAGCCGCCGTCGCTTCCAAAAATCGATACCACATCCACGCCCCACTGATACAAATGACAAAAGCACAAATTATACTCACAGGAAAAAAACTCGGCGTCGACTATTCGCTGACACATAGCTGCTACGACCCCGACGACAAAGGACGCGCCTGCGGAAAGTGCGATTCCTGCAGACTCAGGCTGAAAGGCTTCCAACAGGCCGGACTGAAAGACCCAATAGAATACGAAAAATGAAAATATCCGAAATATTCTACTCAATTCAGGGTGAGGGACGTATTGCCGGCATCCCCTCAACTTTCATCAGGCTCGCTGGCTGCCCTTTACGCTGTAAATGGTGCGACACAAAATATGCCTGGAACTATGACGCCGGAAACGATTATTCCATCGACCAAATCCTCCGGATTGTCAAAACGCATAATTCCGAGTTCACAGTTATAACGGGCGGTGAGCCGATGCTCAGCGCACCAAATCAAGTTAACTGCGAACTCGTAAACCTCGTCCGTCAGCTAAAAAAATTGCGAAAACACATTACCATCGAAACCGCCGGAATTGCATATATCCCGTCCCTGCCCTGCGACCTTATGAGTATCAGTCCTAAATTGAGCAATTCCACACCCGACGACACCAGACTCACCGCCAAACACGAAATCAGCAGGTTCAAGCTCAAGGCCCTCATAAATCTCATCAAAAACTACAACCACCAGCTTAAATTCGTGGTCAATTCACAAAACGACCTGACCGAAATAAAGGACATCCTGAAACAACTACCAAAGGTCGATTCAACCAGAATCTTTCTCATGCCGCAGGCACAAAACAGAAAACAACTCCTTGACAAAGCACACATGGTCGCTGATTTATGCAAACGCACAGGATTTGCCTACGGCCCGAGACTGCATATTCTTTTATGGCAGGGACAGAGAGCAAAATAGGAAGACCAAAATGAAACACAAGCTATACATTCTCATTTCCTTTTTCATGGCAACATTCCCAACTGCCTGCATCCCAGCCCCGATACAACCAAAAACACCCGAACAAACCTGCACAATCGAAAACTCCGCATATCGATTGTCCGTTACCAACCTCAAAACCGCAATCCACGTTAAATTCTACGATAAACTGACAAATCGCCTTTGGTCTGACAGCAAATACCTCTACAGAGCCGCCCGCTCCTGTGAAGCCGGCAAAAAATACTACGATAAGCTCGGCTCGATAAAGGTAGAAAAAAGTGATGATACCATCAAAATCAACGCCCGCTTCGTCGCTCTTGAGCTTGAACAAAGCTTCAACCTTCCTCACGACAAACCAGTCATGAACGAAAACCTCAAACTATGCAATCGCTCCGGCGTCTATGCCCGGCTGCTCGATTTTGAGGCAGGCTTCATCAGAAATGTCGCGGACGCCGGCGGAAAAATACTAAGCAATCTAAAAAACGACCGCCTTGTCGCCGTCCCCTTTCGCCACCGCGCCACAGACCCGCCACATCACGACAACGACTACTCTATCGCACAAATTCTTAACACTAACGGAAAAAATCCGCAAAAACTGAACTTTCCGTACATGAAAATTCCCCCACGTCATCAGGTTTGCGAAGGATGGACATGGCAACACGCCGGCCATAACTTTTGCATATTCAAATTCAACCAGAAACAAATCGACTTTAGCGTTATCTCCAGGCTCGACACACCTGAAGGCCCGGCTCTTCGCTTCGGCGGCGCCTGTATGATATCTTCCACCCCACTGCCTCGTGCTCTGGTGGCACGCCTCTACTTGCCGTCACCTCGGCATCGGCGGCACTCATCCCGACCCTTCTATCGCCCTGGCACAGAAAATCGCCATGCGAAAATATCGTTCACTCGAACGCTTCTACAAGCGCGGCGTATTCATAGGCCCAACCCAACAAATCCACTTGCACGTCCTTCCCGAAGAAAATGCCTTCACCGCAAACATCTTCAACCTCTCCGATGAGCCGCGAAAAATTTCCACTCAAATACCTGCCGAACAACTCAATATCGACCCTAACCTCTGGTACATCCGAGACGGCAGCTTCGGCCGACTGACAAAAGGATATTTCAGAATCAGCCAAAATATGCCCCCATGGTCCACCCTCGCAGCACACTTCCAAGCACCAAAACAAAACCCACCCAATTAACACCTTCCCAAATTCATCCTGATAACCCTACACCTGTTTTTTATTATACACCCAAACACCCAAAATTAACCTTAAAAGCAGCCTCCGTCTCATCCCGACATGCTCGACACCCTGAAAAAACCTTGCTCCCCGTATTAATAACTGTAGAATATAGCCTTTGGTCGCCCGGGTGGCGGAATTGGCAGACGCGCTAGCTTGAGGGGCTAGTGGGCTTCGGCCCGTGCTGGTTCAAATCCAGTCCCGGGCAGTAAATACAACCAAATTTATCAAACCAGACCAAGCCGCTCCGCCTCCGCGTAAAGCCCGTAACGCTTCATCTTCTTAAACAAGGTCGTCCGGTTAATTCCAAGCGAGCGGGCCGTCTCCTGCCTGTTCCAGCCGTGAACCTCCAGGGTCTTACGAATAATTCGCTTTTCCGGCTCCACAAGCGCCTCTTTCAAACTCATAACACCCAAATCACCCGACGACTCATCCCTGTATCCCTGTATCGAATCAGGCAAATCCTCCAGACCGATATACTGGCCTTTGCTCAAAAGCACCGCCCTCTCGATAGTATTCTCAAGCTCACGAACGTTACCACGCCACGTATAACGCTCCAGAGCACCAAACGTCTCCTCCGTTATACCAAGTTTGTGTTTATTGTGGCGCTCGCTGTAAAATCGCAAAAAGTGATTTGCAAGCAGCCTGACGTCTCCGACACGTTCACGTAACGGAGGCAAATCTATCGTAACTACGCATATCCGGAAATATAAATCCTCCCGAAAACGGCCCTCTTTTACCTCTTCGGAGAGGTCTTTGTTCGTCGCCAGAATTATCCTCGTATCCACCGTTAACACTTTATTACTGCCCACAGGCTCAAATTGACGGTCCTCAAGAACACGAAGAAGCTTTACCTGAAGCGCCGGAGATGCATTCCCGATTTCATCAAGAAAAATCGTTCCCTTGTCCGCAACAAGAAACTTGCCGTCTTTATTGTT
>CAZGGE010000089.1:0-11826 GCA_964524285.1 uncultured Pirellulales bacterium
GTAGTGATTCCTGTAACCAGTTGATGTTATTCGACTTATAACCGGACAGTAATGAGGTCGTTGAATTAACTGATGATAGTGGTATGAGCGGTATGGAACATTCTGACGGCGCCGGTGTCGAGTTGCAGGACGAGTCCTTGATGTGGGTCGAGACCAATGCAGTTACCGACGAATTCCCTGCCGTCACATACAAGAGTGAGGCGTCGCCCGAGAAGGAGGCTGTGCTTTCGCCATTGTGCTATTACTTCATCAGGGTTGTTTTGTGCAATTTGCAGGTAGTGGTCGAGCGAACTCAGTAAATCAGCGGCGATTAATCTGCGGTCAGAAGTCGCCTTGTTTTCGATGTCGATACTGGTCGCTATTTGTCTGAGGGGAGGTGTGAAATCGTTTTTCTTCTGATGGCAGTTTATCCCAATGCCGATAATATAAGCGATGTTTTTTTGTAAAGGTTTTGATTCCAGTAATATTCCTGCAATTTTTTTGTTTTTAATCATTATATCGTTAGGCCATTTGATGCCTACGTGATTTGCAACCACAGAGCAGATGGTTTGTGCAACAGCAACTGCCGCGGCGAGCGAGAGCAATTCCGGCGTGCATTGCGGCCCAATAAGAACGGCAGAACAGAGAATACTTTGAGCTTTGGGGCTTTGCCATTCTGAACGGTTTCTGCCTCTTCCGGCAGTTTGTTGTTCGGCAAATATAACCAGTCCATGATTTTCTTTGTTTTGTGCATACCGGGCGGCGACGTCGTTTGTACTTGAAGTGTTATCGTAAACAATTATCTTCGAGCCGATGATCTCTGTCAGGAGGTTTTTTGCGATATTGTCGGGAGCCAGGAGGTCAATGGCCGGCATACTCATTACCTGTCAAGTGCAATGTCGACGGCGGTTGCGGAATGAGTTATTGCGCCGACTGCGATTCGGTCAATACCACATTGAGCGATGGCGGAAACGGTGTTCAGGGTAATGTTGCCTGATGCTTCGAGTAGAGGTTTTTTATTTTTTCCGCACATTTTATTTTTCATATCTACGGCGTGTTTGAGCTGCCACTGTCCCATATTATCGAGGAGGACGATGTCTATGCCGGGGATTTTAAGAACGTGATTTAATTGATTATCAACGTGGTCGACTTCGACGGCGATGAATTTGGCGCCCTTTACTTTTCTTGCTTTTTTGATGATAGCGGCCAGTTTGGTATAGAAGTTTCTTCCAATCTGTGCGATGTGATTATCCTTTATAAGTATACCGTCGTACAGACCAAGCCTGTGGTTATGTCCGCCACCACATCTTACGGCGTATTTTTCGAGGATTCTCCAGCCGGGTGTGGTTTTTCTGGTGTCATAAATTTTTGCTTTTGTCCCCTGGACGGCACGCACATATTTCTGTGTTGTAGTCGCGATTCCGCTAAGTCTCTGCATAAAATTAAGCATGACACGCTCTGCGCTAAGAATTGAGCACAGAGGACCTTTTATGGTAGCTATTTTGCTTCCGACGTGTGCGGATTTTCCATCCTGGATGTGCGGCTGTAGAACTATGCGGGTGCTGTAATGTTTCAATATCTCGCGTACGACATCTATTCCGCATACGATTATTTCCTCTCGTGAGACGATGTACGCCTTTGTTATTGTGTTGTCGGGGACAAAAAGTTCGCTTGTGGTATCACCCTGGCCAAGGTCTTCTTCGATGGCCATTTTAATAAGAGGTTTGGCTTTTTTTAGTACGGCGTCTTTCACTTTTTTTTCGGCTTTCTGTTCTTTTTTCTGCTTTTACCGGCGACGATTAATTCGGGCAAATCTTTTATTTGGCGTAATTGGTCCCTCAAGAGGGCGGCGCGTTCGAAATCGAGTTGTTTTGCGGCTTCGAGCATTTCGTTTTCGATTCTTTTAGCAACCTGAACCTTATCATATTCTGCCGTGCTGAAGTTAACAGCCTTTTGTGCGATTCGCCTTGCTTTTATCTGTTCGGTAAGGCTTTTTCTTATTTCCTTTCTTATGGTTTCGGGAGTGATGTTGTGTTTTTTGTTGTATTCGAACTGGATTTTACGGCGTCTATTTGTTTCGTCAATAGCTTTTTTCATGGAATGTGTTATTGTGTCGCCATAAAGGAAGACGGTAGCATTGACGTTTCTTGCGCTTCGGCCTATGGTTTGTATTAGTGAAGTCTGGCTTCTGAGGAAACCTTCCTTGTCTGCGTCAAGGATTGCAACGGCGGAGACTTCAGGCAAATCGAGCCCTTCGCGAAGAAGATTAACTCCGACGAGGACGTCGAATTCTCCTTTTCGAAGGTCGCGCAGGATTTCATTTCTTTCGAGGGTGTCAATTTCGCTGTGAAGATAGCTGCATCGGAATCCACTGTTGGTTATATACGATGCAAGGTTTTCGGCGAGTCTTTTGGTCATTGTGGTTACAAGGACGCGCTCTTTTGCTTTTACACGTTTTTCAATTTCACCAATGAGATGGCGAACCTGATTTGAAGCGGGTTGCACAATTATTCTGGGGTCTATAAGTCCGGTGGGTCTTATGATTTGTTCGACGACTTCATGATTACATTTTTCCATTTCGAACGGGCCCGGTGTAGCAGAAACAAAAATTGCGCTGGACCACGTTTCCTGAAACTCTTCGAATTTAAGTGGCCTGTTATCGAGTGCACTCGGGAGCCGGAAGCCGTGGTCTACGAGGACCTGCTTTCTGCTTCTGTCGCCGGCCCACATGGCCCGCAACTGAGGTATGGTAACGTGAGATTCGTCGATAAAGAGGAGATAATCATCCGGAAAGTAGTCGATAAGGGTATAAGGTTTTGCACCCGGTGGCAGGTGCGAAAGATGTCTTGCATAGTTTTCGATTCCACTGCAGTATCCTACTTCCTGCAACATTTCGATGTCATACATAGTTCTTGCTTCGAGGCGTTGTGCTTCAAGGAGTTTTCCTTCGCGTCGCATTTGGAGAAGTCGTTGTTTCAATTCGTTTTTTATGCTCTGTACGGCGGTGGTTGTTTTTTCGGGAGGCATAATATAGTGTTGTGAGGGGTAAATAAATACCTGAGATTCCTGTGCAAGGATTTCGCCGGATACAGGATTTATGTATTTTATGCTTTCAATCTCGTCGCCGAAGAATTCGAACCGGACGGCAAATGATTCATATGATGGAAAAAGTTCAACGACATCGCCGCGGACTCTGAACGTACCCCTCTGAAAGTCGATATCGTTTCTTGTATACTGCAGGTCGGCAAACCGGCCGAGTAACTCGTTTCTTTCGACAGAGTCTCCAACGCGTGCCGCAACGACACTGGCTTTGTAATCTTCGGGAGAGCCCAGGCCGAAAATAGAGGAAACGGAGGCAATGATGATAACATCTTCTCTTGTTGAAAGGTTAGTGGTAGTGGAAAGGCGCAGCCGGTCGAGGTCATCATTTTTTGAGGCATCTTTTTCAATATATATGTCGCGCTGGGGAATGTATGCTTCGGGTTGATAATAGTCATAGTAGCTTACGAAATACTCGACAGCGTTTTCCGGAAATAATTCCTTAAACTCCTCGTATAACTGTGCGGCAAGGGTTTTGTTGTGTGAGATTATGAGTGAGGGCTTTTGGATTTGTTCGATAACGTTTGCCATAGTGAAGGTTTTGCCTGAGCCGGTTACCCCCATGAGGGTCTGAAATTTTTTTCCGTTTTTCAGGTCCCGGACAAGCTTTTCGATTGCGTTCGGCTGGTCGCCTGCAGGTTTGAATTGATTGTTAATTCTGAATTCGCTCATTTTAAGTCGCCGTTACCGCAGCGATACGGGATTTATTTTAAGTCTATGTAACAAAACGTGTGTCGTAGCCGATTTATTATTTTATCATTGTTGGGTGCGAACCTCAAGTAAGGGGTTTGCGGTCTTGACGTTGGTTTGGCTAAGTGGGAAAATCATCAGGAATTTGGTGAAATATAAAGAAAGGCAGCCGGTATGCTGGGCGTAGTGGGAATAGTTGCACTGTTGACGACTCTGGGTCTTTCGCTGGTGATAACTCGAGTAGCGACGGTGGCGCTGACTATGACAGGACTTTCGGAGGAATCAGCTCGATTTCAGGCACGGTCTGCTTTTACGGGGACCGGATTTACGACGAGTGAAGCAGAAACGGTAGTGAATCATCCTGTCCGTCGAAGGATAATAATGTTGCTGATGATAGTTCGCAGTGCCGGGCTGGTTACGATAGTTCTTTCGCTTATCCTGTCTTTTGTAGGTTCGCCGGGAGAAACGGCAAAGATAACGCGTCTTGGGTGGATGTTGGCAGGTATGGGTATAATATGGTTTCTGGCCGGCAGTAAAAAGCTGGATATTTATATGACGAGGGTAATAAAGTGGGCTTTGGCAAAATGGACAGATTTGGATGTGCGTGATTATGCAAGCCTGTTGAGATTAAGCGGAGAGTATACAGTGATGGAGGTGCGGGTAGAAGAAGGCGACTGGATTGCAGGTAAAAATCTTAAAAAGTGTTATCTTCCAGAGGAAGGAATAACGGTTCTTGGTATCAATCGGTCGGACGGCAGTTACGTGGGCGGCCCGAAGGGTGAGACGAAGGTTTATGCGGGTGATACTCTGATTGTTTACGGGCGTGTTCAGAAACTGAAAAATCTTGATAAGCGGCGGGCAGATGCGAAAGGTGATATAGAGCATGATTTTTCCGTTAATGAACAAAAGAGTCATCTTGAGGAGCAGGAGCGTCGGGAGCGTGAACACGAGCAAAAACGTGAGTCGGGTCTTATAAGGTAACGGCGACGGATGGGTAAACATAAAACTGGAAGTCTTTTTTCAACGCAAGAAGCTGAGGAGTATGACTGTAAGCAGATAATTCGTGTAGCATTTGAGGCCGGGGTTGACAAGGAATTTGATTACTGTGTGCCAGAGCAAATTTGGGGGGTCAAGGTCGGCCAGCGGGTAAAAGCGCCTTTTGGGGCAGGTAATAAGCTAAAAGAAGGATTTTGCGTACAGACGGACGAGCAGGAGCAAGGGTCCCTTGCAGAACCCGGCAGAAAACTGAAGCATATCAAGAGTATTGTCGACGATGAACCTTTAGTTAATGATGAATTGATGTTACTTGCACGGTGGATTAGTGAGTATTATGTGTGCCCGTTAGGGCAGGTTCTGGCGGCAATGGTTCCTTCGGCAGTCAAGCGAGGTGCGGGCACAAGCAGGCAGATATATGTATACCTGAAGAAGGATTTGAGCGGAGAAGAACAAAGGCTGCGTGGGAAAAAACAACGGCACATCATGGACATATTAAAAAATCGTGGAGCTGTTGATGACAGGAAGGCGGTACCGCTGGAAGAGGTTTTGGGTGAAGCGGGCTGCACAAAAATACCGGCGAAAAGCTTATTTGAGAAAGGCCTGGTTCGTTTCAGTGAGAGAGTAAGGCTGCGGTCGCTGCCGGCGATTCCGGAAGGAATGGAAATAAAAAGCGGACCTATAAAACTGAACGAGGACCAGCACTTTGCTCTCGAACACATCAGTGCGGAGATAGAATCGGGTGGGTTCGGCGTAACTGTTCTCCACGGGGTAACGGGCAGCGGAAAGACAGAAACATATATGCGGGCGATAGAGTCGACTTTGGCCAAAGGTAAGGGGGCAATAGTGCTGCTTCCTGAGATTGCGCTGACAGCTCAGACAGTCCAGCGATTCAGCGGTCGTTTTGAGCGTCTGGCGGTACTTCACTCGGGTCTGACCGGTGCCCAGCGGAATGGTCAATGGCAGATGATAAAACGAGGAGATGCGGATGTTGTGATAGGTGCACGTTCTGCGGTTTTTGCCCCCCTGCCGGAGGTTGGGCTTATCGTCGTGGATGAGGAGCATGAGGGCAGCTATAAGCAGGAGACGGCACCTCGATATAACGGCCGGGATGTAGCGATTAAGCGTACGCAAATATCGGGGGGCCATTGTATTCTGGGTTCGGCGACGCCATCACTTGAGACTCTGCTGAACTGTCGTACTAAACAACACTTTCATCTGCTGCGTTTGCCGAAGCGTGTGCTGAATCTGGAAATGCCGGAGATGAGACTTGTGGATTTAAGCGAGAATTATACCGGCGGGGGTAGTGTAAATATGATTTCAACGATGCTGGAAGAACACTTGAACAGAGTTCTGCACAAGAAGGAACAGGCGATACTGCTTTTGAACAGGCGAGGTTATAGTAATTTGATATATTGCCCCACCTGCGGTCATATTCTTCATTGTCGGAATTGTGATGTAACACTAACTTTTCATAAAAAAGTTCGTGTGGCCGGCAATTATGGAACCCGGCGAATGCAAACGGTTATGGGAAGGCACATGAGCAGCGGTCATGCCGTTTGCCACCACTGCGGAGCTGAAACACTGGTGCCGAGAGGATGTCCGCTTTGCGGCAAAGCAATGACGATGATAGGGATAGGCTCGCAAAGGCTGGAGGAACAATTGCGTGAGAAATTCAAAGAAGCAAAGGTGGTGAGAGTTGACGCAGATTCAATGAAGCGACAGGACTATTACCGGGTTTTGAAGGAGTTCGGCGAAGGGCGAATAGATATTCTATCCGGCACACAGATTCTGGCAAAAGGACTCCATTTCCCGAACGTAACCCTTGTGGGTATAATAAGTGCAGATACTTGTCTTTATCTGCCAGATTTTCGCAGCAACGAGAGGACATTTCAGTTGATATGTCAGGTGTCCGGCCGAGCGGGCCGTTCGGAAAAAAAGGGATTGGTGCTGGTACAAACGTTTTTTGCGGAGCAACCCGCCATACAATTCGCTTTACGAAATGATTATGACGGATTTGTCGAAGAAGAGTTAAAGCACCGAAAAGCCTGTAAGCTGCCGCCCTACCGTCGACTGGCAGCGATTTTGATGCGGGACAGATATTACGATAAACTGGAGCAGGCGTGTAAAATAATGCGGCAAAGGACAGATTTTATAATACGCCGAGACAAACTGGATATTTTAGTTCGCGGCCCCCTGCCGGCGGTCATATCAAGGGTACAGGGTTTTCACCGGATGCAGATACTACTTCAGTCTCCCGAGGCAGGTAAGCTCGTTGATTTGTTTTCAAAACTTAGAAAAGCCGGCCCAATAAAGCCGAGTGTAAAAGTGGCGATAGATGTGGACCCTGTAAATTTATTGTAGGTTGCATGCACCAGGGCCGTCTGTTATATTGGAAAACGAAGTTTTTCGGGGAGTAGCTCAGCTTGGCTAGAGCGCTGCGTTCGGGACGCAGAGGTCGCTGGTTCAAATCCAGTCTCCCCGATTTTTTGTTAGCGATTAGAAGGAGAATCAACAGGTAATGGCAGTCAGAAGAGGTAGTTATAATTTTGGTACGATAGAAAAGAAATGGCAGAAGTTCTGGGAAGATAATAAAACATTCGCAGCGAAGGATTGTTACAGTTCGCGACCAAAATACTATGTGCTGGACATGTTTCCCTACCCGAGCGGTCAGGGTCTGCACGTTGGTCATCCGGAAGGTTATACGGCCAGCGACATAGTATCACGATACAGGCGAATGCGTGGTTTCAACGTGCTTCACCCCATGGGGTGGGATGCATTTGGTCTGCCCGCCGAGCAGTATGCGGTGAAGACGGGTACAGATCCCGAGCAAACCACTAACAGAAACATCGACAACATACGCAAGCAAATCAAATCACTGGGTTTCAGTTATGACTGGGACCGCGAGATTGCCACAACGGACCCGAAATATTATAAATGGACACAATGGATATTTGTTAAATTTTTTAACAGTTACTTTGATGAAGAAAAACAGAAAGCTATGCCGATTGAGAAACTGGAGATACCCGAAGGATTAGATGAGAAGCAAAAGCAGGGATATATCGATTCCCGGCGGCTGGCTTACGAAGCAAACGCAGCAGTGAACTGGTGTCCCGCCCTGGGTACGGTGCTGGCGAACGAGGAGGTAGTGGGTGGTGTTAGTGAGCGTGGAGGACACCCGGTGGTGCGAAAGCCCATGAGGCAATGGATGTTACGAATTACCAAATATGCGGAGCGGCTTTTAGATGATTTGAAGCTTGTAGACTGGTCTGAATCGATTAAGAAGCTGCAGGTAGACTGGATAGGCAAAAGCATCGGTGCCGAGTTAGATTTTAAGGTGGAGGGGATTGGCGCGGACATCAGAGTATTTACAACACGGCCCGACACTCTTTTTGGTGCGACATACATGGTTATGGCTCCCGAACACGAATTGGTAAACGATATAACACCCGAAGACAGAAAGGCCGACGTGGAAAAGTACTGTACTGAGGCGGCCAAGAAAAGCGACCTTGACCGGACGGAACTGGCGAAGGAAAAGACCGGTGTTTTTACGGGAGGTTATGCGTTGAATCCTGTTAACGGCCAGCGTATTCCCATCTGGATAAGTGATTATGTTCTGATTAGCTATGGAACCGGTGCGATTATGGCTGTGCCTGCTCACGACGAGCGCGATTTTGAGTTTGCTAAAAAGTTTGAACTTCCGATTATTCCAGTGGTTGAACCCGACCGTAAAACAGCTTTGTCTCTACCTATCGCGACCAGCTATAAATACAACGGCTCGATTCAAAGGGAGGTAACTAAAGGTGAATGGAATGCTATAGCAGATTCCATCATTGAAAAGATTATGAAAGGTGAAGCTTGCTTTGCAGGTGAGGGCCGGGCAATTAATAGTGGGGAATTTGACGGATTGTCTACTGAAGAGTTTAAGGAGCGGATAACACATTGGCTTAGTGAGCGTGGTCTCGGCAAAAAATCGGTGAATTATAAGCTTCGTGACTGGCTTTTCAGCAGGCAGCGTTACTGGGGTGAGCCTTTCCCAATCCTGCATACAGAGGAGGGGAAAATTTTTGCCCTTTCGGAAGACGAACTTCCGTTGAGGCTTCCAAAGATAAAAAGTTATCAGCCTGCCGGCACCGGCGAATCACCGCTTGCCAAGATTAACAATTGGGTAGAGGTCAATTTGCCGGATGGCACGAGGGCGCGGCGGGAGACAAATACGATGCCTCAGTGGGCGGGAAGCTGCTGGTACTATCTGAGGTATCTTGACCCTAACAACAATGAGCAGCCGTGGGCTACGGATAAGGAAAAATACTGGATGAACGTGGATTTGTATGTTGGGGGGGCCGAGCATGCGGTGCTTCATTTGTTATATGCGAGATTCTGGCATAAACTTTTGTATGACCTTGGCTACGTGAGTACAAAGGAACCTTTCCAGAAGCTGGTTAACCAGGGAATGATACTGGGAGAGGACGGCCAAAAGATGAGTAAGTCCCGCGGCAATGTAGTTAATCCGGACCAGGTTGTTTCCGATTACGGTGCGGACTCTATGCGTCTCTACGAGATGTTTATGGGGCCGCTGGAAGCCACCAAGCCGTGGAGCATGCAGGGGGTCGAGGGTGTTCACCGCTTTCTGCAAAAGGTCTGGCGGCTCGTGGTAGATGAAGAAAGCGGACAATTGTGTGGTACGGTAAAAGAAATTGAGGGCGACGAAGAGACTGTTCGGGTGTTAAACCGGACTATAAAGAAAGTGGGTGAGGATATAAATAACTTCAGCTTCAACACCGCAATCAGCGCGATGATGATTTTTGCCAATCATATGAGCAAGTGTGAGACGAGGCCACGGTCGGCGATTGAGAAGTTTGTACTTATTCTTGCCCCTTTTGCGCCTCACATATCGGAGGAACTATGGGAGCTTCTTGGTCACGAGGAAAGCCTGGCATATGAGCCGTGGCCCGAGTATGACGAGAATTTAATCAAGGAAAAAGAAGTCGAACTGGCTGTTCAGGTAAACGGCAAGATAAGAGATAAAATTGTAGTAAGCGCGGATTCGAACGAATCTTACATACAGGAAAAAGCTCTGGCAAGCGAAAAGGTGGCGGCCAGCATGGGCGTTAAACAACCGAAGAAGATTGTGGTGGTCAAATCGAGACTGGTAAACATTGTAACATGAGTATAATTGGTTAAATGATGTACGAAGAACTGGAATTGAAAGTAAAGGTACGAGGATTTGACGACTTACTGAATGAACTTTCCGAATCGGGTGCGGAATTCATCGAGGGAAGACTCGAAAGGGACATTTTCCTTGATACGAAAGGGGACAAGCTGAAAAAAAATGACAGTTGTCTTCGTCTTCGAATCGACACCGCCGGTGAAAAACAAACCGTTTTTCTGACGTTTAAGGGGCCTAAAGAAAAGACCGAAGTAAAAAGAAGAAAAGAAATAAACGTAAAAGTAAGTGAAGCCGACGCTATTGAGCGACTGCTATTGGCACTGGGATATGCAAAAAAATTTGTGCTGGAGAAGAAAAGGCGCATCTGGAGGCTCAAAGGCTGTGAGGTTTCGCTGGATGAAGTGCCTTTGGTCGGCAATTTCGTAGAAATAGAAGGGGCCGACACTCGTTCAATTTCACAGGTACAAAAGACTCTGGGACTGGATAATTTGAAACATATAGAAGACAGTTACCCCATGCTGGCCGAACGAGAGCTTGCGTTACGTGGAATAGATGAGCATGAGATTTTGCTTAGCGGACAATGCTAATGAAGCAGGATGACGGTTATATCACCTATGTCTTGAATCCCAAGTCAGGTGCAAGCAGCAGTAAACTGACAGAGCGCAAGTTCCGCGAATACCTTCGAAGGCGAAGATTTGAAATACGGATTTCGGAAACGAGTTCGCTTAATGACGCTCGTGAACTGGCAACGGAAGCGGCTGTGGATTATAATTGTGCGATGGTGGTAGCAGCAGGTGGAGACGGGACGGTTCGTGAGGTGGCACATGGTCTTGAAGGCAGCGACAAACCATTGCTGGTTGTGCCGGTGGGTACGGAAAATCTGCTTGCAAACGAACTGGGGATCGACAAAAGTGTTGAGACTATAATTGCCGCTTTCGAAGACGGTAATATCGCTCCGCTGGATCTGGGCTGTGCCAATGGTGAATGTTTTACATCGGTGGTTGGTTTTGGTTTCGACGGTGAAGTGGTATGTCGTGTCAGTCAAAAAAGGAAAGGACACATTAATCAATGGGATTACTTCTGGCCAATATGGAGAACTTTCTGGAGCTATCAATACCCTGTTATGCGGGTCGAAGTCGACGGGAAGGAAGTTTTCGACGGCGAAGGGCTGGTATTTGTTGGTAATATCTCAAAGTATGCAATAGGTCTGGGCATACTGCGTAATGCGGAATTTAGTGATGGCTTGCTTGATATCTGCATTTATCGGTGCCGATGTAAAATCCATTTGTTGAAACATGCATTTATGACGGTTGTGAAGCAGAACACAAACAGCAGGGACCTGACATATTTACAGGGGAAAGAAATAACGGTAAGCGGGAAAGTTAACCGAATTTGCACAGAGATGGACGGAGACCCCGGCCCACAGCTTCCTGTTGAAATAAAGATAATGCCCCGGGCGGTCAATGTGCTGATTCCGAAGGGTGCAAAGCCCGCTGGGATAAGGCGCAGACTTCTGAATGCAATCGGGTAACACAAAAATATTTCTTTTGAGGGTTTTAGTTGTCCCTTTGCTGTTGATATCACCGGAATTTGTTTGGAGATAACAGGTTCGTGAGTTTCATAATTGGAAGTAATCGGTCTGCACAGCAGGCAAATCGAATCCGAGAAGTTGAAGTCGGCATGGATAGCGATTTTTTCATCATTGCCGGGCCATGCGTTATTGAAAGCAGGGATAGCTGTCTTCGGATAGCCGACGAACTTGTCAAAATCTCCGACAGGAGCGAGACAGGCATCGTCTTCAAGTCAAGCTTCGATAAGGCTAATCGCAGCAGTCTATCGAGCTATCGGGGGCCCGGGCTTGAAAAGGGTTTGTCTATTCTGGCGGATGTCAGGGT
>CAZGGE010000089.1:11836-12412 GCA_964524285.1 uncultured Pirellulales bacterium
AAAGTGGTCTGCCGGTCCTGACCGACGTTCACGAAACCGGCCAGGTCTCGCCCGCCGCCGACGTGGTGGACTGTATTCAGATACCAGCTTTTCTGTGCAGGCAGACGGATTTGGTGGTTGCGTGTGGTCGTACCTCTTTACCCGTCAACATCAAGAAGGGACAATTTTTGTCGCCCGGAGAGATGGCTAATGTGGTTGACAAGATTCGGTCATGCGGCAAGGAGCAAATACTGCTCACAGAACGTGGTACATTTTTCGGTTACAATCGACTTGTTAACGACATGACGGCTATAATCAAGATGCAAGAACTGGGTTTTCCGGTGGTTTTCGATGCAACACACAGCACCCAACAGCCCGGCGGTTCAGGCACAAAGAGCGGTGGACAAAGAGAAATGGCGCCGGTACTTGCGCGTGCGGCGACCGCAGCAGGTGCAAACGGGCTTTTTGTGGAGGTGCATCCGGAACCAGAGAAAGGTAAATCGGACGCGGCCACGATGATTCCCCTTAGCCGGCTGGAAGAAATACTAAGGAAGTGCAAAGAGATTTTTGAAACCGTTCGGGACTGACTTTGGCGGG
>CAZGGE010000090.1:0-12229 GCA_964524285.1 uncultured Pirellulales bacterium
ATAATTTCTGGTGTGCTCCATGTTTTTCCGCGGTCTTTGCTTCGGCGGTATTGAATATCGATGAATCGGTCGTCGGTAGGTGTGCCTTTTTGGTTTCCTCTGCCGGCGAGGGTGAATTGGTGTAGCATCCCGTTTTTATCGTGGAGTTTTAGTCCTTTTGAGCCTTTGGGGACGGGCAGTTGGAATTCATTGAGGGGTTTGCTCCAGGTTTTGCCGTTGTCGGATGAAGTTACGGATTTGACCTGTATTTTTTTGGCGATGAAGAAGGATTTCAATTTGCCGTCGGAGAGTTGGAGCGTATGCTCATATTTTTTTTCGGGTGAGTAGTTGATGATAACGGGGCGGTGGGCGGCGTCGGCGGAGAAGCAAAGAACAAAAGTGTAAACAGTCAAAAATCTTAAGAGGCTGCAGGCAGCATAATTACGCTTCATTGGTTTTTCCTTTTAATAGAAGGTGATAACAATGCTAATGTGGCGAGGCCCTTTATTTTCCCATGAGTGAATTGACAATAAGGAGGTCCAATTCCTCGTAATCACGGCGCGTGATGAGTTCGTTGATTTTCTTTTTGTCGAGGTTTCGGACGACGTCGAGGAGTTTGAGAAAGATGGTTCTGCTGTTTGCGAGGTGTTTTGTGGAGTCTTCGATTTTTTGTGTACGCATTGCTTTTACGTCGAGTCCGACAAATTCTCCGTTTTGGCCGTAACCGTATTCGTCGAGGATTCGTACCTGGTTGAACGCGCGGCGCAGGTCCACGGAGCCGAACGTTTTGTCCTGGTCGAATTTGAGGCCGTTCTGGTCATTGAGATGGACGGTGTAGAGTTTTTTGTGTGCGAGACAGAAGCCCATTTCGTCGGAGGGGTCGAGTCCTGCGAGGACTGCGTGTGCGCTTTCTATGTTTACGCCGACGCGGGAGGGGTCGTCGGTGAGATGACCGAGTGCGATTGCATGGCCGGCGGTGGGAAGATATGCGTGGTCCATGGGCTCGTTGGGTTTGGGTTCGATAGCGATTTTGATTTCGGGGTCGCAGGCAAGCTGGTCGTTGACGGCTTCGACGAGGCGGTCTGTGGCGATTTTAGAGTCCTTTGCTTCGCGGATGTATGTTCCCTCACGTGCGAGCCAGAGGACGATAAGCTTTGTGCCGAGTGCGTTTGCGATGTCGACAGCCCGACGGCTTCTTTCTAAAGCGTATTTTCTGCATTGTGGGTCGTTCGAGGTATAGGCGCCGTCGATTGTTCCTGGGTCCTCCCAGAGTCTTGGTGCGACGAATTCGGCGACGAGGCCTTCGGCTTCGAGCATTTTGCGGACCTGCTGGGCCTTTTTTGTTATTTGTGGAGCATCGAGGTCGTTCATATCGGGGACGGCGTCGTCGTCATGGAACTGGACGCCTTCGAAGCCGAGCGATTTGTACATTTTGAGTTTTTTGCCGAACTCGATGGTGTCTCTGACGGGGGGGCCGAACGGGTCGGCTCCTTCGTGGATGTTCCAGGGTCCGAAAGTAAAGCGATACTTACCAGGCATGTTATTACTCCTTATTTTTGTTAAAATATTTCAGGACTTCTATTAGTGATTTTTCGTCTTTCATGGAGGGGTCGTATTCGAGGCCGAACACTCCCTTGTATCCGAGTTTTTCAATTTTTTCAGTCAGGAAGCGGTAGTTTACCTCACCGTTCGAGGGTTCGTTTCTTCCGGGGACGCCGGCGGCGTGGAAGTGGCCGATGACGTCCAGGTTTTTTTCGATGTGTTTGGTGAGGTCTCCGTGCATTATCTGCATGTGGTAACAGTCGAAGAGAAGTTTGAGTCGATTCGGATTTATTTTTCGGCAGATGTCGGCGGCGACGTCGCTGTCGGTGAGGAAATATCCGGGGTGGTCGTAGGTGGAATTAAGTGGTTCGAGCAGGAGAGTTGCGCCGGCTTTTTCGGCGAGGTCGACAGTCTGTGTCAGTCCTTCGATGACCGAGTTCATCATGTCTTTGTGTTTCATTGAGTCGACGACGTTTCCGGTGCAGACGATGGTTGCGGGGATTTTTGCTCGGTTGTTAAATTCGAGAGTTT
The DNA here is from genome assembly GCA_964524285.1 of uncultured Pirellulales bacterium. Classification (GTDB taxonomy): domain Bacteria; phylum Planctomycetota; class Phycisphaerae; order Sedimentisphaerales; family Anaerobacaceae; genus CAZGGE01. The sequence goes on from CAZGGE010000090.1 coordinate 2,053, forward strand.
TTTTTGTTCGTTCGAGCCATTTTTGTCTTGTTTTGGGGTTAGTCAGGCCTCCTGCGATGGAGCCGTCGGGTGCGTCGATTACGGTGTTTGTCATTTTGATTTTGTTTTTTTGGAGGATTTCGGCGAGTTTTTCGGGTTTGCCCTTGTATGTGTCGTCGACGAACCACATTTCGACGTTTTTGAAGCCGAGTTCGGCGGCCTTTTCGATTCTCTTTTCGAAAGGCAGTGATGTCAGGGCCATTTCTATACATAAACCCAACTGCATGGTACGGTTCCTTAAATGTTATTTAAGCATTGCCCGCATTACTTTGTTTATTGCGGCGGCGATGTCTGCACAGTGCTGGTCGGAGTAATTATAATCGATGTCCACCATAATTGCACGTGAGAGCAGGTCGAGCGTTCGTGGGCACATATCTCGTGAGTATTTTGGCAGTTCGTTTTGTGGTATTGCGCTCCAGGGCAGGCCGTCGTCGGCGACGGTTTTCATGTCGATGATATGTTCCCAGTAGCGGAAGATATGCCAGTCTCTTATTTTTGAGTCGTAGATCCCACCGACTGGTACGCCTTCTGCCTGCATTGCTTCGATGGCTTTTCTGGTAAGTTCTGCGTGGGGCAGGTACATGATGAGACATACAGCGGTGTCGCCTTTTTCATCGGTGAGTCTTCGGAAGGAGAGGCCTTTGAAGTCTTCGATGGCCTGCTTAATCTGCTTTTTAGCGCGGCGGTAACCTGCGAGCATTTTGTCGGTTTTTCTTATTTGTGCGAGTGCGACGGCACCTTCGAGTTCGCTCATGCGGTAGTTTTCGCCGCAGAATAATTCACCATCTTTTCTTTCTTTTGCGAATCTGTCTGGTCTCCAACAAGCAGCGCAGTCGTGCCAGCTTTGTGCTCTGGTGTAGAGCCAGTGGTCGTCGGTTGTGATAAAACCACCTTCCCCGCTGACAATGACTTTGTAGTAGTCGAAGCTGAAGCAGCCCATTTTGCCGATAGTTCCGAGCCTTTTGTTTCTGAATGAGCCGCCGCCCGCCTGTGCGTTGTCTTCGATAACGGGCAGTCCTTTTTTATTTGCCACGTCCATGATTGCATCCATCTGCGCGGGTGCACCTCGCATGTGTACGGCGACGATTGCCTTTGTGCGTTTGGAGATGGCCTTTTCAATGGCGTTGGGGTCGAGGCAGAGGGTATCGTCGACTTCGACGATAACGGGAACGGCGTTGGCGGCAGCGACGGTGGCGGCGGAGGCGAAGAACGTGTATGCGGGTACGATGACTTGGTGGCCGCTTGCGATGCCGAGTGCGCGGTAGCTTGCGATGAGGGCGGAGGTACATGAGTTGACGGCGAGGCAGTGAGAAGCTCCGGTCATTTTTTTCATTGCCTCTTCGGCGGCCTTTACCTTGCTTGGTCGTGGGTTGTAATACCTGAAAAGGTGAGGTCCTTTTATGTTGGTTTCGGAGTTAATTAAGCGAGTCATCTCTTTTTTTGTTTGGGTGGAGAACTGCCACATATCGAGGATTTCGAGCAATTCGTCTTTTCCAATTTTAGTAGGCAGTGGCCCGAGTTTTTTTATTGCTTTTGGGCCTCCGTCAATAGCGAGCTTTTGTTGTGTCACACTGCACCTCCTTATTTGTTGAAATTTTTAATTTTGTGTCTGTAATTGTATTCAGGTGCTTATTTTTGTTGCGACGGCTTTACCTTTTTTCTTTTTCATGGTCTTTATCCAGTCGGCCCATGTTGTTTTATATTTTTCTGCGGAGACGAGGAATCCGTCGTTATGGTTTCCGTTAATCTCAACGAAAGTGGCAGAATCGTTTGCGGCCTGGTATAATTCCTGTCCGAACTCGAATGGGACAAGCTCGTCGTTTCGACTGTGTATAATCAGTACGGGGCATGTTACTTTTTTTATATAGTCTATAGTTCGGTAGCTGAATCTTGCGAACCACCTGACGGGCATGTAGGGGTAAAATTTTCTTCCCATATCGACGTAGGATGTGAATGTGCTTTCGAGGGCGAGGCATCTGCATTTCAGCTTTGCGGCGAGGTATGCGGCGATGGAGCCGCCGAGCGACCTGCCGAAGATGATAATTTTTTGAGGTGGTATTTTTTTCTGATTGGTGAGCCATTTGTAAGCGGCTTTTGCGTCGAGGTATATACCCTGCTCGTTGGGTTTACCCTTGCTTTTACCGTAGCCGCGATAATCGAAGATGAAGCAGTTCAGGCCGAGGTTATAGAAGATGTTCAAAGTGTCGAGTCGGTGCATAATGTTTCCGCCGTTGCCGTGGCAGAAGAGCACCGTAAAGGTTGCGTTAGGTGCCGGTATGTACCAACCGTTCAGAAGTAATCCGTCTTCGGTGTTGAAGAAAACATCCTCAAAATCAAGGCTTAATTCGTCGGGGGTGTAGGTAATGGTTCTTACGGGTGAATACATGAAAGACGGCTGCATGAAATATAGTGTCCAGCCCAGAGCGGAATAGGCAACGACAAGCACTATCAGAATTGACAGAAGTACAGAAGCCATTTTTTACGTCCCAAAGTCCGCATGTCGGGTCAAAAACCAACAGCGGAGTGTATTCAGCTTCGGCCTTTTCGGCGGCCTATACAAACGGCTGTTCTCAGTACCCGTGGTGTATTTTAATTTGAATGGGGCTTCGGGACAAGCTACAATTCGGGCATGATTAAACGGCGTAAAACGCGGATTGTCAATGTGGGTGGGGTGGAAATCGGCTCTTCGAGTCCGATTGCGATTCAATCCATGACGAAGGTTGGGACCACGGATGTGGGGCGTTGTGTGAGGCAGGTTGGTAGTCTTGTGCAGGCGGGATGTTCGCTTGTACGTATAGCGGTGCCGACGCCGGCAGACACGAAGGCATTTGCGAAGATAGTTAAAAAGTTTGATGTTCCGTTGATTGCGGACGTTCATTTCAGTGTCGACAGGGCGGTTGAGGCTATCGAGTGTGGAGCGGCGAAGATACGGATTAATCCGGGCAATATCAAGGGTCGGCGGGATATATTTCGGATAATAGATGCGGCACAACGGCATGGTACGGCCATCCGTATCGGAGTGAATGAGGCGAGCATAAGGGACCTCAAGGCGGGCGACGTGGCGGCGGGCAAGCGTGTGGCTTTGATGCTGCGGGAAATAAAGAAGTACGTCGGTTTATTCGAGAAGCGGGGTTTCACCGCCATTGTCCTCAGCGCAAAAAGCAGTGACGCTGTCAGGACTATTGAAATCAACCGCAGGCTTGCCGAGGAATTTGATTATCCTTTGCATGTGGGGTTGACCCATGCAGGTCTGCCGGCGGATGCGCGAATACCATCGGCGGTAACTTTAGGGGCGCTTTTGGCTGAGGGAATCGGCGATACTGTGCGGGTCAGTGCGGCGGGCGACCCCGTTCAAGAAGTGGAAATCGCAAAAGAGATTCTGTCGTCGCTGGGCCTGTACGAGCTGCAAAAGCCGGAGCTGATTGTCTGTCCGACCTGCGGTCGTGCGGAGATAGACGTTATAAAGCTTGCACGTCAGGTGAAGCGGGTTCTTGAGGGGGTTGACAAGCCGATGCGTGTGGCGGTTATGGGTTGTATTGTGAATGGGCCGGGCGAATCGGCGGATGCGGATTTGGCGGTCTGTGCGGGGAAGGATAAGGCATATTTGTACAGCAGGGGCAAGCGGATAAAGATTGTAGACGCTGAGGATATTATACCTGCAATAACGGAGCTGGCTGAGCGATTTTAAGCATATTGTCCTGTCGCTTGCGCTCCAGGCTTGCCAGGTCGGAGCGCTTTTAGGCATATTAACCTTTTGCTTGCGCTTCAGGGGAGACAGGTCAGAGTACAAAGACTCATTCCAATTAATATTATTTCATTGTTCCTTCTTTATTGTTATTTGCGTATCCTTCGAATCTTCCGAAGATCATTTTACCTGCGGAGGTTTGTAGAGAGCTGGTGATACCGATGTCCACCAGTCGGCCGATTTTATTTCTTCCGCCGTCGACGACGACCATTGTGCCGTCATCGAGGTATCCAATACCCTGTTCAGCTTCTTCGCCGGGCTTTATGATTTTCACTTCGAGTTTTTCTCCCGGCAGGACGGTGGTTTTGAGTGAGTTTGCCAGGTCATTTACGTTTACGACGTCCACTCCTCTGACCTGAGCGACCTTGCTGAGGTTGTAGTCAGTGGTAGCCAGTCTGCCGTTGAACAGCTTTGTGAACATTACCAGTTTCTGGTCAACGCCTTTGGCCTCATCTACTTCGGTTGTGGAGGTTTCGTCGATTTCGACGTCGATGTTGGGGTTTGACTGCATTCTGTTTAGTATGTCGAGTCCTCTTCTGCCTCGGTTTCGTTTAAGTTTGTCCTGGGAGTCGGCGATAAGCTGTAGTTCGTTTAGTACAAATCGTGGGACGACGAGTGGAGCGTCGAATAATTTGCTCTCGCAGAGGTCTGCGATTCTGCCGTCCACGATTACGGAGGTATCGAGCACGAGAGGCCTTGCGCCTTTGGTCTGCTTGGCGAATTCGACGTATGGAATTACGAAGCGCACGTCATCTTTCGTTCGCATTACTATACTTATGACCAGAAAGCAAACGCATATTCCTATTATGAGCTTGATTGCCTGTACGGCGGGGTCAATGAGGCCGAGGTTGTAGATGCTTATTACCATATCCACAACGAGTGCGAGCGCATAGCTTAAAAAGACACCGACGACGAGGCCGAAGAACACACCGGCCAGGCCGGCCAGGGATTTTTTTGGTGTGAATACATCCAGCAAGAATGCGCCGACGGAAATCATTATTCCAATCCATAATATAGCCCAGAAATTGGACCTACCGATTTCTCCTGAGACTTCCTCCATGCTGAGATGAAAAATCAATACGGCGGCGATGATGATTATGAAAACCGCTCTGAAAACAGTAAGCACCATTTGAATAACCTTCCCTTAAATTATGATTGATTATTTATCAGAAAATGATGGCGGCATATCCGACGCTTTCCAGTCCGCCCACGCCAGTTTTTTGTTTCAGGATTTGATTGCTGTTTTTATGGTCGAGCAATATGCCTTTGTTTTTTCCGTTTTGTCGAGCGGCAGCGATGACGGCAGCGGCGGCTCCGGCACCGCAGGCATTATGGTTTTTCGAGGCACTTTTCAGTACTTCGTGGGCATCGAGTCGAATTGCCAAATCTATAAATTCTTTATCGTTTACCTTTGTTGCCCACTGTATTGCGTCTTCTCCGATTCCCATGGGGGTGAATCCGTAGTTGGGGCCGTAGTGAGTCAGGTCGGTCGAGCCGATACATACTATCTTTTTTTCATTTTCGCTGATTATTTTTCCGATGGAGTCGCCGAGTGAAACGGCCTGTTTTGCAGGGGGTACCAGAATGGGCAGTATTTTTGCCTGGGGAAAAAGCAGTTGCACGAAGGGAAGCTGCACTTCGATACTGTGTTCTGCGGAGTGTACCCGCCGGTCGTCGACTACGTTGGAGCTTTTGAGCACGTCGTCGGCGAGTATTTCATCCACTTCTGCGCGGCCGAGAGGCGTCTGCCATGCACCGCCGGCGTAAAGCGCGGGTGTGCCGACATATCCGTGTGCGGCTCCGAAGATGACGAACGTATCCACATTTTCATGTACTCTCTTGAGTGCAGCGAAGAGAGCTGCAGCGACGGTACCGCTGAAGGTCCAGCCGGCGTGAGGAACGATTCCGCCCGTGACAGAATCGGGCAGGATGTCCGGCAATTCTACGGAGGCGAGACAATGTTCGATTTGCTTTTTGCACGAGCTTTCGGTTCCCGGATAGAACTGGCCTGCGACAACAGGATTTCTTAATTCCATTTTTTCACCCGTAATGAGAAAGCAAACCTATATGCTATTCGCCAAAAACTGGTGGTATCTTAACGTATCGCGTCCTGAACAGAAAGGGTGTAATGGTAAAATTGCTTTTTATCCGTTTTTTCATTAAGAACAGGTGTGTGCGTCTTCTTCAGCCTTTGTGCTGATGTTTTCGAAGAATAAGGGTTTTTCCTGCATTACACAGTGGCATGCATAAAGGTACATTGCAGCGGACCAGCTTTGCCAATCCTGTCCCTGGGGCGTATCGTCAGTGGCCCTGTGCCATTCGTTGAATCCGAACAGTACATCAGCGGCGCGTGCCTTTTTGACCAGAGTTGCCAGAGCGAGTAGTTTTTTTTCAGCGAGTTTGATTTTTCCTGCCGAGACGAGAGCAGCAATATAAAATGCGCATATAAAGGGCCAGATTCCGCCGTTGTGGTACTCGCCGGGCTGATTGTACTTTTCATATCGGGGCATCCAGTCGGGGTCTTGCGGCCTTATGTATGGAAACAGTGCGGGCGGAAGCTCTGCGGCGAGTTGTTTTTTATCCCGCAGTGAGAGACATTCCGTTTCTATCCAGTTAATTAACCGGCCGGCTCTTGAGGTTGATGCAATGCCTGAAAGTATTGCGAGGCTGTTACCCAGCAGGTCGAATCGTTCACTCCGGTACACTTTATATGACCACATTGCATAGTACGGTTTTTGTTTGACAACCAGTCCTTCGTGAACGTGTCTTTGTTGTCTGTCGCTTTTAACGGTGAATCGGCCCATTTCCTGTTTTAGTTGTTCGGCATTTTTGTTTTCACCGAGCAATTTCAGAGCGGCGTAAAATACCGAGTTGACGAACAGGCCGTAACCGAGTACCCATTGCTCGTCGCGCCAGTCGCTGGTGGGCATTTGTGCGACAATTACTCTGTCGGAGGGGCTTTGATACTGCATCCATGTCAGGGCTTTTTTTACGGCGTTTGCGAGAAAGTCCTGTTCGCCCGTTACTTTACGGAAGAGAGCGGCGGTTAGGAGAAAAAGTGGTGTGGTGTCGCTGGCACCGCGGTCCTGGGGGTCGTGTACGAGCGAGGGGATATGTCCGAGTTCGCTTTGATTTCGTGCGGTGGTTTCCAGAACCCGACGAAGCGATTTTATTAAACGGTTGTCTCCTTCGGCGAGAATTCCGAGCGAGCATATCATCAGGTCGCGGGTGTAAGGTTCGGGATAGCCCCAGCCTGCGGTTCGTGGAAGGCCCCGGTATGGGCCGTGCGCATTGTGAAGCATTACTTCGAGTGCGGCGTGGCGGGCTTGTTGAATCAGTTGCTGCTGCTGTCGACTCATATCATTGAATATCCAGTTTGGTCGAGATTATATTGGCAAATTTTTTTGCTATAACTCGATAGTCGTAGTACTGAACAGCTCTTTTTCGACCCGCCTGGCCCATTTTAGTTCGCAGTTGCTCGTCTGTCATGAGGTCCATGAGGTAGTTTGCTATGTCGTGCACGCTTGCGCGGTAATCCACGATTCTGGGGCTTTTGAAGACGACTCGATGGCCGGTCTCGTATCCTGATTCGTCTCCGACTGCGGCCTCTCTCATTCTGATTTCCTGGGCGACGGCCGCCAGGAGCGCGTTTTCGCCGTGAACCATTGTGTCGAGCATACCCATTGCTTTTATTCCGATGACGGGTTTGCCGCACGCTCCCGCTTCGACCTGAATCATTCCGAAGCCTTCGAGTCGGGAGGGAGCGGCGTATATGTCGCATGCGGCAAGCAGGTACGGCATGAAATTACGCGAGATGACGTTTGTGGTATATGCCACGTTTTTTTCGATACCCAATTGTGTGGCCAATTGCATATCTATCAGATTTTGTTTTTGGGTACGTGGCTGTGGCCAGACTTTGCATACATATTTCCAGTCTGGTGCTTTGGTGTCAATAAGGGCAAGTGCCTGCATCACTTCCTGTGCTCCCTTTGAGGTTGCATCTCCGCCTATGGTAAGAATCATAATCTGGTCGTTCGCTACACCGAGGGCTTCTCTAACCGCGGATACTTTAGGTTCTTTTTTGTCTCTCGGAACAAAAGCGTCTGTATCGCAGCCTACGGGCAGAACTTCGATATTTTTGGCGCTGAGTCCGTCCCTTTTATAGACATTTTTGACCCATTTGGATGTGGTCAGTATGAGTGGTAGTGCTTCGAGTATTTCGTGATAATTAGCCATGTAGCCGTCGGCAACGAGCCAGGGGACTGGTTGAACACCGTATCGCTGGGGATGCAGTACGAGATATGGTGTATGTCCCCAGTAGCCTATGCCGACCACGATATCCGGCTCCATCCAGCGATAGTACCATTCCTTTTCCTGGGCGGATTCGAAATGTGCGGAGTAGACCTCGACGCCCATTTCCTCCAGGCCTTTATGGAGCAGATTTCCCTGTGTGGCCAGTCCTGCCGGCGAAGGGGGGTAATCGTAAAGAACAAGTACTTTCATTATCGCAGCCTCCTGGAATTTTTATTGTTTTTTATCGCGGGTGAAAATCCAGAATGCTTCTTCTCGCGACGCTGCTTTGGCTTCGAAGCTGTCGGTCTCAAAGCCGTAGACGTCGGTGACAATTTGGTATTTTTTTTTCCAGATTTCTTCCGGCAATCTGATAACGCGGTCTGCATCGGGCAGGGGCAGGGGCGGATGTTTGCCCTGGTCGTCATCGTAGGCGAAACGCCAAATTTGTCCGGCTGACAGTCTCTCGCTTTCCCAGAGCGCCATGACGGCTTTTCCGGTTTCCTCGTGTCTTAAATGGCGTGTATATTCGCCCCACAGGCCGTGAGTCAAGACCAGGTCAAACCTTTCGGGAGGCAATAATCCATCTATGGTATCCTCTATTTCCGTAATACGCAGGGGATTCTGTTCGGTGGAATCATCCATGTCTGCCATGTTTCCGGTAGCGTTTAATTGTTCGAGTGCCTTGTAGAATTTTGTAAACCTTTCGTTATCGCTTTTTCTGCACAGTGTTACAATTGTCCATTTGGCTTCTGGGTGCAGCAGTATGGTTCCTCCTGCCCATATTGTTTCGTCGTCGGGATGAGCTACGATAGCCGCGCACTTTTGAAAATCCGATATGTGTTTGCCTGCCTTCGGTTTTGCCATTATTGGGTATCCTTATGATATATACCTGCCGGCTTGTTGGATTATATCTTTATTATGTGGTATCCTGCTACAATTATCGTCAGTCTTTTAGCTTTGTCCGCAAAATGTTTTGTTGTGAGGGCCGTTGGGTAGGTCTGCGCAGGCGCCAGCGAGTAACTGAATTGCTTGCATGAGTAGCTGGTACGCCTTATCATCGAAGGAGTGGATAAGTTGATTGTTTTTTCGAGGATTGAACTATGGCGGACGACAAGTCTTCACCTGTGGCGGTGGTAATGGGTTCTGACAGCGATATGCCAACAATGCGGAGTTGTATTGAGGTCCTGGCCGGTTTCGGCATTGATGCGGCTGTTCGGGTAATATCAGCTCATCGTACACCGGAGGTTGCGGCGGAGTTTGCGTCCAATGCCGCTCATAACGGCACGAAGGTCATTATCGCAGCCGCCGGCATGGCGGCTCACCTGGCGGGCGCCATCGCCTCGCGAACAACGTTGCCTGTTATCGGTGTTCCCATGATTTCGTCGGGTGGATTTCATGGGTTGGATGCGCTTTTGAGCACGGTCCAGATGCCTCCGGGGGTGCCGGTCGCGACGGTGTCTGTCGGCAAAGCCGGTGCCAAAAACGCCGCGATACTTGCGGTTGAGATACTTGCCGTGTGCGACAACGAGCTTGCGAAAAAATTGGGCGAGTACAAACAGTCGCAGGAGGCCAAGGTAATGAAAAAGGACGCGGCTGTTCAAAAGGACAGCAGTTCTTAAGGAACTCCGCTTATTTCAGGAATTTTTGAGCAAAGCGGCCAGCGGCGTTTTTTAGGAGGGAGCGGCAGTATTTCATTGCATGTTCAATAGTCATTTGTTTTTTGCGGCAGCCGACAGCGGAGGTAATTCCTAATGGCCGGTATATGTCAGGCGATACACAGACCTCGCCTGCAATGACGCCGACTTTACAATTGAATTTGCCGGCGGCCTTCGCTATGCCTTCGATTACCTTTCCGCTCAATGACTGGTTGTCGAAGCGTCCTTCGCCGGTGATTACCCATTGGGCGGATTCGAGATACTTCGCGAGGCCGCTGTGTTCTATTACTTCATCTATACCGGAGACAAGTCGGGCGTTCATGAAGGCTGCGGCGCCTGCGGCCAGTCCACCGGCGGCTCCTCCGCCGGTGATATTGTCGATTCTGGTGCCAAACTGTCGGCTGATAAGCTCCGCCAGGTGCGACAAGCCTTCTTCGAGTATTTC
>CAZGGE010000091.1:0-5807 GCA_964524285.1 uncultured Pirellulales bacterium
CCCTTGAAAATAAAGGACTTACAACAGATTTACATCACAACTCGGAACTCAGGAGTGTGGAAAGCACTCGGCCTTTTCCCGTTTTGGAGTCTGAGTATTTGAGTATTAGGAGAACCGAACAAAATGAAAACACCGCACACTGTACTATTGCGCCAATTTTTGGGGGGAGATGGAGCAAATGTCATAGCGTTTAAAGAGGCAGGAGATGAGCTGGTTGACTTCGTGTCAAGAGGCGATAAGTATAGTTGGTATGAGTCCTTTCTCCGACCTATAGGATTTCTCTACAGACATTATTTAGAGCTGGAGATGAAGTGCTGGATAAAAGAGTTGAAGAGAGGGACGTTTGATGAGGGAGACAAGCCCCCGAAGGGTCACAATCTGAAGAAGCTATGTTTTGCGTTAAAACCCTTGATTTGTCCTTTTTGTGTAAGGCAAGAAGAACAAAAAATGCTGAGCGAAGTAGAAGAAGTTGTTTTGGTATTTGATAAGTACGACCCCACCGGACAGGAGTTTAGATACACTCGGACAACCAAGGGTACAGGTACTTTGAGGAATCTACCTACAAGAATTGACGTGAAGGATATCAAACGCTTAATCGGGAGAGTATCCTTTTTCTTCGACGGACTGGGAGGGGTTGTTGAAGGGTGAGGTCAACTGGAGTTGTAAGCAGCAAGTGGCAAAGCTGTTATATGCAGGCCTCTCCTGCATCTATTGGTTGACTTAAGAAAGGCAATTGTTAGAATAGTGCCGTAAAATTGAAAAGGAACAATTATGAAAAAAACAGTAATTTTTTTACCGATGCTAATTGTGTTTATGAGCGGTTGTGAGGCTATGTGCAAGTTTGATGGGGCTTGCTGGGCCCAAAGAAATCGGGATAACTTAAACAGATTAGAAATTGGTATGGCCATATCCGAAGTAAGAGAGATTATGGGGCAACCCTATAAAAGGGAAGCTTCCGAGAAAACAGAATGGTGGTTTTATCAGACAGAGCATTCAGCCTATGTAGCAGATTATATACGCTATACGCCCATCGCTTTTGAAGATGGGAAAGTGATTGGCTGGGGGCGAAACTTTTACAAGGACATACCGAAGGAGTACGATATTAAGATAGACCAGAGGATTAAGCAGGAGTGAAGAACTGCATTCCTGTGAATGCTGCGTGGTAGCGCCGGTTAAGCGGATATTGGAGGCAAAAAGATGAAACTTAAAGTAATATTAGAAAAAAGTGATGAAGGCGGTTACACCGTTATTGTTCCTTCGTTGCCGGGTTGTATCAGTGAAGGCGATACACATCAGCAGGCCTTGGACAATATCAAAGAAGCCATTCAGTTGTATTTGGACCCCGTGACGGATGATTCCGATTTTAAGCCGAATGCCGAAATCGTGGAACTTGCGATATGACGAAAGTTCCCAGTTTAAACTACGAGAAAGTGATAACTGCACTGCGCCGTGACGGCTGGGTTGTTGTTCGACAAAGAGGCAGCCACATTCGCCTGCAAAGACACACAGAGGATAAGACATTAAAAATAATTGTGCCAGCCCATCGCCCTATCAAAAGGTCTACGTTATCGCATATCATAAAACAAGCGGACCTTACTGCTGATGATTTTGTCAAGCTTTTATAAAGCTAAGCCCGTGCGGCCGATGGTAGTCCTTCGGGGTGAGAGTAGGTCATCGCCAGGATTTTATGAAGGCCGGTCGCTATAGTGCCCGGCCTTCACTTTTGCGCTGCCTTTGCCTTGATGCTCAGGCAATACGAACATGCGCTTCATCTCGCAGATACTATCACCAAGATCTCGGAGGCCCACGCTACCGATGGGTTCCTGCTCCTCATAGGCGAATATCATTGCCCCAGAGGGCGGGCCGTACATTGAGGAAAGATACTCAAGGTCCTTCTCGAACCCTTGGAAGCGGAGATCCATGCCCAGCCATGATTGATACTTGAGTATCATGCCTCATCTGCACCAATCCACCCAATCTGCGATTAGAAATTTTTCCATTTTTCACTTTACATTTAACTTAAAAGTTTGTATAATACTGACTTAACATAAATGCTCGATCAAAATCTAACGAAAGGTCGAATAATGAAACACTATCACAATCTCACCTGCCTCCTTACTCTATCAGCACTCCTCATCGCTTCAACAACCCTGATAACAGGTTGCGACACTCATTGCCCCAAATACCAGACATCGGCCAACATCACATGTTACAGCTCACACATGGATGCTCCGTATATCGTGGACACCCCCGTCGAATCACGCAGCATCTCTTTCGAAAATGTAACCGGGGCAAAAGGCCAGGGCGGAAAAGCTGAAAGCAGGCTTGGCGTCGGCCGAAAGGGGGCACCAAACAAGAGAATAGACCCCGACAGAACCATTACCCTATGCGACATACAAGGACCGGGCGTTATACGACACATCTGGATGACAACAAACAACAAAAGGCAGGCACTGCTCGGACAGGTCATTAGAGCCTACTGGGACAACCAGAAACACCCCTCCATCGAGGCACCAATCGGAAATTTCTTCGGACTCTCGCACGGCCTCGCAGGCGAACAGGCATACCAGTCCGCCGCTCACTCTGTAAATCCCAATGCAGGAATGAATATCTGGCTCCCTATGCCGTTTGCCGAAAACGCCCGTATTACAATCACAAACGAAAGCAACAGACCCTGCGTGCTTTTCTATAATATCGACTATACCACAGGGGAAAAGCTGGCCGAACCTTTCGGAAGACTCCACATAATTTACCGAAGAGAAAACCCCACAACACAGAAAGAAGATTTCGAAATCCTTCCCAAAAGACGCGGTATCGGACGGTTCGCCGGGTGCGTACTCGGCATCCGAACACTCGGCCCCCACTGGTTCGGAGAAGGGGAATTCAAAGTGTATCTGGACGGCGATAAAAAGTTTCCAACTATTGTGGGGACAGGAACCGAAGATTATATCGGACAATCATGGGGTCTTCAGAATAAAACATATCTATACGGGGGAACCTCACTTAACGGCATTTCAAGCGGCGCGGCAAACAAACTCTATTCTATATACCGATGGCATCTCGAAGACCCTGTATACTGGAAAAAAAACGTCAGGATTACTATACAACAGATAGGTTATAAAAGACGCGTAAGACTGTTCGAGAGAAAAGACGACTGGACAACAACCACATTCTGGTATGAGCCTGTGCCGAGTAATCGTTTACCGGACCTGCCCGATTATGAAAGCAGAATAGCCGGCTATGACAATGCTGAGGATAAATAACCACCTGCATACAAACTCCTCAACTTCCAATAAAATCTCTTACATAGGGGGTGAAATGAAAGTTACATTATCACGCACTCAGCCCGCAGGATTGATAACGTGATTATACCGTAATATTCTCTGCTCTATATGTCTTCTTTCTAATACTTTCATATTAAAACTGTTAAGGATGGTCAATACTATAACCGATACAATCCTTATCAAGATGTTTGCTGTTTGAAAATATCATAGTCAATACCGGTTAAATTCAGCCCTATAACTGAATTGCAATCGACGCATCAGGATAAATGACAAGCAACAACGAGCATAATACTATAAGGATATTGGACTCAAAAAAAGAGTCGGTTAATAAATTCAGCAACAGCAAAAAAGTTATCGGGCTTGAGTTTGAAATACTGGATAAGCCTGTATGTTTGAAACTTATTGCCGATGATAAAAAAGCAAAATTGTCCGATATAATACCGGCCGCCCGAAAGATTTCACAGATAGTGGTTGATGTCGTACTTGCCGAATTAAAAACCCGTGGCATCAGCATTCCATGCAAAAAGGGGTGCTCGGCCTGTTGTGCTCGTTGTATTATTCCTCTGTCGGTTCCGGAAGCCCTCCAGTTAAGCAGCGACATCTCGAATTTACCTCAATGGCAGCGGGAACAGGTCGAGGCATCGTTGATTCGTGCATCCGGACGAATTCTTAAAAACAGGCCACCTGAATGGTTAAAAGAGCAGGCCGGCGGCGACAAGAACATATATCTGAACCGCCTGTCGAGCTGGTACGCCAACATAAACACACCATGCAGTTTCCTCTATAAAGGCGAATGCACCGTCTATTCCATCCGCCCCCTCGCATGCAGGGAGCATTTTGTGCAAGGCTCAACTCGAAAGTGCAGCGGCGGCAGGGGTATGGCATCGGTGGTCGAGCTGCCCGTAAGAATGGTGGATGTCCTGGCAGAGCTGGCCGCCGAACTCGAAAACAGCTCCGTCGAGTCCGTAATGATGCCACTGGTGCTGGCATGGTATGAATCAAATTCCCACCGTGATGAGCGAAGATGGCCCGCTGTGGAAATCGCACAAAAGTTCGCAGCCATTGTCAAACGTGCAGCCAGAGAAAAGGCCATGGCTGCGGAAGTGCCGGCGTAAAAAGTAACTTTTACAGGGGGGATAAAGATAAATCCACAAACCTGACCAAAGTTCCGTATTGTATTAGCTTCCACAGGTGTCAATCATATTGTTAAGTTTTCCCCGGTAGTATTTGAATTCGCTCCAGTGTACCGACGGAGGTATCAGGTGATCGCCGAAGGGACAATATCCTCCGGTTTTAATTACTTCACCAACCGGCTCAAGTATTTCATCTATTCTTTTTTTGCCGAACTGTATTTCGGATTTCGGAATGCCGCCCATCAGCCTCAGCTCAGGATAGGTTTTTCTCACTTTCAGCAGGTCCATGCCGCAACTGACTTCAATGGGATACATACCTGTAATGCCGGCCTCGATAAACAGAGGAATAATGTCGAAGCAGTCGCCGTCGGTATCGATGAAGATGGTATTTATACCGTGCTGTTTAAGGAACGCGGTAAGGCGTTTGTAATAAGGAACCATATATTCTTTTATAGTTTCCGGCGAGACCATAGAGCCGGAGCCGGCCGACATATCCTCCCAGATTATGAACAAGTCAACTTCAATCTGCGAAAGCACCTCGGAGTAAACTGCAAGCCAGAGTTCGGTGAAAGTCTTCTGTATATCGTGAATAAGCTCAGGGTCGTCATGATAGTTGTAAAAAAGACGTTCGTATCCCATCAGATGCGCCAGGGTACCGAAATAACCGTGTGGGTATCCGCCCAGCGTTACGATGTGGTCGCCTTTTTTGTATTGCCGGACGAGCTGGTCCCAGTTCTCGGGGAATCTTCCCTTGATATTGTCAAGCCTGAGACGCTCGTCTTTAAGTTTTTGCCAGGAAGCCCTGTCCTTAATAACGTTGTCAAGGGCCGTAGGCAAAACTCCTGTTTTCTTCGAAAACTTCCTCTTAACTCCGTCTATGTCGATATAGGTGAAAAATCTGTCATTTTCCTCGAGTATCTTTATCTCGAACATAGGATGAAAGAGCAGATTTACGTCGACAAGCATTTGCCCTTTGTCCATCTTCAGCGTCTCCCTTACGTCGTTGTCGGGGACAAATCCCTGCGTAGGATGATACAATCCCCCGCCGAGGACGGCGATGCCGGCAGGCAGCTTTCCCGTTTTCACGGAATTCCAGCACGGAACGTACAACGAAGACGTGGGCGTTGTGACACCCTTCTGAAGCTGGGGATAATTGTTCTTCGGCAGGCCTTCTTCATACCAGTTGTCTACAGTTTCACCCCAGTAACCGAATTCCCATTTCGGTGCACTCACGGAAGGGTCAAAATTGTCCATGACTTCGCGAAATCTTTCTCTTATATTCATAATAATCTCCCGAACTTTTTTCTAACTTCTGCAACGAAACGTCAGCCTGTTTTTGCTTCGAGATAATTTCCAATGCCTATGATAACCGTCGACAACAAAAGTATCG
>CAZGGE010000091.1:5817-12189 GCA_964524285.1 uncultured Pirellulales bacterium
TGATTTTATGAGCCCGGCGGCTGGTGCCACGCCATTCTCTAAATAATAGTCCCCAGACATTGCTGAAGACGATAATAAAAGCCATGTGTATGCTCCAGCTTGAAAAATCGTAAGGTTCCATTTTCGTCATTCCCATTCCGTAGAACATAAACTGAAAATACCAGGTAGTCCCGGCTACGGCGGAAAAAAAGTAATTTTTTAACAGTGGCGTCTTCTCATCGAAATAGTTACCAATCGATAAGTTTTTGATATTGAGCAGGATGCACCAGATAAAATTAGTAGTGAAACCTCCGGCAAGTATAAAGATAAATACAGGGGTATTTTGCCAGAGAGAAGCTGTGCCTTTCTCGACGGCGAGTTCACGAATAGGTCCACCTGCTGCAATTCCGAAAGCCATGCACGCGCTCATTACGCCCGCAAATACCGCCACCCAGACGCCTTTTATGAAGTTGAATTCCCTTATAGTTTCTTTTTTCTTTTCGTCGGTTAGTTCATTTTCTTTAAGTACGCCGGCCCAGCCGCAAACGGCTATACCCAAAGCGCAGACTGCCACGCCCCCCAGAATAGTAAGACCCGAAGCACTGGTTAACAATTTCACGAATGTACCTTCGTGTATTGGTGGTATGATGGTCCCGAAAACAGCACAAAAACCCAGTGCAATTGCATAGCCCAGCGACATTCCGAGGTATCTCATGGACAGTCCGAAGGTCAATCCGCCGACGCCCCACAGCAGCCCGAAAAGATAAGTATAGAATGCCGCCGACGGTTCTGTTTGTCTAATGACCGAAAGAAGATTCGGCACAGCCAGCCAGGCGACAATCCACGGAGCAATAAGCCAGGAAAAGAATCCCCCGACAAGCCAGTAGCTTTCCCACGCCCATTTTGTAACCTTCTTATAGGGTATGTAAAAGCTGCCGGCCGCAAATCCCCCAATCGCATGCAGTATAACGCCAAAGATTACCATAGCAAAATAACCTCCATGCCTGAACTATAAGCTGAATTTGCGGATATGTTAACCGAAAGTGCGAGGATTTTCACTGGTGTTTTAATATTTCTATCAGCGCATGAATATTTTCCATGGGGACATCGCGCGGTATGCGGTGCGTCGGAGCGGCAATATACCCGCCATCAGTGCCCATAATTTCGATAGTTTCACGGACGAGTTTTTTTAGACGGTCCGGCGTAACAAAAGGCAGTGTCCGCTGAGTGCTGATACCGCCCCAGAAGGCAAGATTTCCGCCGAAACGCCTCTTGAGCTTTTTGAGGTCATACACCTCGGGCTGGACCGTCTGGTAAACATCCAAACCTATATCGAGCATGTCCGGCATGATTTCGGAGATATTACCGCAACTGTGAAGGACGACGATTTTGCCTGCATCCTTAATCTTTTCAAACATTTTTGCCAGCCCGCCTCGGATAAACCTTCGCCACGTGTCGGGACTCATAAGGAGTCCGTTCTGTTGGCCGTAGTCATCGCCGAAGTATATGCCGTCAATGGCATATCTTAACGCTTCATCTATGATTTGCATGTTGAACTCAAGGATGTGGTCGAACAGTTCTTCAACAAAGACGGGATTTGCATGGAAGTTTATCATCAGCTCTTCCATGCCGGTCAAACTCCACGCACGTTCAAAATATGCCGTGCCGATTTTGCCCAGCTTGAATGTGCCCCTGCCGTTATCCAGTAATTTCTGCGTAGAATTTCTTACATGCTCGATGTCCGGTACCGGAAATTTATAACCGTCCAAGGAAGGTTGTTTTATCAAGAACTCCCTTATGATACCGATATCCCTGTCCGGCCCGCTCCTGTCCCAGGCCACGCCAAACTCATCACGAAACAAGCCGTCTTTTATGGAGAAGCCGGTATTGTAACCAGCCTTTTCAATATGACTGCCTGAAAAATCAACGAAGTCATCCCGGCCAATGCCAGCTTGGACAGCCACCTTTTCCTGCTGCGGCATGGTAAGCTCGATGTTCCATGGAACGACAGGAACCCGATGGTGTGATAAAGCCTGTAGAACTCTTTCTCTGCGGCGCATGTGGATTCTATGAAAATAAGACTACCGTCCTGTTTATATCCGATTTAAGCTATTTGTGGCAATAGTCGATAATTCTTGCGATTTCGCTTCTGAGGTCTTTTCGCTGGACAATCATATCCACAAATCCGTGCTCCAGCATGAACTCGGATGTCTGAAAACCTTCCGGAAGCTCGACCTTTATGGTTTCGGCGATAGTCCGGGGTCCGGCAAAGCCTATCAAAGCTCCCGGCTCTGCGATTATGCAATCTCCCAGCATGGCAAAGCTCGCCGTAACTCCTCCGGTTGTTGGGTCGGTAAGAACCGAAATAAAAAGCCCGCCGGCCTCATCATATTTCGCCAGGGTCGCCGACGTCTTTGCCATCTGCCCCAGCGAGACTACCCCTTCGTGCATCCTCGCACCACCGGAGCAGGATATCACTACCAGCGGCAAAGATTCACGCGTAGCTTTTTCAGCGGCGGCTGCTATCTTCTCGCCAACAACAAAACCCATCGAACCCATCAGAAAATTAGGCTCCATTACCGCCAGAACTACTCCTCTTCCCTTGATGAACGCTTTTCCTATGCGTATCGCTTCTTTAACGCCGGTTTTTTCGCGGTCGGCTTTCAAACGCTGCTTGTAGCTGGTGCCGCGGAACTTAAAAGACAAAGGGTCATAGCTTTGAAGGTCGCAAAGCTCTTCCTGGAAGGAACCCTCGTCGGCAAGGTAACCGATTCTTGTTTCGGCGGGTATCCGGAAATGATAGTTGCACTGAAAGCATACGTTGAGATTCTCGACCACGTTAATCTTGTAAAGCATGTGCTCACAGCGGGGGCATCTTGTCCACAAGCCATCGGGCATCTCTTTGCGAGGCCTGAGAGAAAAGCCGTTCCAACTTTTCTTTGGTTTTTCAGCCATATTAAAGCAAACTATTGAAAAATGGTGGTGATTTCAATCAAAATCGTGCCTGGTATTGCACGCCAGCTCATCCTGCTGCATCACGTATCGCGTTTATCGCCGAAACGCGGTCTTTTTTGGAAAAGACAGCATTTCCCGCTACAAGGGTATCCGCTCCGTATGAGACCACGGCGGGTGTGGTACCGGAATCAATTCCGCCGTCCACTTCGACGCGAACCGCAGGTCCTACTATCTGTCGCACCTGCCTGATTTTCTCAGCAGCTTCGGGAATGAATTTTTGTCCGCCGAACCCGGGATGCACCGTCATTACCAGAATCATATCACAGAGGCCGGCGACTTGCTCAATTTCCCGCACAGGCGTATCCGGATTTATACAAATACCGGCTGTAACGCCGAGCTTGTGCAGCGACTCAATCATCCTTTCGGGTTCCTCGACCACTTCTATGTGAAACGTTATGTGGTCAACGCCTGCTTCTACGAAGCTCTCCGCGTACCGACCAGGCTCGGTTATCATAAGATGACTATCCAAAGTAAGGTTCGTGCATTTACGCAGCTTCGCAACTACCGGCGGTCCTATGGTAATGTTAGGAACGAAGTGGCCGTCCATCACGTCAAGGTGAACTATTTTCACGCCCGCCTGCTCGACCTCGGCGATTTCACTTGCGAGATTGGAAAAATCCGCACTCAGTATTGACGGTGCTACTTCGATTGTTCCCGCTTTCGGCAGTCTCAAATCCGCTCCACCTTTCAGTATAGAGTATTTCAGGTTACTTTTAAGCGGCTATGCTTAAAGGTTTACGGTCGCCGATATTCTCTTGTTTTTACTTTTCGTCGAGCACTTCAAGGCATTTGAATTTTTTGCCTTCGAGAAATTCAAGCGATGCGCCGCCTCCCGTGGAAATATGAGTAACCTTATCTTCAAGATTCAGTTTTTTGATAGCACTGGCGCTGTCGCCGCCGCCTATGACGCTTCGTGCACCTTTGGCGGTTGCGTCGGCAACGGCCTGGGCAACGGCTCTCGTGCCTTCGTCAAAAGGAGGGGCCTCAAAAACCCCCATGGGTCCGTTCCAGACTATCGTCTTCGCACCCGATAGTTTGTCGGCAAAAAGCTTCCTGGTCTCGGGACCAATATCAACTCCCTGCCAGCCGGACTCGATACCGTTAGTTACCACCTTATGTTCCGCGTTTGGTTTGATTTCCCTGGCAACAACCGAATCCACCGGCACTATAATCTCCTTGCCCTGTTCCTTTGACTGCTCAAGTAATTCCGAGCATTTTTCCACGAAATCATCTTCGCACAGACTGTCGCCGACTTTCTTCCCCTGTGTCTTGAAAAAGGTATATGCCATCGCCCCGCCGACGAGAATACAATCCACTTTCGAAAGAAGATTGTCGACAACTCCTATCTTGTCCGAAACTTTCGCTCCACCCAGTATGGCCACAAAAGGCTTGTGAGGATTGCTCACCGTCTTGCCAAGAAATTCCAGTTCCTTTTCGATAAGAAAACCTGTTACCCGCGGCTTTCCTTCCATCATAACAGGCACAGTATACATGGATGCGTTGTCGCGATGGGTGGTACCGAACGCATCGTTGACGTAAATGTCGGCGAGGTCCGCAAGTTGTTTTGCGAAGTTATCCTTGGCCTCGCGAAGTTGTTTGTCCTCTTTGGCGGCTTTGTCTTTTATAGTTTCCTCTTTGTGGAATCGCAGATTCTCCAGCAGCATACAATCGCCGGGCTTCATAGCCTCGGCCTTCGATTCAACGTCGGAGCCTATGCAGTCGTCGGCAATGGTAACTTTTTTGTCCAGCAGCTTGGACAGTCTTTCCGCCACCGGTGCGAGTGCAAGTTCCTCTTTTCGCTGGCCGCCCGGCCTGCCCAGATGACTCATTAAGATCAACGATGCCCCGCCGTCCAGAATATGCTTAATCGTAGGCAGGGCTTTTACAATCCGGTCGTCGCTGGTTATGTTGCGGTTCTCATCAAGAGGAACATTGAAGTCGCAACGCATTAGTACGCGCTTTGACGTGAAATCCAAATCGCGAACTGTTTTTTTGGCCATTTCTTCACCTGCCTTTTCTGTGGAAAAAGAAAAAAGCGGGCCTGCGCAAAAACCGAGACCCGCCGGCATTTCGTTTTACATCTTTGCAAGTTTTTCCATTATGTCCACCGTTCGGGTGGAGTAGCCCCATTCATTATCGTACCAGCTAAGCACCTTCACGGTCCTGCCCTTGACCATGGTGCTGAGTGAGTCGAAGATGCTCGACGCCGGATTGTTGATAATATCGCTGCTGACAATAGGCTCATCACAATAGAGCAGTATATCTTTCATCGGCCCGTCGGCGGCCTCTTTCATGGCGGCATTTACCGCCTTAACACTTGCATCCTTCTGCACGTTAACGGTCAAATCCACGATGCTGCCGACCGGCACGGGAACACGAACTGCAAACCCGTCGAGTTTGCCGTCAAGCTCGGGAATTACTTTTCCTATCGCCTTGGCGGCTCCGGTGGTGGTGGGAATAATATTAATCGCCGCAGCTCTTGCCCGCCGCAGGTCCTTATGAATCAGGTCCGAAACTTGCTGGTCGTTGGTGTAGGCATGAATGGTCGTCATCAGCCCGTTTTCCACACCAAAAGAGTCGTTAAGAACCTTTGCAATCGGGGCAAGGCAGTTGGTCGTACAGCTTGCATTTGAAACGCACTGCACGTCACCGGTGAGTTTTTCGCTGTTGACGCCGAGTACGATGGTGGCCTCGATGTCGTCTTTGGCGGGCACACTCAAAACCACATGTTTGGCCCCCGCCTTCAGGTGGTCGCCGTAGCCGCCCTTCGGGCCTTCCTTCGTGCGGAAAACCCCTGTGGATTCAAGCACGACTTCCACACCCATGTCTTTCCAGGGCAGTTCGGCGGGATTTTTCATGGACAGAACTTTCACGCCTTTTCCGTTGATGACCAGCTCGTCTTCCTTCGCCTCGATGGTACCCTGCCACGGCCCCATTATGGAATCGTATTTGAACAAATGTGCAAGGCTTTTGGCGTCGGATAAATCATTAATCGCCACAAGGTCAAGCTCGCCCTTTCTCTGGGCTATGATTCTTGCTACCGCTCTTCCGATTCTGCCGAACCCGTTAATTGCAACCTTTGTTGCCATGTTACATCTCCTTATTAGAAATTTCAATCGGGTTTTCGCCGTCTCCTTCCAAGTTTCAAGCGAAACGAAGAGCTACTTTATTGACGCAATGCTCTATTGTCAAGAATAATCCGCATCATCTTGTAACCGGTCAGTTATGGGTGGAGAATGGGTGTTCATGACGAATCAAAGCTAAAGATGGCTTTATAGGGGTCGATATCGCTCTGTTCGGCAAGCTTATCCAGAGCAGACTTGAAAACTGACGTTACATCTGTCGTTTTTTTTTCAATGTATGCAAGACAGTCATCAG
>CAZGGE010000092.1:0-9294 GCA_964524285.1 uncultured Pirellulales bacterium
GGAGGCGGATGCTATCGCTGATGGTACCGATGCTTTCGTGCCCGCTGTCATGGAGCATATCGAACTTGCAGGAGTCCACTCCGGTGACTCCGCCTGTGTGCTTCCTCCTGTTACCATATCCAAAAAACACCTCGACACCATACGAGAATATACCAGCAAAATCGCTACCCGCCTGAATGTCATCGGCCTCATGAATATGCAGTACGCCATCGCAAATGATACCGTCTATGTTCTCGAAGCGAACCCTCGCGCGTCGAGAACCGTACCGCTCGTTTCAAAAGTTTGCGGATTATCAATGGCAAGGCTCGCCACACAGCTCATGCTCGGAAAAAAAATCAGCGACCTCAATCTCAAAAACCGGAAAATCCCACATTTCGGTGTTAAAGAAGCAGTTTTTCCCTTTAACATGTTCCCTGAAGTCGACCCTCTGCTGGGCCCCGAAATGCGCTCGACCGGCGAAGTTCTCGGCATGGCGCATTCACCGGGCCTTGCCTTCTTCAAAGCACAGCAGGCTACTCAGACCCCTCTGCCGACCAGCGGGTGCGTGCTGATTACCGTCTCGGACAGAGACAAAAAGTCTGAAATCGTCAAAGTCGCCCGCCGGTTCCGCAAGCTCGGTTTTACCATAAAAGCCACCGCCGGAACCCAGACACTCCTTAAATCAAAACGAGTACAGGCCCAGCCGATTCTCAAAATGCACGAAGGAAGACCAAACATCGCAGATGCAATAATGAACGGCGAAATCAATCTCGTTATCAACACCCCAGCAGGAAAGCTCAGCAAATATGATGATTCCTACATCCGCAAAAATGCCATAAAATACAACGTCCCATATATCACTACCGTCCCAGCCGCCGCCGCCGCGGCAAAAGGTATCGCCGCAGGAAAACAATCAGAAATACACGTTAAATCACTCCAACAATACCACAAAGCAATAAAATAGAAATATCGAATCCTGGAAATAGCTTTGCATGTTTATGCGTCCTTGACTGCACGTACTATTCGTAGGACGTCTACCATCGCACCCACATCGTGTGCCCTCACCACCGAGACACCTGTCGCCGCACACATCGCAACCGTCGCCGCCGTCCCGAAAACCCGCTCTTTTGCCTTTTCCCTCCCCGTAATTTTGCCGATAAATCCCTTCCGGCTCGTCCCCACCAGCACACGGTATCCTGTTGAGACAAACCTGTCAATATGTTTAAGAAGCTCCAGATTATGCTCAACCGTCTTGCCGAAACCAATCCCCGGGTCAATAAAAATTCGTTCCCGCTCAATCCCGTAATTCTCCGCCTTCCGCGCCCGCTCCAGCAGAAATTGCAGCACTTCACCAACCACATCTTTATATCTCGGCTCAACCTGCATCGTTGCAGGCGTACCCTGCATATGCATCAGCACTACCGCCGCTCCACGCTCCGCGGCCAGCCGCCCCATCTTTTCATCAGCCAGTGCCGTAATGTCATTTATAATTCCCGCCCCGGCATCTAAGGCTGCCCGCGCCACTTCAACATCGCGAGCATCTATACTTATTTGAATTTCTACTTTATCCCGCAATCCCTTTATCACCGGCACCACACGCCGTATCTGTTCCTTGGTTGCTGTTGCCTCGGCACCGGGCCGGCTCGATTCCCCTCCGACATCAATTATCGCCGAGCCTTCACCTGCCATCTCAACCCCTCGCTCAACCGCATGACCTACGTCGAAATAATCGCCACCATCGCTGAAAGAATCAGGCGTAACATTCAACACCCCCATAACCACACAACCGCGAGAAAAATCAATACTTCCTCCGCGAAATTCCAGCATACCTTTATACATTTCACTTCCCACTTTGCACCTTGAATCCAATCCCCCCCAGCTTCTCGGCAACTTCTACCGGACAATCTCGACACAATACTTCCATATTGCCGAACTCCCTTCGCACAGGATATTCCTTACGAAGACGCCTGAAATAATTGCCTCGTTCCTCCGCCTTCATCTCCGCTATCGCCCGCAGCATTTCGTCGTCCCATTTGATATTATAACCCTGAAAAACCGCGTCCCGCAAAGCCGGCTGCTCATCTAAGCCGGCACAATCCACCGTTATCTTTGAATTTTCCACCGCAGGCAGAAAATCAGCCTCATAAAATCGTTTCTCAAGACCGAAATAATCGCAAACCGCATCATAAAGCATAACCATCCCGCGCACTTTCCCGTCAAGCGAATACCCTGCAATATGCGGAGTTCCAACATCCACAATTTTTAGAAGCTCCGTATCAATCTCCGGCTCATTTTCCCACACGTCAAGTATAACTCCACCGAGCTTGCCGGCTGTCACCACTGATTTCAGTGCCGGGCTATCCACAACCGCACCACGCGATGTATTAATAAAAAAACAATTCTTCTTAAGCAGTCCGAAAAATTCCTCGTCAGCAAGATGATAAGTCTTGTCCTGCCCCGCAAACGTCAATGGTGTATGAATCGTAACAAAATCGCACCTCAGAACTTCCTTAAGCGGCAAATACTTCTTGTCCCCCGTTTTACGCTCCAGCGGTGGATCATTCAGCAAAACTTCCATACCAAGCTCACGTGATTTTTGCTCTACCCTGCTGCCCACGTTGCCAACGCCAATAATTCCTATAGAGCTGCCCTCCAGTTTTACATTGTGCCTTTCTCCAAGAAGCAAAAGACCTGCAACTACATACTCCGCGACAGAATTTGCATTCGACCCCGGCGCAGATGCAAATCCTATGCCCTGCCTTTCAAGGTATTCTCTGTCCACATGCTCGAATCCTATCGTCGCCGTCCCCACAAATCTTACCCCGCTGCCTTTCAGCAACTCCTCGTTTACCTTCGTAACGCTGCGAATAAGCAATATATCTGCACCACTGATACTCTCACCCGTTATAGCATCACCGGCAAGTGCTTCAACCTCACCCATACAGGAAAAACACTGCCGCACATAAGGTATATTTGAATCCGCAACTATTTTCATCCCAGCTCATATCCCTTAACTGCCGCACCACAATCTGGACACTTGCCGTTTTGGACTCTGTTATCCATTATCCGGTAACCAACACGCTTTATCAGCATTTTGCCGCAATTATTGCAGTATGTACTTTCTGCGTCAGCCCCGGGCATATTGCCGACATAAACATAATACAGTCCGGCATTTTTGCCAATCTCCAGCGCTCGCTCCAGAGTCTCAACCGGCGTAGGATACGAATCCGTGTACTTGTATTGAGGATAAAATCGGCTTATGTGCCACGGAACTGTCGGCCCCGCTTCACTCACTACAAAATCTGCTATTTTACGGAGCTCTTCTTCCGAATCATTGTGACCCGGAACCACCAGTGTGGTAAGCTCTAACCATATACTTGTCTTTTTGGCGATATGTTTTATCGTTTCAAGCACCGGACCAACACTTGCCTTACAAAAATTTTGGTAATATTCCTCGGTAAACGCCTTCAAATCTATATTTATCCCGTCCAGCCATTCCTTCGCAAAATCTATCGCCTCGTGCGTCATGTACCCGTTACTCACAAATACGTTTGCAAGACCTTTCTCCTTCGCCAAACGCCCACAGTCCGAACATAACTCCATAAAAATCGTCGGCTCAGTATAGGTATACGCAATACTTTTACATCCACCTTGAAACGCAGCGTCAACAATTTCCTCCGCATTGGTTTCTCGCTCAGCACTCTCCAGTTCTTCAATCCTTGCCTGACTTATCTGCCAGTTCTGACAAAAATCGCAACGGAAATTGCAACCCACGCAAGCAATAGAGAAACTCCGAGTGCCCGGCTGGAAATGAAATAAAGGCTTTTTCTCTATAGGGTCCGAATTCGCCGCACACAAATGATTATAATTCAGCGAATATAACTCACCATCGATATTCTTTCGCACAAAACAACGTCCAACCTTTCCCTCCGCTATGACACATCGGTGATTACACAAGTTGCATCGAACCTTCTTGTTTTCGTCCGCTTCCCACAATACCGCACGACGCAGCTTTTCCTTGTTAATTACCATTATTACACCTCTAAATAACCCATTTTAACTCTTGCCAAAATTGACAATCATAAATCTTGCCCGCAATTCTTTAAGTAAACCCTGAAATATATCACTTTGCAGGCTTTCTGTCCAAATCGCTCATTGAAGGCGGCGCATACTCTGGTTGTGACGCCCAGAACTTGTTAGGCTCGGATGACATCTCAAATTCAAGAATCCCACCATTTTTAATAGTGTCGTATTCGACCAATGCTCTTTTTAATGATTTTCCGTTCAATCTGGCTGAGTGGATATAGAAGTTACTTTCCGATACGTTGTTAGCTTTAATTACAAATGTTTTCTCTGAAGTTAAGTTTATTTTCAATTCCGGGAAAATTGGTGAGCCTATTAGATAGTATGTATCGCCCGGCGTACCTGGAAACAGCCCCATCGCACTCAATACAAACCACGAAGCCATCGATCCCTGGTCGTCGTCCATTGTCGGCAGGTATCCGCGAGGTTGAGCAACATAAGCTGGCCTTATCACCGGCTCCTCGAAAAAACCATGATTGTGAAAACGGTGCAATGTCGTTTTCGTCGTATATTTCCGGCTCCATTTTTGGCTAAGCCAGGGTTTGCCTGCATAATTAAAAAGAAATGGAGCCTGTATGTCAGGCTGATTCAGGTGCATGTAAATGTTATTGTCGAAAAAATACTCCAAATCATTTGCAAAAGCCTCCCGGCTTCCTCGCAGCTTAATCAATCCCTCCATATCGTGCGGAACAAACCAGCGATAATGCCACAGATTCCCCTCGTATGCATGCTTGTCGATTGACAGAACGTCCTTGACATTTTTTCCTTCGGGTGTAAAAAAACCACGTGCAATATATTCACTATCTCGCTGGTCCGGATTCCATAATTGCCTGTAAGACAATGCCTTGCGACGATACTTCTTGTATTCGTCCGCGTCCCCAACTATCCACGCCATCTTCATTGCAAGATATGCATTAAAAACCTTCTCAAGCTGGTCCGCAAATGTGCCCTCCCTGTATATTTCAAAATCCTCCTTTATCCCTGAATATGCAATTTCCAGCTCTTTTTTACTCAATTCAATCAGCCCCTTTTGCAAAGCATCCAGAATCACAACACCCGCAAATTCCTGCCTCGTCGTAGGACAGGGCCAGTAACCTTCCGCCCGAAAAGAATAATCATCTCGCATTACCCCACCACGCTCCCTGTAGTACTCAACAAGAGAACGAGCCATATTCTTCATAACCCTCGGCTCGGTAATCGACAAAAGCATATAACGGTGACGAAAATCTCCCCATATATCCCAGCCGCTGTAATAAACAAAATCTTCTGCAATACTGGAAGTATGCCGCAATTCACACTCATTCTGCGCGGGACGGTATTCGCCGCTCGAAGAAGTTACATTTACTGGCATCGCATATGAACGATACAGCAACGTGTAAAAAAGGGTCTTCAAATCGTCCCGTTTGCTGTTTACCTCTACTTTACTTAACTTTTCCTGCCAACTTTGTCTCGCCAGATACCTTAAAGCTTCAAAGTCCCATCCGGACACTTCCTTCCTCCGTTCCTCCTTCGCTTGTTCAACACTTACAGGAGAAATACCAACCTTCGCAAGAATAACCTTATTTTCTCCGCCCGAAAATTCAAACCAGCCTCCAATTTTCTTACCTTCACGCAAGGCGACACCGCTACCTGAATCCTCATCCTTCCACGTGATAAACTTTTCGAAGTGTTCACTGAACTTAATCGAAAAGTACAACTTGAAATGCTGGTCACCACCGCGATGCCAGCCGACGTTCCGCGACTTTACCATGCCACAGACTTCATCCGCCGATTCCACTCGCAGCTTCGCATCAAGCATCCCGGCATGAGAGTGAGAAAGGTCAACAAGTATGTAGGAATTATCACAACTTCCAAAATTATACTTGTGTAAACCCACACGCTCGGACACCGTCATTTCGCATTCGATACCGCAAGAAAGCTCGACCCTGTAATAACCCGGACTGGCCCTCTCGGAATTTTTATCATAGCTTTCCCGATATTGTTCACGAATATTCGTAAATCCGGTTTTCATCGGCTTAATGAGTATATTCCCGCCGGCACCCTCACATCCCGAGCCGTCCACTCGAACGTGCGAAAAACCATATATATATTTTGCTTCGTATTGATAACCGCTCTGCCCCTTACCGCTCGTCTCCGGCCCAAGCTTAACCAGACCAAAAGGCCACATGGCACTCGGATGAAGTTGCCCGTGGTCTCCACACGTGCCAATAAAGGGATTCACCCACTCAACCGCTTGTTTTTCTGAACATCCCTCTTCTTCTGATAACGCTGCTCGAACAACACCACATGCCGGCAAATGTGATGTTAATAAAACGAAAAAAAACACTCTCCAACTCATTTTATCGTTCTCCGTCTTTTGGATGAATATAAAAACGTTTCCGAATCTTACCAGCAAATCGCTTTACCCACAACACGCTACTGTTATATCAGGGATTATTTCATAAAGACCACTGCGACGTCGTTTTTTGAGCTTATTCCAGTTCGTACCTGCGGCACTGTCCGGCTTGGCTTCGATTTGGTTTGGTGGGGTGTGCGATGGAAGTAATCCTGAGCTTATTCATTCAAAATTCCGCAGTCACCCCTTTGTGAGGGACAAAGAAAAAATGGGCAGGGGCGGATTTGAACCGCCGACACACGGATTTTCAGTCCGAACACCGTACTGTAAGCCCCTGCAATCAAAAGGTTTATGTGCGTTTTTTAGCCTAAAAATAAGGCATTAAAGTGACTCGACAGTAAACCGACAGTTATAAACTACCCAGTATCCACTGCTCACTGACGAACTTTTTGACGAACTGTTCAATGTAAAATATCATCAAAAATTTAGTGGTATTGAAATAATTCACTTTGAGAAATGCCGTAGAGTTTGCAAACTTTGTCATCGATCAAAGATAGAACATTGGCACGATTTGTTCGGTTGAGCTTTCCATTTAACAGTTTGGCGACAAGATTAGCCACCTCTTCAAATAGCTGATTATCTTGTCCGCATCGTGGAATAGGAATAGGAAATTTGCGAAGTATACTGACTCGATAAGAGTGCCAGCCTTAACCTAAGGTTGGCATTCGATGTTGGGCCCAAAACTTGAACACTTTGCTGTTGAGAACAGCAAGCAAAAAGTGTGGGTTAATAACATTCTCATCCGGATATATGAGAATGACACTATTATTGCAGAAAAGATGTTGATGCTGATCTAAGGCAAAACCACCGCCGGAATTTACCACACTTGCGACAATCTTTGGACTTTGTATGAACTGCGAGACATTTTCATTTCTAAACGCATACCATGATTGGCCATCTTTAAGTTTTCTTGAACCAAGGCAAGACTGACAAGATTTCAGGTATCTATATGTACGAGGAAATTCTGTTTGTAATATGTTTTCGGCGATTAAGTTACCGGTTTTATCATAAGGAAATATGCACAGCGTTTCGGGTTCCGGAGTGGTGTATCCACTGATATGGCGGCCACGCAATATCGGTCTTAAAATCGAAGATTCAAATACAAACACGTCATCAAGAAAACGGCTCTCAGCCAATATGGATTTTGAATCCAAATCCTCAGTGTTTTTTAACAGAAATACTTTGTCTGCTCCTGTAGCTGCCCCAAAGCAAATGCGGATTGCTAATTTGCCAAGAGGGATACCTGCTGACTCAATTTTATATAACAAGTTTGTTTCGCTCTCAGACCTCAAACTCCAATTTTCTGTAGCACATGCTGTAGCAGGTAGATTTCGAGTTTGCAAAAACGCATTGTCACCTTGTTTATCAATTCTGCTTAATTTTCTGCGTAGACCTCCTTTTCCTTTAACAAAAAAATGCTGTGTAGCATTTTTCTCAGCCGTTTTCTGGAGCGTAATTGCAGCAACCTGAACCAGGGCATTTGGATACAATTTACTGTCCTCAAATTCAACAACTTCGTTGACAGCACACTTTTCTGCAATTAATTTACGAAGTGTACGGCCACTTTCGGAACGCAGAAATGTGTTAGATATGCTCATACTTAAATAGCCTTGATCAGCTAATAGCTCAATTGCTTTTTCAATGAAAAGCATATATAAGTCAAACTGGCCGTTTTTTGCCGTTCTAAAGTTACACTTATAATTGTCTACCTTTGCGGGATCTGACTTATAAAGTTCCTGTACCCGGACAAAAGGCGGCCCGCCAATAATCACATGGAAAGATTTATTTTTTAAAGATTGTCCTTCAAGAAAATCCATGCAAACAATATTCTCTTCAAGGGTTGGCGTCCTAATGTTTCGAATGTCATTTTTACTTATGCCGTTGTTAATATAAAAATCCCAAGCTGTCAGCAGAAGTAACCTGCGTGTCCAGTGAATTGCCCGTTTATCTATGTCTGTGCCATAAATCATAGATTCAAGAAGTTCAAAGCTTTCCTGTGGTGAGAGATATGGCGATTTCTTGTCGTTGTTGTACTGGTCTTTGAACCATTCCAGTATGAAACGAATAGATGCTATTAAAAATGCTCCGCAACCGCAGGAAGGATCGAGAATTCGCAAGCGTTGAATCTGCTCAGGTTCTAATTTATGAAAAGCCTTCTTAAGGGTATGGCACACAAGGTAATCTACTAAAGCGGCAGGAGTGTAATATACACCTTTGTTACGACGGTTTGAACCTTTTTTGCGAATTCTTTTGTCTACAACCGGAAGATCTAAGCATAATTGATAAAAATCACCCAAAAGTGTAATTGGCATTCGAGAACCATACAGGGCTCCAACAGCTTCAGAGATGTTAGTTAGAGATGATAACTCAACGTTTTTTGGTGGCTCTATCATCGGACGGCTTAAACAATCTGGATTAAAGACCGCTTTGAGCACTTTACAAGACACTCGATTGTAAACAGCCTCACAAAGACCGAAAGCAGTTGGTTTATGCACAATTTTTAGAATTTCCTCAAGTGTGGGAATTGCCATAGGATATGACTGCCCAACGAAATCTATGAGCAGAATTGTAGAAATAAGCTCATCAACTGATTGTTGGACACAGACTCTACCTGCCTTCTTATCTAAATCGTTGACCCACACACATAACAAATACTCCCGCCACTTTTGAAGATAATCCAGATGACGTGCAACGATTCTATACGGCGGGGAAATTTGCTTCTCAAGTAAAGGCGGAACAACCGATTCGCATTTCAGTAAAGCACTTGTCATCACAGCCTCCTTCTTATTGTTGATTAAATATAAAAATGCTGGAGAGATGGTTTGATTGTAGACTAT
>CAZGGE010000092.1:9304-10837 GCA_964524285.1 uncultured Pirellulales bacterium
AACATCCGATGGAGTTTTCCATGCCTAATGCTTTGAAGGCGTCAGTTTCTTCCATACATAAACCAATTTGCAGTTTGGGTTGTAATTTTTTTATTTTACCAATTAGGTATCGATAGACTTCTACCCTTGCCTTTATAGGAAAGCGAATTCGGCCATCTTTGGATTTGCTTTTGTCGAGCATCTTTGAAATAGGATTATCTTTGCCTAATTTTCGTTCGGTCAGTTGTAAAGCCCCGGAATAGCTGCAAATCTGTCCCAATGTAATACGTTCAAGCGACACTGATCTCAGGAGATTCTCCAAAAAGCTGGTGTATATATTCTGCCATCCTTTAATAGGAATAATCGGCATTACAACAGCACGCAATGGATAGCCAACGTCGGAACATTTTCGCATCGCAGCGATTCTTTCATTAGGCGATGCTACATTTGATTCAAAAACATCACAAATTTCAGGGGGATTTAAACTCCACGAAAGGATGGTGTGGCCTTGATGGTCAAAGTCAAGCAGGTTATGCACCTCGGCACTTTTCGTTAATAGAGTTAATCTGCCATATTTTTGTTGGGCAAAAAAGGCAATCAAGGTGCGGCAATAGCCAGTAAGTGGGTCAAGTGCCAAACCATCCTGGAGTTTGCCCAAATAAAAGGCAGTCGGTTCAGATAAGTTAGAGGCAGCACCGGCAATTTGATCGAGAATTTCGTCGATATTCACAAATATTTTTACTGTGGGCGAAAATTTCACGCCGGGCGTACCCGCAAGATAGCAGTATTGGCAGTCATAAGGGCAAAAGCCATAGGGCGAAAAATGCCAGTAATTTGGGCAGGTGTTGCCACCTTCATCGCTGAACCTAAGTGCACTTTTATGTACTCCAAATAACAATGTATTTTTGCCTTTGTAATGCAGTTCCAGAGGGTCCGAACCACCAAGTTCAAAGCGGTTGTGAGGAATATCAAATCTTTTAATAACCCGGGCCCGAGGATATAGATCACAAATTGCCTGCACGAAACCACGCTGCTGCGTGGTTTGACAACTGCCTTTTGTCAGTACAATTGTCTCAGGGGTAAAATGTGAAGCTGGTTTCGGCTGATATTTCGAATATGAGATTTCTGTTGGAAAAAGGCTGGTTTTCATTTGATTTATTATATGTTGAATACACTCACCTATTTTTGGTAGCATTATACTCGAAAAAGCCTCAAATTTCAAGGAAATTCTGTCGCAAATTCCGGCAAAACTCAAGATTGGAAATTTCTTGTTCGAAGTGTCAAAATACGCATATCTATAAGAACTGACACATCGGACTAAGTACAATGTGTCATTACTCTTTTTAACTAACAAACCCTCATTATTAATGTAAAAACAAGGATTTAATTTTGAAATGTGATTGAGTTTAAGGAAAAACTATGGCAAAATTGACGAACTTTTGACGAACTCGGGGTAAAAATGGCTTATTTTGAGCACAAAACAAAAAAGGCTTTTAAGCATAACCGCTTAAAAGCCAAAAACTTAACAAAAATGGGCAGGGGCGGACTTGAACC
>CAZGGE010000092.1:10847-11230 GCA_964524285.1 uncultured Pirellulales bacterium
ACTGAGCTACCTGCCCATCAAAATGCTAATGCTAACCCCTTTACAGCAACATTGTCAAGCTTTTTGCCCGTGGAAATAGACTATCATAACAAAGATAAAATAACGGCAAATAAACGCACTGAACAGAATAATTCAGGCAGGGCAGATAGCAGTAATACAATGCCAACGGTGACTGGAAACACCAACATATTTTTCTTTGCGCAAAAGTGAAGGCCGGGCACTATAGCACCCGGACTTCATGAAATCCTGGCGATGAACTACTCTCGCCCCAAAGGACTTCCATCGGCCGCACGGGCTTACCTTCTGAGTTCGGAATGCATTCAGGCGTTTTATCTTGAGTCCGCTTGAAGGAACTCAAGCGGACATCGATACTCCTCCCAAAG
>CAZGGE010000092.1:11240-12089 GCA_964524285.1 uncultured Pirellulales bacterium
AAGAGATTCTTCGACTGAGAAATCTGACTAATATTTTGTCAATAATGTTTATATAGCTAGTTCGCATATGCCGATATCTCCATAGTAAGATGACACAATGAAATCGATTAAGGAGAATCGGCTATGGATAAGTATATTGTAGAATTGAAAAGTGAAGAACGGAAAGAACTGAGCGAATTGGCATCGAAGGGCAAGGCTGCTGCTCGAAAAATCACACATGCCAGGGTTTTGCTTCAAGCAGACGAATCCAAAGCTGGACCGGCCTGGACAGACAAACAGATTTCCGAAGCCTTTGGCTTTCATATCAATACCATCCATGGTATTCGCAAGAGATTTGTCGAGGATGGATTAAAAGCGGCTTTGGAACGCAAAAAACAGGATCGTCCTTCTCGCAAACGCATCATTGACGGCAAGGTTGAAGCTCATCTGATTGCCTTGCGTTGTGGCCAGCCTCCGGAAGGAACAAAACAATGGAATTTGCGGTTACTGGCAGACAAACTGGTTGAGTTAGAGATTGTTGAGAGTATCTCGCATGAAACTGTGCGTCAGGCAATAAAAAAAATGTGCTAAAACCGCATCTGCGTCAATGTTGGTGTATTCCTCCAGAGCATAGCGGTGAATTTGTGGCAGGCATGGAAGATGTTCTTGACGTGTATATAAGGCCTTATGATCCAACTCGCCCGGTAGTATGTATGGATGAGACAAGTAAACAACTGGTAGCAAATATTCACAGGCCTATACTTGCAAAGCCTGGCCATCCTCAAAGGTATGATGCCGAATATAAGCGTTGTGGAGTAGCTAATGTTTTCATGTTTACTGAGCCTTTGGGCAGCTGGCGAAAAGTACAAG
>CAZGGE010000093.1:0-11978 GCA_964524285.1 uncultured Pirellulales bacterium
GAGCAAACGATTTACCTGGCTTTTAATTGCGTCGCTGGGGATTTCTCTTTTTGTAATACTCGTGCTCGTCGGGATTATTATCTGGCTGAACCGATAAAAATTTTTTGATTTTTTATTGACGTTTTCACCACGAGCGATAAAATCCTGAAGTGTTCTTTGAAAAACTGTGGCCGATTGCAGGTCTCCGGGTTATTACCCCGGAGATAGTCAAACGGGGAACGCGGTTAAAATCCGCGACGGACGCGCCGCTGTGAGCGTCTGATCCGAATCAGTTCGGAAATCCGAAGGATGTTTGTCCCACTGTTTCATAACAATCGTCATTTTTGAAGGTGTGTGGAATGGGAAGGGTTCCTGAGGTAAGACGCAAGTCAGAAAACCTGCCTGCTGTCAGCTAATTCCAAATATGTTCTCGCGTGTTGGGACATGATGGCAATATCAGGGCTGCCTGCAAGTTCTCTGCTCAAAGAAAGCAATTAAGCCGGATAACATAGCGTAAAACGCAGCTTCTGAGCACAATGCCCATTAAGGCCGCCGTTCTCTACGCGGGAACGGCGGCTTTTTTATTTGTTATTTTTAACGTTCTTGGATGATGGAAAGGAGGTGCCAAAGACGAACACGCAGCAGGATATGGCTTCGGGGGATAGTGATGAAAACGAAAACAAACGATATTTTGAAAAGGAGAGAGAACAATGTTTACGAGGAGAATGATGAGCGTTTTCTGTTTGTTTGTGTTAGGAATTTTTGGAATGTGCAAAGCTACATGTTACAACTTCGCGGGTAGCTGCATTGAAATCGATTACTGGGCGGGTGCAGGCAGCAATGAAACGGTGATAGTCATTGACTGGAATCAGACAAACGGACCTTATATTACAGAATCCCACGCATGGGGATATCGCTGGTCCGGAACCGAATATCTTTCAGATGCACTGACGGCGATTGATGCCGCGGGACCGCTGGATATTGTTACCGGATACGGAGGTGCATTTTTAAACGACGCGTATTACTATGACCCGTTAATAGATACGGACGACCACACCTCTGAGAATTACACCGGCTGGTGGGCCTGCGGTGAATCCACGGACGGGGGCAAGACGTGGAGTCTGAACGGCGGCGGTTTGACGGGCGAAGTTCTGCATGATGAGAGCATCGAGGGAATGAATATGGATTTTACTAACTGGACGCTTGATACCATAACTGTTCCGGTTCCGGAGCCTCTGACTATCTGCCTGTTTGCCTTTGGTGGTCTTATTATGATTCGAAGGGGCAATTCCCTAAACAGATAAATATGAACAAACATCACCTCAACGAATGGGTGGGGCCGAGATTCAGGCTTCACCCATTTATGTGGATGCGAGTAATAGAAGGAAAACAGGCATGGAAAGGAATAAAACGACAGTGTCGGGCTTTTTGGTTGGTGTGATAATTTGCGCCTCAATGGCTTGCGGGAGCGACTTTGCCAGCGAAGTTGTCAGTTACAAAGGACCATTCGGCACCAGCTTGTATGATGACCCTAATTCGGTTTTGGGAAAACCCACGAGATGGGTTTATGATTTCTACGGCTCGGATGACGTTGTGGCGTGCTCGCTGGTTTTTCCGGCACACTTTGTCGACCCGAACGGACAGCGCTTAATCTGTACAATAGGAACAAACGATATTAACGATATTAATGAAAGTGCGGAGATAGTGGTGAAGTTCGACCACCGTGTGGGGGACGATCCGGGGAATCCTTACGGGATAGATTTTATCGTGTTCGGTAACAGTTTTTTCGGTGGAGAGACAGATGCGAACGTGCTGCCGGGCGAGGATATGGATGAGTTTATTCTTACTAACCCGGCGACGGTATTAAACGAGCCTGTCCTTGTGAGCGTAGCTCAGTATCCCGACGGCCCCTGGTATACGTTTCATGACGGTCCTTATGCGGACAGCCTTTTTCCAACAAATGCATTCGCATGGGACAGCAACACAAAGCAATGGGGCGAGGAACAGAACTGGCTCAGGCCTGTCGAGCCTAATCTAACTCTTGCGGACTTTGACGGACTATCCGCTGCCGATGCAATTGCACTTTACCAGGGCAGCGCGGGCGGTACGGGATTTGACCTGAAATACCTCGCAGAAGAAGACTATTCAGCCCTTGCATACGACCCGAACACTCATCACAAGTGGATACAGTACATTAAAGTTCAGTACCTGCCCGGTGCCGAAGATGCAGGCGAGATCGACGCATTTGCCGACGTTTCAGGCGGCTGCGGTGATTATAAACATCCATACCCCAAAGGAGACATCAACCGCGACTGCATAGTAAACTTGGCCGACTTCGCTGTTGTTGCCGAAAACTGGCTTGAGTGCACGTACGAGTGCGAATGAATGTGAGCGAGCATTGAGGATTTCTGCATGACGGGAAAGAAGGCATTTACGCTGCTGGAAGTGCTGGTGGTAATCGGGATAACCGGGTTATTGGTTTCGATACTGCTGCCTGCTCTGCACAAGGTGCGGGGCGAAGGTAAGCGTATTTATTGCATGAACAATTTGCGTCAGATGGGAGTGGCGGCGCAGGCTTACACGCATAATTATGACGGATTTTATCCGATAGCTCAATATACGACGGCGACGGCGGAGCGGAAGGTGGGGCATTGCTGGGATTTCAGCGTTGAGCAGGACAGGGTCGGGGGAGGCAAGGAAGTGACTGCGGGGATTTTGTGGGACGGTGGTACGGTTGAGGAGGTTCACCAGTGCCCGTCTCTGGAGGGGCCTGCGAATTCTTCGGATACGCCATATTCGGGATATAATTACAACACGAGTTATATTGGTCACGGCGCTGGCGAGGAGGTAAGTGCGGAGTATGTGGGGCGCGTGGAGGTTTGCCAGGTGGAGATATTTGAGGGGGTGAGCGTGGATATCGAGATAGTGATGCCGGTGAAGGCGACGATGGTTGGCCGGCCGGGCGAGTGTGCGCTTTTCGGGGACGGGGGATACAACGGCGGCGCGAACAAGTTCATGCGTTCGCCGTGGAGCTGGGCGGGTGACACGAATATCGGACGGCGGGCGGCGGGGGCTCAAAGCTACCGGCATTTGAAGATGACGAATGTTTGCTGGGCGGACGGTCATGCGACTTCGGAGAGGGCGCGGTTCGTTAATTCGTCGGAGTCGGTGGTGGAGTCTATCGAAGGATTCAACAAGAAGGCGAATGACAAGCTGGGTTTTTTGTCGAGAAATAATCACGCATACGACTTAAAATAACGGCGTTCAAACGATTTTTACAAAATCCTGTCAGCAAAGGCGGACATCCGTAACCAATAATCCTGGACAATGATAAAAAGGCATATAGGCACATTTCTGGGGGCAGCGTTAAATCAGCTTTTGTGGCCGGCTACCTGTGTGAATTGCGGCAGCCAAATTGGTGAAAATGATGCCGGACTATGCCGGCAATGCTGGCAGAGCCTTATGTTCTGCATGGGCGGTGATTACTGTCAACGCTGTGGAAAAAATGCGAGCAGCTTCGGCATCGTGGGGGGCGTATGTCCAAAATGTCAGGGGACACAACCGATCTTTGACGGCATCGCCCGGGTTGGTATCTACGACGAGAGTTTACAGAAAATGATTATCTCGTTCAAGAACGGCAAGACCGAGCTGCGAAAGATGTTAGCAGATATGTCACTATCGGCACTGCAAGGCAGCTTTTTTCGTAAAAGGTTCGATTTTTTTGTGCCCGTTCCTCTTCACTGGACCCGGAGACTGGCCCGCGGCTACAATCAAGCTCATATTCTCGCAAAAGAGCTGTCTGACGGAAATATGGAAGTTAATACAGACCTTGTGAGAATTCGAAGGACCAAATTCCAGCCGGCGATGGCAAGTGCCGCCGCCCGTGCCAGAAATGTGGCAGGCGCTTTCGCGGTCCGGCGTCATCATAAATTCAACGGCCGGCGAATCTGCCTTGTCGATGACATAAAAACCACCGGAGCAACCCTGAACGAATGTGCAAAAACACTAAAACAATCCGGTGCGTCGGCTGTTTACGCGGTCGTCGTTGCAGTAGCCGCCCAGAAACCTTATTAGCCTTGAGGTTACCGCGCTTTCCGCAAGAAACTCAGCAAATCAAGATAACGCAAGATATTGTTCGCACATAGTTACTGGACGTGTAAAAAAAACACCCACCTGTCCATCCACCTGATTGAGGCGGTACTCACTTCGCTTACATCAGAGCTTTTGATATTTTCTTACCGCGCGATATAAGCCCGTGAGCTTTTTTCCATCAACAACTATTGGAGAATATTTTTCATTTCTGGGCTGCAATCTAACTTTGTCTTTCGACTCGAAGAATACCCTCTTGAATGAGGTCTCATGTGCAGCCCCAAAACGCACGAAGCAATCGTCGCCGTTTCGCACCTCCACCGCCGGGGAAAATACAACAATATCTCCCTCCGTGAATTTCGGCTCCATTGAATCGCCTACCACGCGCACGGCAAAAGCATTGGGGTCGTGCAAATCAGGACACCGGACATAATCGTCCGCAACTCCCACCGGATAGTCCAGGTCATTGAAATCTTTGGGATAGCCCGCGGCAACCCTGTTTATTACAGGCACAAGCCTTCCCGGAGCAGGCTTTTTTGACTTGCGGTTCACCTGCAGTTTGCGTTCTGCCAACAATGAATTTAATTTACGGGTACCTCTTTTGCTTTTCATAAGTTTTTTTATGAAGCTGCGCCATTTTTCATTCTCAGCTTCCACTTTTTCATACCGTTGGCGAATATCCGAAGGCAGCCTTTCCATATGTGCGACGTGTACCAGAACCCCGGACCTGAACTTTAAAATCTTTTCGAGCCTGACGAGCAGCTCATCACCGGGCGGATTTTTAACTCTGCCCGTCTCGATGGTCGACAGATATGGTTTCGAGAAACCGCAAAGACCGCTTACTTCGTCGAGCGTCAAATCCATTTCTTCTCTGCGTTCTCTTATAATCTCGCCTAAAGACATGACGGCATTTTAGCAGAAATATGCAGAAACGCAAGAATAAGTTTGGTAATTAACTAACAATTTCACGAAAAATTTGCAAAATTTCGCAAAAAGCATCAAACTTTGATGAGTTCATACTTCGTGGAGCCTAATCCGATAGCTTCAGCATGTTCTATCTGGTGGCTGGGGTCTAAATTTTCGCTCTGGATAAGTTCTTCCAGCCTTTTGCCGCCGGCGTCTTCAATCAGGTCAATCGTCGCTTTATCCAGTGCGACAGGGTCTGTTGAGGCGGCTATGCCGATATCCTCGGCAAATCTGGGCATGTTGGGCGTTTTGAAGCAGTCGCAGTCTTTGGTGAGCGAAATTATGTAGTTGAAGAAAGCCGACCTGCCCTTTTTGTCTTTAAGTGCTCCGAGGGCGTGCTCGGCGATATGCTGCTGGAGAACGGAGCTTTCCTGTCGCCAGTCGTATTTTACCGCGTGAAATCTGCACACCGCAACACACTCCGCGCAGCCGATGCACTTATCTTTATCGATGCGGGCTTTTGCTTTGCCGATAGTAATTGCGTCGGTTGGACAATGTTTTGCACACTCACCACAAAGGGTGCAATCATCAGTTATCCATGGTTTCAAGGCTGAATGCTGCCGCATCTTGCCTTTTCTGCTTGCGCATCCCATGCCGATGGTCTTGAGAGTTCCGCCGGCGCAGGTGGCTACGTGGCCTGTAAAATGGGCCAAAGACAGAATGGACTGGCATCGCAAAATCTCCGATGCGATGCTAACCTGCTTGTTCAAGGGGGCATCTATCTGAACAGCAGTTTCTGAAGTACCGAGAAGGCCGTCGGAGGGAATAAACGGAATACCGAGGACTTCGGGATTGAAGCCGTGCTCATGGGCGAGCATTGCGTGGTCGACGGCGTTGGATCTTCTCTCGACGTATAAAGTGCTCGTATCCGTGATAAAAGGTTTTGTTTTGAGTCCTTTGAGTTCGTCTATAAGCCCTTTGAAACACGGAGCCTTTATGTAAGTGTTATTTTTGCCTTCGCCGACGTGGACTTTTAAGGCGGTAAAGTCGTGCTCCTTAAAGCATTTGTCGAAGCGGGCCTCCCTGAAAAGCCTGCGGGACTTCTGAGAGATTACGTCTTGTCCTTCCTCGGCTGATGCCCTGATGATGTATACTTTAGAATTCATCGGATTTACCCGTATTAAAGCCTGCAGGAGTTTTTCAGGTATTTTTTTAATACAACGAGTATTTGCATTTTAGTAGTCTGTGCGAGCATCGACAAGGCACAATCAGCTCATCAAGTGCTGTAAAAGAATTTTGATGCCAATTCCTATAAGAATAACACCTCCCGCAACCTCGATTTTGGACTCGAAGAGGTGTCCGAATGATTTTCCCACATAGACACCCGCGTAAGAAAAACAAAAAGTAATCAAACCAATTTCGATGACGGCACCAAGAAGCGATACATCCAAAAGCGAAAGGGTCAGGCCCACAGCGAGCGCATCGATGCTGGTTGCGACAGATAAAACCAGAAGGATGCCGATATTTCTCGGGTCTGGGATTTGGCCGGATGAATTGATACGGAAAGACTCGTAAATCATTTTCAGGCCAATCCCGGCCAAAAGGGCAAATGCGAGCCAGTGGTCATAGCGGGCAATATAGGGCTTTACAGTTGTGCCTGCGAGGTGCCCAACTACGGGCATGACAGCCTGAAAGGCACCAAAAAAAGCGGCGATGCGGAAAGCATGTTTTACGTTTAGTTTCGTGTATGCAGTACCGCTGGCTATTGAAACCGCAAATGCGTCCATCGCAAGCCCCACCGCGATAACAAAAACTGTGATAAATTCCATGAGGATAACCGCTGGCTATTGAGTTTTAATGATTCCGTGGTTATTGACATTTTCGCATATTTTCCGGCCCGGCTTAACAACAAGGAAATCCTCGTTGCCCCAATCACCATCCATGAGTCTTTTTAGTAATGAGGGGTCTCCTTTAACCTGGTCATAGTTCCATCCGAGAAATTCAGCACATTCTTTTGTAAAAATTTTCTCTGCATCTGAATTTGGAAAACCCCAGTCAACATATATCGCCCACTGGTATTGTTTTATCCAGTTCTGTTCGGCCTCCATGAGGTATTGTGCGTTATCCTCGCCGAACTTTTTGCAATAATCGGCATAAAGCCTTTCACAGCGTTGCTTTCCGGGCTGGGTGCCTGTTTCAATCCAGCCTGTACTATACCAATAGACGCCGCGATGGGTGTCGAAGTATTGTTTATATCTTTCTTTGGAGCCAAGCAAAATAGTGATGCAATCGTGTGCACGCGGAACAACGACGGGGATTTTTGCGGAAAGTCCGACAATCCCGTTGCTGCAAAGGCCGTACCCAAGCAATGTTGCATCATAAGGCCGACCCTTTTTATCCTCGGTGCGCTGGAGAGCTTTGCCCACCTGTTCCCGCAGTCGGTCCGGCTCATTATGCAAACCCTGCTCCATAAAAACCACGTCGATTGTATTTTTTGAGCCTGCCGCACACAAATAGACTTCCCTTTGCAATACTTTACAGGCTATGAGCTGTAATCGCATAAACTTCAACCAATTCTAAAGTATGAATACATAAGCTGACTTCGAACAATTACTTAAGTCTACTCTGTCGGGGCTAAAAGGTTCACTG
Organism: uncultured Pirellulales bacterium; assembly: GCA_964524285.1. Lineage (GTDB taxonomy): Bacteria > Planctomycetota > Phycisphaerae > Sedimentisphaerales > Anaerobacaceae > CAZGGE01. The sequence goes on from CAZGGE010000093.1 coordinate 7,624, forward strand.
GTTCACGGTTTGCATACCTTGCACGGTCTTTTGCCGTCCTTTATAGCCTGCTGGCGTGTTTGGTAGCGGGCGAGGTTTTGTTCCTTTATTGTCTGTGCGAACGAGCATGTTTTCCTGTGAAAGACCCTGCTGTTTTTCGAGGCCACATATTCGAATGAGCCGGCGGATTTGACGGGAGGAGGCAGCAATTCCTTTGCGACCTCTCCGGAATCAGCGTCATCCGACTTGTTTGAATTTGCTATTCGGCAAAAGGAAACGAACGTTTCTATCTGGTCAAGTAAGGTTTGTGTAATTTCTTCTGCCATTTTCGGTGTTTTAACAGTATTCATGTGCGGGCCGACCTGCCACAGGTCGGCTTTTGTATGCAGACCCTTATTTCCGGGCAAAAACACACGGCCGGCCAAGCTCGTGCGGATGGAAAAGGTGCTAACCGGAAAGTCTGAGGACTTGACGGTATGTATGTAAACCCTTAATTCAGGTATCTTTTGTAGTTCAGGCTTAGAATCCGGATGAAGTAATTCAACTAATTGAAATCCGGCATTTTTCAATTTCGACCTGACTTTGTTCTCAAGGGGTGGAACAGAAAGTTTTGCCGAATCAGGACTGTGATGATGATGGAAAATTTTCAGGCTAAGCCGATGTAAGCCTGTCAATTGCACGTTGTTATTTATGAGAAGGTCCTGCTGTGTGTGGGGCAAGTCGCGGCTCATTGTTGGAATCGAACAAAGGAAAAACGTTGAGAAAATAAGCAGGTAAGTTTTAGTAAATTTCATGTAATTGTTCCTCCGATATTTATCAATTTCCCCCATTGTGCTCAGGCGATAAGCTCGAAAGCATCGGAAGCTGTCATACCATCTATGACACCCAGTTCCCGGGCTTTGTCATTTGCCTTGCAGACTTTTCTTGCCGGAAAGCGTTCAAGGGTTCCGATAGGTTTTTCCGGTGTGCTTTCGACTACGGCAGCGGCTACTCCATAACCCTGGCAGGCGTTGACGTCAATAGCGGGGCAAGCCAAAAAGCCTTTTGAGCCGGCCACGAGGAGTATATTGAAGCCCGGCCATTTTGCCTGAACCCCTTCAACCGGGCCATTCTGTGTGTCGAACGTCTTTTGGTTTATCTGCATTTTTATCCCCTCCAAAAAGCCAAATTGTCCCTGAAAATATTGAAAAGCGGTTTAGCCGATGCTACACAGGTTCTCCCAGTTGTTTTTTTATTTCGCTGAACTTTTCGTCGAGCAGCTTTTCGGTCCTGGCTTCCACGTTCAATCGCAGCAAAGGCTCGGTATTGCTCGGTCTGCAATTAAACCACCAGTCCTTGTACCGGACTGTGATACCATCGAGGTTGTCGATTTCTCCGGTTCTGAATTTCCTTGCAAGCTCGTTCATAGCGGTCTGCTTATCTTCGACCTCGAAGTTTGTTTCACCGCTGTTGTAATATCTTCTCAGCGGTTGAATAAGCTCACTGACCGACCCGCCGGACTCCGAAACGATATTGACAACGTGAACAAGCGTGATAAGGCCCGAGTCGGCATAATAGTTATCTCGATAATAAAAATGTCCCGACAATTCTCCACCAAACACGGCGTGTGAATCCCGCATTGCTTTTTTCATAAATGCATGTCCGACGCGTTCCCGGCGGGGGGTTCCGCCGTTTTTAACAATTTCCTCGGCCACAACCCAACTGCTCCTCAGGTCGTAAACCACCGTCGACTTCGGATATTTTTTTAGAAAGGAAGCAGACATCAAAGCCGTCAGCAAATCGCAATTTATAGTCTGCGCCTTTTCATCCACCATAATTAATCTGTCGGCATCCCCGTCGAAGCAAATACCGAACCGGCACTTTTCCTTTTTTACCGTAGATTTGATATCAGATAAATTTTCCTCGATAAGAGGGTTCGGCTCGTGTCTGAACTTTCCGGTATGCTCGAAGTTCACAGGAACTATATCGAAGGGCACATCTGCGAATACGAGCGGTATTACTTTCCCGGCCATTCCATTTGAGGCGTCTGCTGCAATTCTAAGATTTTCAACATTATTTTTAAGAAACTGAAGTACGTGCCGGCTGTACTCGCGGCCAAGGTCATACTTTTCGACGTATCCGTTGGCCTTGCCTTTGGTGTGAAGCAAGGCGGTGGCAATGTGCTGTATATCCCTCAAACCTGTATTGGCGCCGACGGGCTTTGCGCCGAGCCCGGAAATTTTGAAACCATTGTAGTTCTCCGGATTATGTGAAGCGGTTACCTGCACTCCGCCGCAGGTCCCGAGATGATTAACAGCAAAATACATCTGGGGGGTATCAATCAATCCGATATCGATGACATTTGCGCCCGTAGAGTTCATCCCTTCTATGAGGGCATGAGCAAGCGACTCGCTGTGCGTTCTCATGTCCCGGCCCACACAGATGGACTGGGCGTTTGCCTGACCTCTTTCATATCCGCTGAGCATGGAGCGAAGGAATTGAGCGCTTGCATAACCTATTTTCCACGCATCTTCTTCATTAAGCTGATGAGGGTAGGTCCCCCTTATGTCGTATGCTTTGAAGATTGCGGCATCCATGTTATTTCTCCCTGCATTTGCATAACGGGCCATACATACGATTATGCCCGCCCGAAATAAGCCCCCTTGTGTTTTATCCGCTCACGAGATGCTACTATACCGCCGATGCGCCATCATTGTCAACAATGGAAATGCTCGCAGATTCCCCCTTTTCAAACGGCCCGATTCAGACATGTTCGTCACACACTCCAGTCTTTTGAGCCTTTTATCATTTTATTCTGGATGATTATTCCTATGGCGGTAGGAATAAACAAACAGACAGGCAAAAACCATTTGGTGCCAAAAAATACCTGCCTCATAGCTTCGGTTGTCGGGGGGTAATGATGTAACAGGGCAAACGTTCCTATAACCATAAGTGCGCCGCCGCCGAGACTTGAAAAAAGCATAATGGCCACTTTGAATACTATAAATGAAATCATACCCCCTGCTACGACCCCTACTAAAGCACCGAGGATAACATAACGCTCCGGAAGAGTAGAAGCATAATAGGCGCCTGCCGCCAGTACACCCCCTGCCGCAGCTCCGAGAAGGCTTACCGCCCATCGCATAAGCGGTAATGAAAGTATTGTCAAGAGAACAAGACCTATAATGCCACAGAGAACCTCGTGATTTTCACCTTTGATTCGCTGGCTGGCGGCGACACCCAAGACAAGGCCGATGAGAGCGAAGCTTATAACAACGAGGACCTTAAAAACGCGCCATCCATACATAATACAGACGACACCAAAGCTGATGAACGTCAGTGCCGCCGGCAATCCCAGCGACGTTATCTGCTCCCAGATTGCGTCGACGGGTATTATTGCGTCCGGTCTCGCTTCTGTTGCCTGCTCCGTTGTTTCAGCGGCCTGTGCCAGCATATCCATAAAATACATTTTTACACTCCCTTAATCTTTCTCTTTTTTGTCGTTATCTTCATCTTTTAATCTGGGTTTTGTGGTTACCGGGCAAAGGAGCAATTGCTCGACTGTTCCGAATGCTATCATGGCTGCAAATACGGCAAGGTAAAATGAAGCTCTCTGAGCTATTAATGTTACCGGCGTGCTGGGCTTATAAAAAAGCAGCCAAACCATGCCGCCAAAGATAAAAATCGTACCGAGCGTCGCAAAAGTCAGAGCCGAGGCAAATCGCCGCAGCAGTAACCTGCCTGCCAAAGCCGCTGCTGCCGCCACCACCACTATCGCCCAGTTGTAAACACCCATCCTGGATGCTGCGTACCTTGCTTTATGGCCAAATACGGTGCTATAAGTCTCTATTACCAAAATCGAGCGGTCGAAGCCCAGGTTTTCGGTAAGCGGGCCGGGGATGTACTGCTGCATTGGTGGATTATTCATATGTGGATACGCGAGCACGATAAAAGTTGCACCGGCTGCCAAAAATACTGTTATCAAACTAACGAGGATTTTTTCGAACGCCACGGCCAAAACTGCTCCCACCACCGCCGCTAAAATGACCATGACAAGGTTTTGGCCTGAAATAAACAGCGCGCACAAGACTGCAGCAGCCGCTCCCGCCAGTGCGGCAAGAGGCCTTCTGTACCCCAGTCCGCCGAGCCAGAGGAATAAACCGGCCGCTACAAAAATTATACCCGGCGCCACGAAAAGCTTGTCGCTCAAATACGGGGCTGACTGTTCAAGACTTTTCGCCAATTCGAGCATATCTTATCCTGTGATTCAATTCACCGAGTCTATTTATTGTTATTTATCGGCCTTTGTGGGTGATTTGCGTTAGGGATTGGATGCTCACAGGGACAATGGGCATTGCGGATGAGAGGAGTCGAACCTCCACGGGCCGAAGCCCACA
>CAZGGE010000094.1:0-11783 GCA_964524285.1 uncultured Pirellulales bacterium
ACTGTTTCTTCTTTTGACAATTCATAATCCTTCATATACACTGTTTATCGGACATCAGGTGCTTTTTGATTGAGAAATAAGGAATTTTTCAATCAAGAGCAGTATAAATCAATGCAGGAGAACGGCGGGGGAAGTTTAAGGATTGATTTTGCGAATAATTTTATGTGGTATTCGGAGCAGTTGTTTTTTATAATAGCTTTTAGCGGGTGGATTAAATGAAGGATGTCAAAGATAAATCCGAAGCGAGGGGACTGAGGGCGAAGAAGTTTCCAAAGATGACCCGGCGGAGGTTTCTGGGTTTGTTAGGTGGTTCGGCTCCACTGGCATGGTCTGCCGACACCTTTCTGGTTGAGCCTTACTGGCTTAAAGTTTCGAATGTGCGGCTTAATGAGGATGCTTCGCTTCGAATAGTTCACCTTAGCGACCTTCATTACCGAGGGGGGTGGGAATATATTAATGAAGTTGTGGATTTAATAAATGGGTTGTCGGCGGATTTTGTATGTTACACGGGTGATATCGTGGAAAGGTCCGCTCATCTTGAAGAGGCGCTGAAGTTGATGGCTAAGATAAGCTGTCCGGTATATGGCGTGCCGGGCAATCACGACTATTCGAGCGGGGCAAGTTTTAAGAAGATAGATGACTGCCTGAAGTCTACGGGGGGCGGCTGGCTTGTGGACGAACAGACGGAGTTTGCCGGCGGCGAAGTGAGAATTGCAGGAGCGTCCGGGCTGAAGAAGAATCTGCCTGCCAATAAAGCTTTTTCGAAGAGTGTGCTTCTGGTTCATTATCCGGATTATGTAAACAAACTGGACGGGGAGAGGTTTGATTTGGTAATGGCGGGTCATTCGCATGGGGGTCAGGTTCGTATACCGGGGCTGGGTGCATTGATAGTTCCGTATCGTGTTGGCAAATACGACAAAGGGTTGTTCAATACGCCCGCCGGTCCCTTGTATGTTAACGTTGGTATAGGTACTCTTCTTTTTCCGATGCGTTTCTGCTGCAGGCCCGAGATAGCGGTTATCGAGCTTTGATTTTATTATTTTGTCTCGACCGGCCTGTTAAGGGCGTCAAGGGGTTGTTCCACAGTAAGGCGTGGGCCGATTGTTTCAGCGAGATTATCCAGGTCATAGGTGATGAGGGCGGCGTGGACGGCGTTTATGAGCTGGTTTCTGGATTCGCTGAGTTCGATAATGTTGCTCCATGAGACGAGGTGGTGTTTCAGGGTTACGTTGCGGAAAAGTTCTTTTTGCAGGGCGGCGGCATGTAGAGCGGGTACGGTGAGGATTCCCGTGGCTATAAGGTCGGGTGTGTGTCCGGTTTTATGTTTTAGCCAGCGGGCACATATTATGATGTCTTCGGTTCTAATGCCGACGTAAGAGCGTCCGAGCAGATAGGCGGCGAAGAAATCTTTCCAATCGGTGCTGAAGTGTGATTTCCAGGTTTTGGGTTCGGTTTGTTTTGTTTCGCCGATTCCGCGGATATCGACGGCGAGCACTGTATGTCCTTTTTCGAGTAGTATTTCGACTGGTCCGCCGGGGGTGGCATCCTGGTTTTTGCCATTTTCGTTGAGGTAAAGGACGGCTGTTTGTTTACTGTTTTTCTGGGGTTGGAATAATAATGCGGGAAGGTAAATTCGGGGTTCGGGTCTTATTATGAGCTTATCGATTTTGTAGTTTTTTCGGGAGATTGTTTCAAGGATTGATACGCTCGGGCGGGGAAGGTCATCAGGTTTTCGCACGTTGACGATTTGCCGGACTTTTTCGAGCATGGTGTTGGCGGTCTGGTTTTGCCACATTTTTGTTCTTTTTTCGGCGATTTGTTTGTTGAAGTTACGGTTGAGGTCATAAGCCGAGCGTGCATTTTCGATTAGCATGACCTGTCCTTTGGGTGTACATTGCGTTTGTTTGTTTTCAAGCAGCTTGATTTGAGGTTCGTGGATTGGTTTATCTTTTTTTAGCAGCCAGCGGGAGAGCCATTTTGCGGCACTTTCGCGTTGCAGTTTGTTGTAGTTATGTGGGGCGTCGTTTTCGAGCAGGTCGATTCTTTCGGCGAATCCCATTCGGCTGTACAGGCGTTTTGCATATCTGAATGTTTGCCAGGTTCCCTCGATGTCGAAGAAGTCGTTTGTGGCGGCGCATATAAGAATTGGTGTGGGTGCCCGCATCATGAGGTAATCGGGGTGGTCCATGTTGAAAGCGAGCTGTGCGTGGATGTTTTGTTCGGCGTCCTGTGGTCCAATTGTTTTTAGTAGTTTTGGGAAGCTGGTGATATAGCAGCTTGGAGCTGCTGCTTTAATTCGGTCATCGAGGGCCATGAGGTAGGCGGTCTGGGTTCCGCCACCGCTGTTTCCGGTGATGCCGATACGGTCGGGGTCGACTTCGGGTCGTGAGATGAGGTAGTCGATAGCGCGAATACCGTCGAAGATTTCAAATTGCGCGGTATTTCTGCCGAGCAGTATGGAGCCGACGCCGAGCATGGTGTGTCCTCTTGTGCAGTGATATTTAATTGAGTTATTATTGTTAAGGATTTGTCCTCTTTCGCCCTGGTCGATGGGGTCGAAGACGAGAGCGGCCATACCGTTTAATGCAAGCAGTGCGGCCATTGTCTGGTATGGCGGATGTGCTTTTGCGATTGGTGAGTGGCCGCATGGAACGAGGATGCCGGGATATGGCGGAGAGTAATTGTGAGCGTCGGGGAGAAAGAGCAGAGCCGTAACGTAGTGTCGAGGCCGGCTTTCGAAGATGATTTTTTCGACGTGGTATCCGTCGCGTTCGATTATGCCGGTGATTTGAGGGTTTAGAGGTGATTTTTCGGGCAGGCCTCCTATGGCGTGGAGGAATTTTCCGTTGAGTTTCTGCTGATAATGCCGGATTTGTTCGGGGCTTTTTCTAAGCTCGTACTGGTGTCGCCACTGGTCGAAGCAGGTTTGTGCTTCTTCGAGGAGGTAGTTTTTCATCATGTCGTGTGTATTTTCGCCGTTTACTTTTTGGGGCAGGACGTCGAGTTCGTTTCCGGCGTGGGACAGAGTGTTGAGCAACGGGGATATGCAGGCTGCGAGCAGGCATAGGATTAGCGTGTTATTTTTTTTAAGGGGGTTCATTTCAATAGCCTCCGGCGCTTTTTGCGGTTTGCGGTTTGGGGTTTTTGATTTCGAGGTAGTATTCAATTTTTATTGGCCTTTTTTTCTTCTCGGTAAGGTTTTTAGATTCGAAGATACCCCTGCAAATTCCAAGTATGTAGGCCAGATGAGTGGTCGCAATAACGGGTATCAGGCCGACGGCTATTAGTATAGAGCGCCTGCGGATGAGATTCAAGGATGCGGCGAGAATCAGCAGAGCGGCATAAGAGCAGAAGAGGACTGCCAGGCCTGTATATTCGAAGCTGAGGAATGCGATTACAGGCACGGCGGGCATGAGAGCAAGAGCGAGGTGAAACAGGCTGAAGAAACTGTGGCGGATTTTGAACTGTCTTGCTCGGCCGCGGCCGTAGCCATAGATTTTTTTGAAGAAGGAAGTAAATTTGCAGGGTCGCGGTTCTCTCGCGATGAGTTCCGGGTCATACAGGAGTTTTTCGGGCGGCAGTACATCGTGGAGTCTTTCGAAGAATTCATTTTCCTCGTTGGGGCACAGGCGTTCGTCGAGGCCGCCGAGTTTGAGATAGTATTTTCGTCTGATGGCGAAATTACAGAAGATGAGATCGGAATCATTTGCGGGACGTATTCTACCTGTGGGTTTGTATCGAGCTACCTTTGAAAGAACGGCGAGTTCTGATTGAAAAGCAGCTTCGACGAGTTTTGGAAAAAATTTTTTTGTGTTTAGTGCGGGATTTGGACCGCCGACGCCGACTATGTCTGGATTCTGGAAGTGTGCATCGAGTCTGTCGAGGAAGTTGATTTGTGGACACGAGTCGTCATCGAAGAAAATAAGTATATCGCCTTTTGCGACTTTTGCGGCCTGGTTTCTTTGCCTGCATGGGCTGAAACCTCTTGCGAGTATTACCTCGAGGTTGGTTTTATTACGCTGGATTCTGTCGATGTAATCCAGGCCGAAGGGTCTTTTGTCGTTTGGCCAGGCAGGAATAATGATTGTGAATGTTTTTTCTTTTTTGTTTCGGTTCACGGTTGAGTTCCGGATGGAACAATGATTGTCGGTCGTGCAAGAGTGGATGTTAGCTGATTGAAGTGTAATATCCGGTAAAAACAGGGTAAATGTAGAGTGCGAATTACCTGGCGGGCTGTGAAGAGATTTTTTTTACTTTTGGAAGGTTGAGATTTGAAGTGTTTTGGGTTTCAAGAGGTTTGCCATCTAAGGTTTTGATTGAGACGTTTTTTGTTGACCAGTCGCGGGTGTTTTTGATATTTCCTGCGGTTCGAGCGGTTATGGAAACGTTTTCAAGATGAACTTTTCTTACGGGTTTTTCGGGCAGGCCTTCGAAGATGAATGCGATACGGGATTTGTATGCCCTCAGGTTTTTTACGGTAATGTCGCGGAAGGTGGGGTAGCCCTTTTCAGGTGGGGTAACTTTTTCGAGCAGTACTTTCCAGTGTGGCGGAATGTTATTTTTGTCGTATTTTTCAGGTAACTGCGGGTAGCTGAATTCTGGCATCCAGTTCAGGTCAAACCTGAAGGCCACGGGGACACTTTGCATAACAATATCGTGTATGCAGATATTTTCTATAGTTCCGCCTCTTATTCTGGCTGATTTAGCACGTATGCCTACGTTGGTGCTTTTTGCGATAATGTTATACACTTCAACGTTGCGGATGCCGCCGGCGGTTTCGCTGCCGATGGTGAGCATTCCGTGTCCTCTGCGTGTGATGCAGTCTCTTATGGTGACGTTTTTGGTGGGGCGGTTGACTCTCAGGCCGTCTGCGTCCCTTCCGGCTTTTAGGCAGAGGCAGTCGTCATTACAATCTATATCGCAATTTTGAATGAGTACGTTCGAGGAGGAATCGACGTTTACGCCGTCGGTGCTTGGGCCTGTGTTTTCGCGTATGGTTATTCCGTCTACAATTATTCGGGATGAGTAGCAAATATGTACGGTCCAGAAAGGCGAACGTTTCAGTGTGAGGCCCTGCAGTTTGACGTCCCGTGATTTGTAAATGAGGATTAGTTCCGGCCTGAGGCAGTCATAGTCGACTGCCCACCGCAGACCTTTTTCGTTGTATTCCTTGAGCATTCCGCCTTTTCTGTCTTTTCCCCAGAATTTTTCCCACCAGTAGTCCCCGTTTCCGTTGATGAGTCCGTTGCCGGAGATTATAACGTTTTTCTGGTTATGAACATTTATGAGAGCGGCAGGAGCTTTTTTTTCAATTCCGGCCACCCGTATCCACTTCATGGGGTATGCGGAATCGAGCTGGACTGCGCGGATTTCAACGCCTTTGTCTATGCGGAGGTGTACGTTCGATTTCAGGAAAATTGCACCGGTTAGAAACACACCCTTTTTGAAAGTAACGGTTCCTCCTCCGGCCTGATGGGCTGCGTCGATGGTTTTTTGTATGGCGTTTGTGCAGATGGTTTTTGTGTCGCCTGCGGCGCCGAAATCAGCGACATTGAATTCCTTTGCCGGTGCCGAAGAAATTATGACGACGTGTATAATTGTGAAAAGCATTTGTTTCATAATGTTACGGTTTTTATGCGGGCGGCGGGATAAAATCAAGCATAAATGTGCTTACTGCAGGAAGTATTAGAGCTGATTGTTATCGTTAGGGATAATTCCTTAAAAGGTTTGTTGACGATGTATAAAGGTTTGGCTAATCTGTCCGCCTGTAATCAAGGATATTGAGTGAATGAGCCGATGAAATATTGGAGTGTTTTTGAGCCTGATAATTTCGAGCAGGGAAAATGCTTAAGAGAACGCATGATTGTGGTCAGCTTCGTCTAAGCGACGTCGGCAAGAAGGTTACTTTGGCGGGCTGGGTGAAGGCTTACCGAGACCACGGTAATCTGATTTTCCTCGATATACGCGACCGCAAGGGTTTGACACAATTGACTTTTGACGCTGAGTTGCAGCCTGAGCTGCACAAGGTTGCGGAGGAGGTTCGGCACGAGTGGGTGGTAGCGGCTCGTGGAGTGGTTCGTTCTCGTGAGCAGATAAATCCAAAGGTGGGGACCGGAGAGGTTGAAGTGTTTGTAGAAGAGGTTGAGGTACTCAATAAATCGAATACACCACCTTTTGAGCTTGAGCGGGCGGAGCAGACCAGTGAAGAGCAGCGGTTGCGTTACCGGTATCTGGATCTTCGCAGGGACGAACTTCAGGGAAAGCTGCGAGTTCGTCACCGTGTGGCGAAGATTGTTCGGGATTATTTCGACGATTTGGGATTCTGGGAGGTGGAGACGCCGATGCTTGCCAGGAGTACGCCGGAGGGAGCGAGGGATTTTCTCGTACCGAGCAGGCTATTGGAGAATTGCTTTTATGCTTTGCCGCAGTCGCCGCAATTGTTCAAGCAGATACTGATGATAAGCGGCGTGGACAGATATTTTCAGATAGTGCGGTGTTTTCGGGACGAGGACCCGAGAGCGGACAGGCAGGCGGAATTCACGCAAATAGACGTTGAAATAAGTTTTGTGGATACGAATGATATTATCGGTGTGCATGAGAATCTGATAGCGAAGTTGTGGCGTCGTATACTGGGGGTGAACGTATCGGTGCCGATGAGGCGGATGAGTTATCAGGAAGCGATGGCCGATTACGGCACGGACAGGCCGGACCTGAGATTCGGTATGTTGTTAAAGGATATATCGGATATTGCAAAGCAGTGTGAGTTCAAGGTGTTCCGTTCTGCGGTGGAAAAGGGAGGCATAGTTAAAGGGTTTTGTGCGCCGGCAGGAGATAAGTATTCGCGAAATGATATCGAGAAAGGGCTTACAAATTTTGTGAAGGAGTATGGAGCGAAAGGGCTTTGCTGGTTTAAGGCGGTAAGCGAAAACGGAGAGTTGAAGCTGACCGGCAGCGCGGCGAAGTTTTTTTCTCAGGAGCAACTGTCGGCGATGGTACAGATGTTCAAGGCTAAGGAGGGGGATTTGCTCTTTTTTGTGGCGGATGAGGCGGGGACGGCAAACGTCGCGCTTGCTGCGCTGCGGTGCAGGCTGGGCAGGGAATTGAAGTTGTATGACGAGGGTGCTTTTGAGTTTGTCTGGATAGTGGATTTTCCGCTGGTGGAATGGAACCCGAAAACGAATCGTTACGAGTCGCTTCATCATCCATTTACAGCACCAGTGGTTGAAGACGAGGGAAAACTTGAAAGCGACCCGGACGGCGTTGTTTCTCAGGCTTATGATATTGTGGTGAACGGCTCGGAAATCGGCGGGGGGAGCATTCGTATTCACAAGCCTGAATTACAGCGCAAGGTATTTGAGCTGCTTAAGATTCCGGATGAGCAGGCTGAGCGCCGGTTTGGTTTTTTTCTGCGTGCGCTGAAGTATGGTGCGCCGCCGCACGGGGGAATCGCGCTTGGGCTGGACAGGATGGTAATGCTGTTAACCGGGACGGAGAACATACGGGACGTGATAGCATTTCCGAAGACGCTGCGTGGACAGTGTCTGATGTCTGATGCGCCGAGTGAAGTTGACCCGAAGCAATTGGATGAGCTGAATTTGCGTACCCAGAAGCACGTTCGTGTGGAGGATAAAAAGAGCGAGCCTCCACAGTAGGTGGTGTAGTTAACTGCCGGAGGTGGGAATCGAACCCACACCCTGTTGCCAGGACGGGATTTTGAGTCCCGCGCGTCTGCCAATTCCGCCACGGGGCCGGAGTTCCGTCAGCAGGATTTAATATCCGTGTGACTTTTGAACTTTTTTATAAGCTATATTCTTGTAACTTACTACTGTTAAATAAGTTACAAACTCCATCTTTTTAAGCATTTCCCGCGTTGTCACCAAAGTGTTTCCATTTGGCATTACTTCTTACATTTTGTATAGAGCTGTTTTTAGGGGATAATAGGAAAGGGTAATGCGAATGAAAAAAGTCTGGATATATAAACGTAAAGAAATCAATGGCTGGTGGGTTGGCTGGTATGAAAGCGGCAGACGCAAAGCTAAAGCTCTGCCCAGTAAAGAACTGGCTGAGCATTTCAAGCAGATAAAATACAGTCAACTCAATTCTGATGTCTTCACAAGCATCGTATCTGCCGACTGGCAGCAAATGGTCGATGAATATCGTGAGGCCAAAAAAGTTCAAGGTGTCACCGAAGGCACATTATATGAACATGCCTTTACACTGAGAAATTTTGAGCTTATTGTGGGCAAATGCAATTCCAAACAAATTACTCAAAGTATCATCGATAAGTTCATCCTCGAAAGAACCAAAGAGGTCAAACGAGCCACACTGAACAAGGACATCAGAAATATCAAAACATTGGTGTATTGGTGTAAAGGACAGCGGTATTTAAATGGAAACCTAAAGCTCAAGGAATTGAAATTGGAAGAACGACCAGTTAAATCACTCAACCATACCCAGGTCAGGCAATTGCTGAAAACGGCAGAGATGTATCCGGCTATCAAAATGAGGATTTTGCTAGCCTTGGGAACAGGGCTCAGGCGTGGTGATATAGAATCCTTAAAAATCACCGACTTTGATTTTGAAAATAATTGTATCTGTACTATAAGCAAGAAAACTAAGAAATGTATGTCTTCACGTCCAGTGTCGGCAGAAATAATGACTGAGCTTTCAAAATATGTTCATGGCCTTGAAGTCGGACGGGAAAAATTGTTTCATAGAAAATTCAACTATAGACAGTGGCGTAAGATTTGTAAAAAAGCCGGGTTAGCTGATTTGAAATTCCACGACCTGCGTAAAACATTCGCGTCACTTCTTGCTCAGAATGGAGTATCAACTGCTGTTACTCAAAGACTGTTGGAGCATTCATCGCCAAACTTGACGAACAAAATCTATACGAATATTGATCCTGTGTTACGTCAATCTATCGAGCGCTTGCCAATTCAAAAATGGCTGTAAAATTACCAAGCCCCAGTGTTCTTAAAGTTATTTTCATACGGAGACTCCGGGCATTCTCTGTTTTTTTGTATAACAACTTGCCTTATCTGCACATAAGTCTATATTATTAAATGAGTTAAAAATTTTTAGGGGGGGGTATTTTGCTTGACAAACAGTTATTTTCGGGTATAATGTTGACATTAGCTTTAGTCGTTTTGGCTGGATTTTGTTTAATTGTTCAGAGTGAGGGTGTTTCATATCGAATTTACCCCTGCTCATAAAATTCTGTGATACTACAATTTTATAATGAATTTAAGGAGAAGGAAAGATGAAGAAGATTTTAGCAGTTGGTTTATTTGTTTGTTTCATTTCAAGTGTTGCTTCTGCTGTTACTATGGACTGGGTTACTGTCGGCAATACGGGCAATGCAAACGATGGTACCGGTTATGGCAGTGTCTCTGAAGTTTACCGGATAAGCACATATGAAGTTACGGCAGGTCAGTACACCGAATTTCTCAATGCGGTGGCTGCTACGGACACCTATGGTTTGTATAACACAGGTATGTGGTCACACAGTTACGGCTGTAAGATTGAGCGAAGCGGCAGCAGCGGCAGTTACACCTATTCGGTCGCTTCAGATTGGGCAAACAGGCCGGTAAACTATGTCAGTTGGTATGACAGTCTTCGTTTTACAAATTGGCTGCACAACGGCCAGGGCACAGGTAATACAGAGGACGGAGCGTATGATATGTCACTTGGCTCAGGTGTGGTACGTAAATCCGGTGCCCAGGTTTGGCTTCCCAGTGAAAATGAATGGTATAAGGCTGCCTATCACAAAAACGATGGTGTAACAGGTAACTACTTCGACTACCCGACCAGCAGCGACAGCATTCCCAGCAATGACTTAATAAATCCGGACCCGGGTAATAATGCAACGTTTTATGATAATGGTTATACCATAGGCAGCCCGTACTACCGCACTGAGGTCGGCGCTCATGAAAATAGTGACAGCCCCTATGGTACTTTTGATATGGGCGGCAATGTCTGGGAGTGGAATGAAGCCCTGATCGGTTCCAATCGCGGCATCCGCGGTGGCTCCTGCAGCGGCTACGACTACTACCTCAGATCGTCCACCCGGTACGACATCGACCCGTACTACGAGAACTACGATGTAGGGTTCCGTGTCGCCTCCGTCCCTGAACCGTGCAGTTTAGTGTTGCTTGGCTTAGGCGGATTGGCCCTTCGATACAGAAAAAGGTAGGGGCTTTCCCTTTTTTAGCCCGTTAGAGGCTGTCAATGAATAGAAAAACATAGGAATTCGGAAAGATGCACGTGGTCCGAAACGGCCTCTAACGGGCTGAACTTTTTTTCTTTTACCCTGTTAGAAGCTCACATGATCTTTGGTGATTGTGAGAATGAATAAGATGGACCAGGTGATGACAAATATCAAAAGCTTTCCTGTTTAAAGCTTATAACAGGGTGAACCCTTTACCGCTTGCCCTGTTAGAGTTTCAATTATGCATTATGTTTATGTATTACTCAGTGAAGTAGACAGGCAGTTTTATACAGGCGCCGCTTCCGATTTAAAGCAAAGGATGCATAAACATAACGAGGGGCAAGTGCCGTCAACGAGAGAGCGCCGACCATTGAAGTTGGTTTACTACGAGGCCTGTCTCAGTAAGGAAGATGCTTATCGCAGGGAGAAATACCTGAAGTCAGGCATGGGCAAAAGATATTTACGAAACAGGCTAAAGAATACGCTTGAAAAACTCTAACAGGGGAACGGTGCAGGGGCGTTAGCCCCTGCACGCTTTAAAAAATGAATTTTACAAATGAATGAATTATGAGAAATCCAACGGTTTAAAAGGTGATGTGCCTGTCGTACTATCCAAATGGTACGATGTGTGTAAATGGATACTGGCGAAGGTTGACAGTTTTCCGAAAAATCAAAGGTTTATATTCGGCACGCGCCTGGCGGACCGGTCGCTTGGAATTCTGGAAACCCTGGTCGAGGCCGCCTATAGCAGCGGCAATAAAAAGTTAGAGCTGCTCAGGACCGCCAATCGTGATCTGGCGGTTCTGAGATGGCTGGTTCGCATGGCCAAGGACCGGCAGATTATCACGATGAAGCAGTATCAATACGCCTGCGGTCTAATGGTTGAATGCGGCCGTATGCTGGGCGGATGGATAAAGGATTCCGAAAAAAGGAACCGGCCATGAAACGATACAAGCATCTCTATGAATTGGTCTGTTCATTTGAGAACCTCTATGCCGCTGCGGTGAAGGCCCTGAAGGGTAAACGCGGCAAGCGACCGGGAGCGGGCTTTTATGCTGAGATGGAGGATGAGATCATCACGCTTCAAAAGCAGCTTCTGGATGGAACCTATTGTCACGGCGGGTATCATTATTTTGAGATTCATGAACCGAAACAGCGGACGGTAGCGGCGGCGGAATTTCGGGACCGGGTGGTGCATCATGCCGTTATACGGGTTATCGAGCCATTGTTCGAGAACCGATTTATCGAAGACAGCTACGCCTGCCGGGTGAATAAGGGTACGCATGCGGGCATGAAGCGTGCGGCATATTATGCCCGACGTTTTGCTTATGCCTTGAAGTGTGACATTCGCAAGTATTTTGCCCATATTGACCATGAAATACTTCTGGACTTATTCGCAAAGGTCATCGGGGATAAACGGCTGCTGAATTTGCTGGAACATATCATCAGCAGTCACCGTGACGGCTGGCGGCTGGTTGTGCCGGAGGGCGGATTGCCGCTGTTTGATGGTCACATGGTAGACCGGGGGCTGCCTATCGGAAACCTGACCAGCCAGTTTTCGGCGAACGTTTAT
>CAZGGE010000095.1:0-8493 GCA_964524285.1 uncultured Pirellulales bacterium
TGCAGGTGAATCAGATGTACCGCTATCCAACTCCTGAACAAATCCGCTGGCAGGTCTGGACCTCCATTCAGGAAGGGGCAAAAGGGTTCTTTTTCTTCATGTACTGGGGCCACAGGGCACCAAGAAAACACGGCGAGTTTATCGAAGGTATGCGGGGCCAGCAAGGCAAAGAGACTGAGCAGTTCAAGATGGCGGGAGAAGTAGGCAGACAGATAAAACCCCTGATTCCCGTAATTTTGAAGCTCGAACCTGCAAAGCCACACGAAGATGTGGTTTACTGGGAAAATTCGCCGGTAACCGCCAAAACCTTTATAGACCGCGATACAGGCCGAAAATACGTTATTGCCGTCAATCATGACTGTGAAAACATTCAGCAGATTGGTATTGAGTTGGGCTACTGGCCCAGAATGCTCGACCGCGACAAGAAACTTTTCGACCTTCGAAGCCGGGGTGGCTATGATTATCATTCCATTCAACTGACAACACTACTGCCCGGCGACGGCACGATATTTTTCGTGGGTACCAGCGAAGAATGGAACAAATTACGTAAGGAACTATACCGGTAAAAATGTAAAAATATAGTATTATTAACGATGTCAAATAGTTGCTTTTGTGTCGTCGAGCACTTTTGGGAACGAAAAAATGGCAAATAAATCCCTGATCGTGTTGTTTGCAGTAATGTCTGTTCTGGTATGCTCGTTATGTTTCGGACTGGTGATAACATACAACGACGGGAAATGGCCGGAGACTTGGCCGAAGGAACTGGAAACTTATCGCAAACTGGCGAAAACTTATGATGTGGCTTGCGGGACACAGCAGACAGTTTATGAAATACCGTTTGATAGCACAAAGGAATTTGAGAAGGACTGGCCATATATCCTGACGCTTAAGAGCAAAGGTGCAACGTTGATTTTGGAAAAAAGTCCTTCGAAGTTTTTTGTAAGCGAGTCAAGCGTGGAGGCCGGCGTTCGAATCCTATGTGCTTCCGGCGGAACGTCCCAGACGCAAGATGCAAAAAAGCTGAGAGCGGGACCACCCTGGCCGGATTACATCAGGTCCGAGGATGGAGAGCTGCCCGAGTATGTCGTCAGTGAAAACGGCAGGTGGGTTCCTTTTTCCAAAGATAATGACCGATTATGTGTCAAGCACCGAGCTCGCGTCGATATTGTTCTGATTGTTGACGGAGAGATTGTGGATTTGAACCGGATACCACTGCCCGCGAATACAACGATTATAGACAACAGGTTCAAAGATATGGGGCAGCAAAAAACAAACGAGGAAAATCAAGAAAAGTAGCTGAATTGTGGCCAAACATAGTGCGGGGATTATGGTTTACAGAAAGGGCGGGGGGATGGTGGAGGTGTTTCTGGTTCACCCGGGCGGGCCATTCTGGGCGAAGAAGGATAAGGCGGCGTGGTCAATTCCCAAAGGTGAGTTCGAGCCGGATAATGAGGATGAATTAGTTGCGGCCAGGAGGGAATTCAGGGAGGAAACGGGATTGGAAGTAAAGGGAAAGCCTGAATTTCTTGGCGTTTTCAAGCAATCGAGCGGCAAGAGGGTTCACGCGTGGGTTGTGGAGGGGGACTTCGATGCGGAGAAGGTAAAAAGCAATTCTTTCGAGATGGAATGGCCGAAAGGGTCAGGCAAGCATAAAAAAAAGTTTGCAGAGGTGGACAGGGCGGCGTGGTTCGACTGCATGACGGCAAAACAGAAACTGCATAAAGGACAGGTGCCCCTTATAGAACTGCTGCTTGAGAAGCTGGGAGTTGAACAATAAAAATATCAAGTTGGCTGGGGCCAAGAAAAAACGTTTTCAGAGGTTATATTTTGAGTTTTTCGGCGGTTTTGACGGCGAGGGTGATATTATTTACGAGGGGGAAGTCTATACCCGCTTCGAAGAGCATGGGCAAATCTTCGACGGAGTCAGCGCGGTAGTAATTTATTTTTATGTTGTTTTGCTTCAGCTTTTTTATGCAGGCGGGGTATGAGGGTTGGAAGGGGCTTCGGAGCTGGATGAAGTCGGCATTATTGCGGACGGCAATATTTACATAGTCGGCGACGTTTGGGCTGCGGTCCATACTGCATATAAGGATGTCGGGGACGAGCTTTCGTGCGGCTTGCGCGGCGTCTTTTTTGCACGCAAGGAAGGCCTGGTGGGTTCGATTTGTCTGTGCGATAATGCGAGCGGCTTTTAGAGCGGTATTTTTATCGCCCTTGATATGGATGTTTAGCCAGATATTGCAGGGCATAATGTCGAGTGTTTCCTTGAGAGTAGGTATGGTTTCGCCGGCAAAGTCGGGGGATTTCCATGAACCGGCGTCGAGCTTTTTGATTTGTGCGAGAGTAAGGTTGGAGACGCATCCTCGGCCATTGGTGGTTCTGTCGACGGCAGAATCATGAATTACAACAACCTGGCCGTCCCTGGTAAGACGGGCGTCGAATTCAATCATGTGTGCACCGGCGCGGATAGCCTGTTGGAAGGCTGTGAGGGTATTTTCGGGATGGGTTTGCAGGGCGCCTCTGTGCGCGCAAAGGCCTCGCGAGGGCATAACCACTTTGGGGATATCGGGGTTGAAGTCTGAGCGACACGCGGTCAGGGCGAGAAGGACTGAAAACATCGAAGTTAAGATGAGTCTGGTTTTCACGTCAGGTTCCGTATTATTCCAAATTGAATAGAGAATAATGATTGCATAAGAAAATATAACGAAGGAAATAAATGTTTGCAACAAGGAATAGAAAGGGGTATTTTACGCGTGAAGTCAGGCTCCGGCTGAGTACTAAAGGGACACAGGAAAATATGATGAGCTTGAAACTGTTAGAAGGGACAGTTTGGGGGATATTGCTTGCGGCAATCGCAGGGGGATGTAATGCACCTAAGGATAATTTGGAGAAGTTTAACGGATTATACAGGCAGGATTGTGTAGCCGGCGGCGGCAGCAGCGAGGCGACGGCTTTTGCGGCTTCAAAAATAAACAACAATGATAAGCCTAAAGGTGAGGATTTGTTGTGGGCCTTGCAGTTGGGTTCTCTGGCACGTATTGATAAGGATTATTCACAGAGCGTGAAATATTTTGACCAGGCGGAGCAGATGCTCAACTTCTTCGACTATCAAAATGAGGCACTTGACTCGGCTGCATCGGTAGCGGTGAATGAGAATATTGTTCCTTACGTGGGCGAAGAATATGACGGGATAATGTTGAATACTTACAAGGGGTTGAGTTTTATGTCGCTCGGCGAGGATGAGCTTGCCCGGGTGGAATTTAACCGGGCGCTTGACCGGCAGCGACGGGCTAAGGAGGTTTTCGCCAAGGAGGTTCAAAAACTAAAGGAGGAGCTGAATGAAAAGGAGAAAAAAGGCAAAAGCAATGTAAAAAAGTCGGTAGAGAATCCGAAGGTCAAGGAGTTGATAAAGCAAAAGTATCCGGGTTTGTACGAATTCGAGGCTTATCCGGATTTTGTAAACCCGTTTACAACTTATATTGCGGGGGTGTTTTTCAATCTGGTCGGGGACCATTACAAGGCGGTGGATTTGATGAAAGAATCCTACGGGATGGTCAGTAATAATAAGTATATCGGCGAGGATTTAGTGGCAACCGAGGAGGTTCTGGAGGGCAGGGCGGAACTGATAGAAACGGTGTGGGTGATATTCGAGAACGGGACGGGGCCGAGAAAGGATGAATTCAGGGTAGACCTTCCTTTGTTTATAGTTACCAATAAGGTTAAGTATGTCGGCATTGCTCTGCCGAAGCTGCTGCCTGGTGAGCGGGCGTATAGTTACCTGACCGTAAAAACGGATTGCGGTGAGTATAGGACTAAGCTGGTAGCGGATATCGGGCGGGTTATCAAGACGGAGTTCGAAAAGGATTTTCAGGCGATAATAACGCGAGCGATTATTTCAGCGGCGGCGAAGGCGAGTGCACAGTATATATTCGAGAAGCAGAACAACCAGGCGGGGCAGTTATTATCTATCGGGATGGCGGCATATTCGTTTGTTACGACCGCGGCGGATGTGCGGATATGGTCGACACTTCCGAAGGATTTTCAGGTAGCCCGGCTGCCGATGCCCAAGGACGATGTCGTGGAGGTGATTCCGCCGGGCAGAGACGGATTCGAAGTCGAAATAGAGGATTGCAATAACGCCATAGTATATGTTAAAATTCCATTCACGTCGGCCAGGCCGGTGATTACGGTTATAGAATATTAAATCGGGGTTGAACGGAGAAATACCATGAACAGATTAACAATAGTTTTGGCAATTTTAACGGTCTCTTTGTTTGGTTGTCATGAGCCGAAAGAGCCGAGGATTCACGTGCGGGAGGAAGTAAGGAGCGATTCGCTGGGGAGCAATATCGTAACTCGGCCCGTTACTCATGCTTTCAGTGCTCTGATAGGAGAGGGAATCGTTATCGACAGCGCGGTTCTGAGACGTAATGACTCGGGTTTTCTGGAGCTTTATGTTACCGGGCACAATGATTCTTACGATACCAGGCGTTTTTATTACCGGGTGGAATGGCTGGATGCGGACGGTCTTCCGGTAGAGACCAAAACGAGCAAATGGCTGCCAATGTCGGCGATGGGTAAATCGCCTTTTGGATTTAAGGTGGTGGCACCGCGTCAGAATATCGTGGATTTTCGAATGGATACAAAGAAATGGGAGTAAATTATGAAAAGTATAGTGTTTAATATGATTTTGGTTACGGCAGGTGTTGTTGCAGCCGGCTGCGGTGAGAAAGTTGAGATGATAGATACGATGCACGACGAAGGTAAGGCGGTAATGGCGCTGGATTACCGCGATTTTGACCGGTCGGCGAGCAAGCTGGTCCAATCGATGATATCATCCGGAGCGTTGAAGAAGGATGACGGCGGAAGATATGTCGTAGCAACGAGCAGAATAGTAAATGATACAATGCAGAGAATTGATACGGACCAGTTGATGGCGAAGATAGAAACGGAACTTTTGAACAGTGGTCTGGTGGTGATGACGTCGGCGGTGGGCAGCGGCAGCGACAGCATGGTTCACGAGAGCAGGGAGCTTCGGGACAGTGAAGAGTTTGACCCTGAGACTGTTGCGAAAAGGCGGACGTTGATTGCACCGGAGCTTAGTATATCCGGCAAGATTTTTCAGCGAAACATTCGTTACGACAATAACAAGCAGCAGGTGGAATACTATTTTCAGTTGAAGGTTTCGGACGTAAAGAGCGGGCTGCGTTTCTGGCAGGACGAAGTAATGGTCGGTAAGCGAGGCAGCAACAAGTCGGTGGCGTGGTAATGATTGAGGCGAAGTCATTTTTGCGGAGTACGAGATGAAAGCGGTTACAAGACAACTTGTTTGGGTTATTCTATTCGGCTGGACGGTTCCGGCCGTATGCGCTTTTGCGGCAGAGTCGAAAGAAGGCGGCGGGAAGAAAAGTTCGAATATTTTACGAGGTAAGGTCAAGGATGTGGTCGTTCGCCAGGTCAAGGGGAGAGGCGGCACAAGAGAGAAGGCAATAGAGAAAGCTCTTAAGAACGCGGTAAGCCAGGTCAGAGGGGTTGAGGTCGGAAGTGGTCGCTACCGCTATTCCTTTCAGGGGGCGGGCGTCGGCTTTGATACGGAAACGCCGGGGACAAAGCGAATCGAATTCGATTCGGTGGGCGTGGCGACGGAAGGGACTGCACATACCACAGCTACGGCGGGACTTGTAAAAAGCTACGAGGTTCTCGAGGAAAAAGAAATCGACGAAGAAACTTATGAGGTTAAGCTAAAGGTTCAGGTTTACGATTACGGCAAACGAAGTGTGGGCAACCGGGTGAAACTGGCATTGATGCCGACCAAATCTACTCAAGGCAGTTACAGATTTCTCGGTCTGGCTACGAGTGCGGCGGAGTTGTCTGTTGTGTTCGGGCAATATCTGGCGACGGGGCTTGTAGAGACGAATAAATTTGCGGTTCTGGACAGAGAAAACCTGGTTGATTTTGCAAGAGAAGAGGGAATGCTGGTTTCCAGTGATGCACCTCTTTCGGAGCAGGCCAAACTTGCGGAGACGGTCGGCGCGGATTATCTGCTGGCGGGGACTATTTCGCAGGCGATGATTGAGCAGATAAAGAAACATTTGGCGGCTGCGAATTATACGACGACGGAATACAAGGCGAGGTTCAGCTTTAATTATCGCCTGGTTGACAGTGCAACGAAACAGGTGGCGTTTGCGTCAGTGGTGAGGTTGTTTCTGGAGAATGAGGAAGTTCGCGAGCTTGCCGACGAGATTGATTCGGACGAGTGGGATGCGAAGCAGGTGCGGGATGCGTTTTTGTCGCTCGCGGCAAAGGAAGTGGTTGGTGAAATTATAGGCCGGATATACCCGATACGTATTGTCGTAGTGCAGCCGAACGGCAAGGTGATTTTGAATCAGGGTGGTGAGCGAATGTCGGAGGGTATGATGCTTGAGGTTTTTGTCGAAGGTGAAGAGTTGTTTGACCCTGATACGGGGGAATCGCTTGGTCGTCCGGAGGAGTCGGTTGCTATGGTCCAGATTGATAAAGTGTCGGCTGCGATGTCTTCGGCCCGGGTGGTCGGCGGGGACGTTTCGAGGATTTCCAAAGGGCAAATCTGCCGGATTCAGAAAATGGAGCAAAAGAAAGAGGTGGGGATGGAGCCGGACGTAAGACGCGGGAAAAATGGCGGCGTAAAGCTTCCTTTCGATAAGTAATAAGTTTATCACGTAGTCTGCATTAGTTCGTGTTGGAGGGGCAATTTAGCAGTTTCGTCGTTAAAGGGCTAAAGATACACTAAATTTATCGAAATAACGAGAAGGGGGTTGACATGCAGGTTAATTTATGTTAAGTTTATTCTTTTAGGGGGAATTTGAAAAATTGATGTTAACCTAAGGAGGAGAATACAATGGGTGCGAGCATTAAAGCTGGTGCGGTTTATCTGGTTATTGTATTTGGTGGCTTTTCGGTATTGGATGGGGGTACGGTTTCGGAGCATGTTAATTTGATTGAGCTTTCTCACGGGTGGGACCATGAGAATCCAAACGTAGAGCTGGCGTACGAGTTCAGCACGGAGGTTACGACGGATGGTAACGTGGTCGGCGTCAAGTTTATCACTTCAAAAGGTCGTGAATATAAGATTCCCGATTTGCCGGAGCACTGGGACGACGTCAACGAAGTGTGGACATCGCACGGCTATGACGAGAAGGAACAATGCTACTGGTGGAAATTCGAAGGCGACTCTGATGACGAGTCGGAATTTTTAGAGAAATTTCCAGACGGTTTTTACACATATATAACAGAAGACGACGATTTAAGGCTTTCGGCGGGTTCTCCTTGTATTGATGCGGGGGACAACAAAGCGGCATTATTGGGCGGCGCTGTTTCCGACCTTGCAGGACGTGCGCGTATTACAGGAAAGATGGTAGATATGGGCGCTTACGAATTTGGTTTTGAAGGTGATGTAGATTTCGTTGATTTTGCAAAGTTGGCGGGTAACTGGCTTGCGGGGACCGATTGATTCAAGAGGGTGAAAATGAAAACCGCTGAATTGTCGATTATTTTGGCCGTTTGCATTATTTTTTCGGCTGTTGATTCAAGTTGGGGGCGTACAATTTATGTTAATCCGGGTGGTTCCATTCAATCTGCCATCGATACAAGTACCAGCGATGATGAAATTGTCATATCCGAAGGTACTTACTATGAAACAATAGATTTGAAAGGAAAGGCCGTAACGCTTCGAAGCACCAACACCGATGACCCCAACGTGATAGTAAATACAATCATTGATGCAAACCTGGCCGGCCCCACAATCACCTGTTTATCCGGTGAAGATTCAAATACCGTCATTAAAGGCCTTGTTATATCCGGAGGATGTTCACCACAAGGAGGCGGTGTGAAGTGTGTTTCAAGCAGTCCACGATTAGAAGAATGCACAATCGTCAATAATTTAGCCGATGAAGGCGGCGGAATATATTGCCAAAGCAGCGAACCGCTTCTTGATAATTGTACGCTGATATACAATCATGCATATTATTACGGTGGCGGCGTGTATTGCATTGATAACAGCCATGTCAGGCTTTCAAACTGTACAGTAGTCAAAAATTGGGTCGAACACTCCGGCTATGGCGGTGGGATATATTGCAATAATTCCAACCCGGAACTGCTCGGTTGCAGTATGAGCAATAATCGAGCTTTTGTTGGCGCCGGCATATATTGCGAGCGAAGCAGTCCGAAGTTTGAAGGCTGTAATTTTACTAATAACGAAGCTGACTCTAACGGTGGAGGCATCTCGTGTGAAACAAATTGCGAGGCCGTATTCCGCGGTTGTGTCTTTACGAGGAACATTGCTCACGAATACGGCGGCGGGTTGTATCTGTCTCAGAGCACTGCTAAACTGAGCGGTTGTCGAATTGTATGTAACAGCAGCGGAGGAATATGCGGCTCGGATGGTTTTGACGGCGGTGGCATGTATTGCAACAACAGCAATCCCGAGATTGATAATTGCAGGTTCGTATCCAATTT
>CAZGGE010000095.1:8593-11701 GCA_964524285.1 uncultured Pirellulales bacterium
TGGTCTCAGGTAATTTATTTGACCAGACAAGGGGGGCATATACCGACGATGGAGGTAATATTATAAACCTTTATCCTCCTCCGATGAATCCCTCAATAGATATTGCCGGCGATATCAATGGCGACGGAGAGGTGAATTTTGTCGATTTTGCAAAGATGGCGGAAAACTGGCTTGCGGGGATTGAATGATGGTCAAAGGCCGAATCCCTCGTTGGTTGCTTTTCCGCAATTATATGTCTTTCAAGTACTAATAGAAAATAATGAACCGGGGCAGGTTGGAGTATCGGCCCCGGTTCAATCCACAGGCGAGACAATTTTATCATCTCGTGTTGATTCTCATGCTCTTGTCGTATTCCATGGAATAGGTGTATTTGATAACAGTTGCCTCTCGGCCGGTGGTGTCAGGCTCAAGCTCAATGTCCCATCGGAGTATGCCTTTTTTGCGTTGTGTGCGGAGATACTCGGGGTCTTCGCTTAGCTGGGGTTCGGCATTTTCGAGTTCTATTTTGAGATTGTTCTGCATGGTATATGGTAATCTGTCAAGGAGCTTGAGCTTAACAGCGGAGCTGTGGTAGTTGTTCAATGCTATGCGATAAGTATACGTATCTTTTCGGTTGCCCCACTGTATTCGCGTTTCTTTGTCGACAAGCTCCCTTTTTACCTGTACCTGCGAGTCAATTCCAAAACCAGTGGTAAATGTCTGCTTTTTGGTTACGAGCGGCAGGTGTCCTTTACCCACGAATCGGCCGTCGCGGAACATGGTGGCAGGCCCCTGAAGAAAGATTATATCGCTTTCGTTGGAGAGTTTTGCCTGCAGGTAGACGTAATCGGTGAGCAAGGGGCTTGCGAGCAGAGTGAATTCAGCAGGAGCGTCTATTGAGGCAATGCCTGCGAGCTGCTGTTCGTTTCTGCTGGGGATGGAGAGCTTGCCGGGTAGTTGATATGTTACGCTGATGCCTTCAGTTCGTGCAATTTCGGCCCATTGCTGCTGTAATTCCATTGCTTCTTCTCTGGAAGCAGTCAGGATAAGGCTCTGGCTTTGTTGAGCGAGTGTGTTTAGCTTGGACTCAACCTCTTTTCCTTTTTTGGCCTGCTCGGCGCGTTCACGGAAAATTGAGCCGGCCTCTTTCTGGTCCCTTTGCACCGCCTGAGTCTGCTGCCGCCGGGATTGCGGTTGGGAATAGTCTATGAGTGTAGCGGTCAGCGGTTTAAGCGTGGGCGGTGAGGCAACCATTGCAGGCTGTGCGGTTGATAGGCTGACAGAGACGTTGTCCCAGTTTTCGCCGCTGGTCTGATTGATGAGTGCGTTGTATTCGATGAGTGCACTTTGCCGGTCGGGTTTTGCCCTGAGGTTGTACTGTGGGGACCAGGAGGCGTCGCTTACAAGGTAGCTGATTGTCAGTGACGCCTGTGTTTTGCTTTCCGCGTAGAGATAAAGGACGGCTTCGCGTATCGTACGTGAGCGACCGGCTTTGAGTTTTGCGCGTTTTTGTTTTGCGAGTTCGAGCTTTTCTTTCAGGTCATCAATCTGGTCTTCGTACTGAAGAACCTGCTCAATGTATTCCTGTCCCTTTTGTTGAATGTGATTTGTAAGATTCTTTATGGGTTCGAAATCGAGCAGACCCTTATTAAGTTCGAGGTGTTTTGCTTCGACTACAAAATCGCGGAGTTTTATGAACATTGCCCATTGATTGTCGAGATGTCCTTTTTTCCTCTCATTGTGGTAGATTTGTCTTTCGAGTTTCTTTATCTGCTGGTCGAGTTCTTTGACCTGCTCTCTTGTATCCTCGGGGACGGCACGCTGGCGGTATCTTACGCTGAGGACTTTTACGGAGTCTTTGGTTTTTGCGTGAATGCTTTCGGGGAGTATTGCGGGGGGCAGGTTTGTTACGACGATTTTGGAGGAGCCGGCGGAAAGTTCGATATCAAGGCCTCTGGTAACGAGTGCCTGTCCCCTGTAGACGACGACTTTTTCGATTTTGCCGGCCAAGTCAGCGGCAAGGGTTGGTATGCAGACAAGGAACAGGGTGACGATTGACGCAATTAAGGACATTTTCAGCGGTTTCATTTTTGCTTCCTTTCAGAAATTTCAGGTTTACCGGATGATGTTCATTTAGCGTTGTTGCTTTTTTTCACACTGGACTTCTCGCATTTGTTTTCGAGTTTTTTTCCAGTCCTTTTGGTCGAGTTCTTTCGATTGCTTTTCTTGTGTTTTTGCGTAATCCTTGAGTCTCTCGCACTTGTAGAGTTTTGCATTTGTTTCCAGGTAATTTGCATTTTCGATAAGTGTTTTTCTGGCTTTTTCCTTTTCGCCTTTGTCCCTGAGTTTGAGGGCAAGTTTGTTACGCTCGGTTGCGATAAGTTCGACAACGTCGGCCATGACGGCGGCGTTCGTGTTTTCTTCGACAATTTCACGTGAATGGGAAAATGAAGCATTGGCTGCCTCGTGAGCGGTTTGAGTGCTTTGCTTGGCGGGATTATGATAAACGGCACGAACGTCAGCGAGCATGGTGGATTTAGCTGTAGATGCGGGCGGAACTTCCACTTCGAGAATAAAGAATTTTTCGTGTTTTTCGTAAATTTGATTCATTTTTACGGTTATCATTGAGCCTTTGATGCGGCCGGACCTTCCAAGCAGGCGAACGGGTCTGACGCCGGGTTTGCAGGTGATTGTTATTTGTACCTGCTGAGCGACGACGGCGAGGGCGCGCCCCAGTTCGTGCTCGAAAATGCCTTCGAGGTCGCCGGGCTGTTGAGCGAAATAATGGTTGCCGTCACTTTGATATGCGAGTTGTGTCATGAGGTCTTCGTTGTAGTCGAGGCCGAGGCCTATTGTTGTAACGCAGATGCCTTCGCAGGCCAGTGACGAGCCGAGGTTTGCAAGGTCGGAGGTTGACGAAGGGCCCACGTTTGCAAGGCCGTCCGAAAGTAATAGGAGCCTGTTTGCGTGGTTGTAATCCATGAATTTGCGTAGTTGCTTTGCACCGGTCTTGACACCTTCATATAAAGCAGTTCGTCCGCCGGCGTTTATTGACCGGATGAGGCTTCGGATGTAATTTATGTCTGAAGCTTTTGTCGCGGGCAGGAGTGTATTAACTTTAGAGTCGTA
>CAZGGE010000096.1:0-11668 GCA_964524285.1 uncultured Pirellulales bacterium
CTGACAGGTTCACTTATCTCGAACTCCCTTCGACTTACGTCCTGCTCGACAACTCCGCTGTTCTTCAGTACACGAAAATACGTGGCGCTGCTGCAATCGGGAGCCGGCATCTCAGGTCCCGCCACCTCAATGACAAGGTTGTCTATTTCGAGCGCCATAACCGCCGCAAGGCAGTGCTCAACTGTTTCTATACTGACGGCGCCTCTTTTAAGGCTGGTCCTTCTGCTTCTCTCGGCGATATTCGGTGCAAGTGCCTCTATCCTCACCGGCTCAGGCACGTCAGTGCGGACGAATACAATGCCCGCATCCGCCTCACCCGGCTTGAAGATGACCTTTGCTTCCCTGCCACAAAAAAGCCCTCTCCCAGTTAAGGCTGCTTCATTCTTTATGGTCTTTTGCAGCTTCAAGTTTCTTGACCCTCGAAGATAAACTTCTGAGCTGGCTTACAATCTCGGGAAAGCGCAAATTCAGCGCCATTATCTGCATGGCACGCCGGCTCTCGGTTGCAGGTATGCCCGCCACTTTCTGTCCTTCAGCAATGTCCTTGAACGACCCGCTCTTGGCAGCAATCATTGCTCCCGAGCCTATCTGAACGTTATCACTTATTCCGACATGACCGCCTATCGCAACTCCGTCACCTATCTTTGTGCTGCCCGCGATGCCGGTCAATGCCGCTATAACACATTTCTCACCGATTATTACGTTATGAGCTATTTGCACCAGATTGTCAATTTTTGTACCCCTGCCGATTATGGTATTTCCGAACTTCGCCCGGTCGATACAGCAATTAGCGCCGATTTCCACGTCGTCTTCTATAACCACCCCTCCGTTATGAGGTATCAAACGATGCTCACCATCGATAAAGCTGTAGCCGAATCCCGTCGAGCCAACCGAGGTATTTGCCTGTATTACGACATTATCTCCCAGCGTACAGTTATGATAAAGAACAACGTTTCCGTCGAGCCTGCAATTTCTTCCCAATTTGCTGTTTCGGCCTATCTGACAACCGGCAGAAATTACACTTCCCTGCCCTATACATACCCCCTCACCGACTATCACGTGCGGGCCGACGAAAACGTTATCGGCGATTTCAGCACTTTCGCAAACTCTGGCAGTGGGGTCAACGCCCACAGGTGGTGGGGGCGGCTCGGTTGCAAACATCTTCAGAGTTTCTATCAGTGCCGCCTCAACATCCTTTACCACAAGCTGAGCCATGGAAATGCCTTCCATAGGCTCCCTGGTAATCACGGCCCCCGCTTCACTATGCTCGAGTCCCCGCGATCGCTTCCTTTCGGCCATAAAAGTAATCTGATTGCCTGCCGCCGATTCAACAGAAGCAACGCCCGTTATCTCCGCCGAGCCGTCCCCTATAACTTCCGCATTGAGACGCTCGGCCAATTGTGAAACAGTAATCTGCATGGTCGTAACAAATACGATTCAGGTTTTCATTCGGAACGATTCGATTAAATGCCGAACCATAGCTAATCGGCTTTGTCCAGCTTATCAATTACTTCGTCGGTTAAATCCACGCAGCCGTCCGAATAAAGAAGTTTGTGCGTCCTTATAGTCAGCATCAATTCGTTTGCACTTGCGTCCTCAAGGTCAACATCGCTGTCCTCAATTACAACATCAAGTCCTTTCTCTTTTGCAATCTCTGGGATGACCTTCAAAATTTCCTGATATAACTGCGTGGTCCATCGCTGGTCTTTCAGCGTCAGATAGTGCTTTTGAAATTCCTGCTGAGCTTCGAATTTCGCCTGCTTTTCCATAAGCTCTTCCAGTTGTTTCACATGGTCGCTGCTTCCCGGCTTAAGTGTGTCCAGTCCCGCCCTTGCGGCATCGATTTCCTTTGACAACTTTTCAAGCTCGGATGCAATTCGCTGCTGCTCCTTTTCCGCTTCTTCACGGTAGGCTGCATTACGCTTGCATTCCGTGAATACCTTACGGATGCTCAGCACACCGATATTGCAACCCGCCTTTTCATGGTTGGTCTGAGCCAGTCCGCTGGGATAACCAAGCGATATTAAAATTAAAACGGTCAGCGAAATCAACATAGCCAGTTTAACCTTCATAAAACATCCTTTCTAAATCTGGAGTTAACCTGCTTGGTTAAGTTGCAGGCCTATTAACGTCAAAACAGTCTCCCCACAGAGAAGCTGAATACCTCCGTATCGTCATTGTCGTCTTTCATAAGCGGTGCTGCTATTGAAAACCGCATCGGCACAGGGCCGAACCAGCGGGGTATCTTTATTTCTATCCCCGTTCCGACTGCGGCGCGGTAATTGCCGGTATCTATCGCACCGCTGTCCACGAAAAACAACCCGTAAAAATTGTCGCTGATTAGCGGTACACTCACCTCTGCATTCGCCAGAAATACCCAGTCGCTGCCTATTGGATCGTCCTTTATTGCCGGCGCGTTCCTTTGCCGCCCTCTCGTACTTACACCACGATAATCAAAACCACGGATTCCATAAGTACCTGAACCGCCTGCATAAAACTTCTCAAACGGAGGCGCATCACCCACAACCGTCCCGCCGAGCAGCTTGGTCGCCAGGATGGTCTTGCGCTCCGCAAGGTCCTCGTGCAAAGTGGCATAACGTCTGTAAGTCGCGGTAAGTATCCCGAAAGTATGGTCCCCGGTAACCTGTTCATAATCAGCATGAATTATGTAACCCTGGCTCGGGTCAAATTCATCGTCGGTCATATCTTTGCCCACACCGAGCTTTATTCCCGCCAGCAAATTGTCACCACGGACGTCCTGTATCTCCCACGGAGCATTCCAGTCTACGCTGTCAACGTCCACGTTTTCGGCCCTGAAAGAAACGCCGGTACGCCATTTATTTTTATGCCTTTTTTCCAGCCCAACATATCCCTTTAACCTTCCCTCGTCGTAGCTTTCCCTCTCCCGCTCCCAGCTCATCCCCATCACATCGAGCGCTACGGGCTTGTTGTTCAAATAAGGCTCGGTGAAATTCACCGAATACTGGCTTACCTCCGTTCCAGGCTGAAGGTTAATGGTTAGATTCTGGCCCGCACCACGAAAAGCCTTGCCTGTAATAAACTCGTGAAAGCTTTCGGGAGTATCCTTTATGTCAAAATTCGCCTGACGAAATACAACCTGGCCTATGAGGCCGCTGTCGCTGGCCACACCGGCACCCAGCATGATTGAACCGGTCTGCCCTTCGATAACGCTCACCTCGGCGTTACGCTGATTCGGCTTATCTCCGCTGGGGGTAATCGTTGCACTCTTCATGTAAGTTTTTCGACGAATCAGCTTCTCAAGATATCCGCTGCCGTCGCCCTGAGCTATCTCTGCATTGTACCAGGCCCCGGGCTGAAAATCGTATTCGTCCAGAATCCGACGAACCACCTTGTCCTGGGTCTGCTCATTGCCCGATATATTGATGCGACCAATACGTAAACGATTGCCTTCCTTTATCTCAAACTCCACAGCAACCTGAGATTGCCCCACAAAACTACGTCTGGCTGTAACCGTCGAGTTGATAAAGCCTTTCTCACGGTATAATCCTTCCAACCGTTTTGCCTCGGATTCAGACTGTAGTTCACTGTAGACCTGCCCTTTTTCAATTTCCAGCTTTGAACTTAAATGCTGTTCATCGAAGAACTCGTTGCCTTTAATCGTAACCTCATCGACTTTGTAAACCGGACCTTCGTCTATCTCGAAAGTAATTCGGACCTTCGTCCTGCTCTCGTTGAAGGCGGTAACTGCTTCAACTTTTACGTCAAGAAATCCCCTTTTGTGATAAGCGTTTTCCAGCCTTGTAACGTCTTCTAAAACCTTTTCTTCAACGTAATAAGCAGGCATAACAAACCATTTTCTTTTTTCCGTTTTCACTACCGGCTTGAGCTTTGCTGAACTCAACTTTTCGTTTCCTTCGAACCTGACGGCATCTATACGTACCCGCGGCCCCTCCGTGATTACGTAAACCAGCTTGCCATACTCCAGGGCTTCACTGTCCTGGGTAACTTCCACAAACGCATATCCCTTTTGCTTGTAGTAATCGACAATATCTCTTCTGCCCACCTCGGCCAGGAAGGGGTCAAGATAATCACCGGTTTTCAGGTCGAGTTTCTTTTTCAGCTTTTTGTCGCTTATCCGCTCGTTACTGACAAAGTCGATTGACCTTACCAGGTTTTTTTCCACCACAACAAAGGTTAATTCCACGCCGTCGTCGACCGTGGCTGTGTTATAATAGCTGTACTGGACCGCATCCAGCTTCGCTATTCGCCTTGCATCTTCGCCGGCGGTCTCTTCATCAAAAAATTCGCCGACCCTGCTTCGAGTCCTGGATAAAATCTGACTTCTGGTAACCGTTCGATTGCCGGCAACGAGGATTTTTTTTATGCGAAGGTTTTTCACTTCTCCCTGTGCCGCTGCCGCCGAATTAAACAAAAAAAACCCGCTCAAAACAAACGACAGAACAATGCTCGCCACCTTCCCTGCATTAGCGATTTCCAGTTGATTTCGCATCCGTGCTCCTAAAATGGTTCCTCTGCCGACGAATAATTCTCGAACCTGGTAATCTGCTCCCGGAATACGAGCTTCACGCTTCCGGTTGGCCCGTTCCGTTGTTTTGCTATTATTACCTCCGCTATATTGCTATCCTGATGGTTTTCTTCACCGCGATGATAATAATCCTCCCGATGCAGCAACATCACCACGTCGGCATCCTGTTCGATGCTGCCGCTCTCGCGAAGGTCACTCATCCTCGGACGATGCCCCTCCCTTCCTTCAGAGGCACGGTTCAACTGACTGAGTACCACTACCGGAACATTCAGCTCACGCGCCAAAGCCTTGATATACCTCGATATAGTAGTTATCTCCTGCTGCCGTGACTCCACCCGCTGAGTGCCAATACTCATTAACTGAAGATAATCTATCATTATACACCGAATGTCATATCTGCTTTTAAGCCTTCGAGCCTTCGCCCGAAGCTCCAACGGTGTAAGACCCGCCGTATCATCTATGTATATCGAAGCCTGTGAAAGAACACCACAGGTATCCACCAGCTTCTGATGATGCTCGGTACTCAGAATACCTTTTCGCACCAACTGCGACTCCACACCGCTGCTGCTGCAAAGCATTCTTTCAGCAAGCTGTTGTCGCCCCATCTCAAGTGAGAAAACCGCAAGCGGAATTTTCTCGGTAACACCCATAAATTCCGTAATGTTCAACGCAAGCGCGGTCTTACCCATACTCGGCCGGCCCGCAATAACAATCATCTCACCGTTCTGTAACCCACAGGTCATCTCGTCAAGCTCATGATATCCGGTGGGCTGACCGGTAACATGTCGGCCCTCTCGGCTGTCTATAATGGTATACGCCTGCGAGACCAGATCCCGCATACTGGTCGCCGCCCCCGAAACTTTCCTGTTTGTAACCGCAAATATCCGCTGTTCGGCCGAATCGAGCTTCTCGGCAGGCTCACCCGCCGGGTCATAAGCTTCCTCCAGTATCTCACCGGCCGCAGTAATCAAATCACGCATTAAAGTCTTATTCTTGATTATTTCAGTAT
This sequence comes from uncultured Pirellulales bacterium, assembly GCA_964524285.1. GTDB lineage: Bacteria > Planctomycetota > Phycisphaerae > Sedimentisphaerales > Anaerobacaceae > CAZGGE01. The sequence continues at coordinate 5,538 of CAZGGE010000096.1, forward strand.
AGTAATTTACGTTCGCCGATGAGGGAACCGAACCCATTACCTTCCCCAGATACTCCACGCCGCCGACTTTATCGAGCTGATTTCTTTTCTCCAGCTCGTCGCGAAGCAGTACCGCATCAAGACCCTGTGCCTCGTTTCTCTCGTAAAGAGCAACCAGCGCCTCGAATATATATTGGTGCTCAAGCCGGTAAAAAGAATCCGCATTCAGACTTTCCACGACCTGACCGATGCAGTCCGGGTCGACAATCATGGAACCAAGCACAGCCGCCTCAGCAGCAACCGCCTCGGGAATACTGCGACCGCCGAGCGACTCCACGGCAGACGGCTCCCGTTTGTCGCTATATGCCGAACGTTTATTCAGATTCTGTGTCCTCTGCACTTGCGCCTCCGGATTGCTCTAAACCGGCCTCCTGCTCCGCACGAATTTCATTAACATCCTGGCCCTCTGAAACGACCACCACTTCAACTTCCGCAGTCAAATCCTCTGCAAACTTCAGTGGAACCTTCGACTGGCCCACCTGCTTTATCGGAGAAATCAACTGAACTACCCGGTCGCTTATTCGAAGAGAATCGTCTTCGTAAAAAACCGCACCGAAAATTTTGCTGCGTTCGGCCTTGTGCTCATTCTCGGGTGCCAACGGTAACAACCTCTGCTCACGAAGATTCGCTGCTATATCTTTCACACCAACAGAGCCGAACAAATGTCCCTGCTCGTTTGCCTGTGCCGCTATGACCACCTCGGCTCCTTCAACCGCCTTAACGATTTGCTCAAGGCGCTCACGCTCGGTCTTCCTCATCTCTTCATGCCGGGCCTTCTCCTTGGCTACGCTCCTTATGTTATCCTCCGTAGCCTCGACCGCTAACCCCTGAGGAAAAAGATAGTTCCTTGCATAGCCGTCGCTTACCTCCACCACGCTGCCTACCCACCCCAGCTTTTCTCCATGCCACGATTCTCCCCCGTGACCGGCAGGCCGATGAGCCTTGTCTACGTCTTTCAAAAGCAATACTTTCATTACAATTTTCCCGTTATTTAGTCTCTGTAAACTGTTTCAAGTCAAACACATCGAAAAACCACCACTTCACAAAGCCCTGTAACTAAGCCGTGAACGGAAGCAATGCCATGTATCTCGCACGCTTGATTGCCTTTTTAGCCTTGCGCTGACAACCCGCGCAGTTGCCGCTGCGCTTGCGAGAGTAAATTTTTCCGCGATTGGTAAGCAGCTTCTGCAGCGTATCAACATCCTTATAGTCGATATATTTTACGCCTGTCCTGCAAAATCGACACTGCGTTTGTTCCCGCACACCCACCCTGCGACTTGAAGATCTTTTTCTTGTGTGCTTCTTTGTTATCATCTTATACCCGTCCAAAGAATACCATCTTCCTGTTATAAACCAAATCCGCCGGTGCCGGCCCGGCCTGCTTCATTACGGCGAGCTGACAACTAAAACGGCACATCATCATCGCCGCTCGGATACTCATATCGATTTTCATCCTCTGAAACTTTTTGCTGTGATTCGTTACCGCTGCCGGACCAGGTTTGTCGTTCACCGGCGGACCCGGTCGTCCCGCCCGCACCTCGTGAAGAATTTAAAAATTGAAAGCTCTGAACGGTAACCCGGTGTTTACTTCTTTTCGAGCCGTCCTGAGCAGTCCAACTGTCAAAATCAAGCCTGCCTTCGATAAAAATCGGCCTGCCTTTATTCATGTACTTATTTAAGTTTTCCGCCATTGAACCGAACGCCCGACAGTCTACAAAGCATGTCTGTTCCCGCTTCTCGCCGTCTTTACCCGTCCATCTGCGGTTCACCGCAAGGCCAAAATCGACCACCGCTGTCTGGGTGGGCAAATAAGAAAGCTCCGGGTCGCGCGTCAGGTTACCCATCAGCAAAACTTTGTTATAATTCGCCATATCGTTAGTTCCTTTTCATTACCGGCTTTCCTGATTCCTCAGATTCGCTCCAAAGCTAAAACTGCCTTGCTTGCTCTGAAGGGGGCGCCAAAAATACAAGTTATTGAGCCTCGCTTTTACCTTCTTCGCGTTTTTCCTCCTGAGCCTCAATTGTCTCAGTTTCGGCTTCCTCACTTATCCCGCCTGCCTCTTCAGGTTTGTCGGCCTGCACTGTGAGCTCCGGGCCTTGCTTTTGTTCCTCTGAACCTGTCTGCTCCTCGCCGGCTTCTGCGGCGGACTCTTCCCGCGAGATGGTTTCTTCACTTATATGATCTGCGCGAAGTATCAGAACCCGCATCAACCGCTCGGAAAGTTGAACCTCTCTTTCAATCTCATGCACTCTCGGAGCAGGGACGTTAAAATAGGATAGTATGTACGTACCCCGGGACTTACCCTTGATTTTGTAGGCCAGCTTCCGTTCATCCCATTTCCGGAGGGACAAAATGTCGGCGTCAACCCTTTCAAGAATCCTTCGGATAACACTCATAATCCCGTCCCAGTCCGACGCTGCATCTGAGGAATCTACCAAAAACATGCCTTCATATAACCTTTTAGAATCTGTTAACAACTCTGTTACCTCCTAAAACATTAAATGGTTTAACAAAAATATAGCCGTCTTTCGCGATAATAACAATCATCCTTTTTGTTTGTTGTTGCGAGGAGCAGGATTGTAAGCGTTCATAGCCGACTCAACACCATTATCCATCCAGTGCAGCACAGCTTTTTTCGCACGCTGGACCGCTTCATCCAGCAACACTCTCTCGCCCGCCGTCGGCCTGGAAAGCACATAATCCTCAGCCGGCCGCTCCACGTTCGAGCCGATACCAACACGTAAACGGGCAAATTCCTCTGTTCCCAGCTTGTCTATAATATCCTGCAAACCTTTGTGCCCGCCCGCAGAACCTCTGGCACGAAGACGAACCCTGCCTGCTTCAAGGGCCAGCTCGTCGCTCACCACCAGTATATCCTTCGAATCAACTTTGAAAAAACCGGCCGCCGTCGCCACCGCCCTGCCGCTACAATTCATATATTCCCATGGTTTAAGCAAAACAACATCCTGACTTCCGTACCTGCCTCTTGCCAAAACGGCTCCGAACCGCTTCTTTCTGCCAAACTCCACCTGCAATTCTTTCGCCAGCGAATCTATAACTTCAAAACCCATATTATGCCTCGTGCCCACAAATCTATCATTGCTCTCGGGGTTCCCAAGACCTGCTATCATCTTCAGTCCGCCGGTCATTCGTTCTCTTCCGAAGGCTGCTGTTCTCCCTCTTCTGCTCCTTCCTCCTCCTTCGCTTCGCCGATAACTTCCGGTGCAGCCTCTTCTTCCTCCACCTCTTCAGCCTCTTTAACAACCGTTACCTCTCTGCACGTAACAACCAGAGCCTCAGGGTCCGTGCAAAGCGTAACTCCTTCAGGCAGTTCTATCTCGCCCGCATGGATGGAGTCTCCTATCTCCATATCTTTTACCGGCACGGTTATTACATCGGGGATTTCCGTTACAACACATTCCACCTCCAGCCCGTCCACGTGCGATTCAACAACCCCTCCTTCCTCGGCACCTTTGGCGGTCCCTTTAAGCTCGACCGTTACGTTGACCTTAACCCTCTCGGTTACGTCTACCCGTATCAAATCGGCATGTATTATCTCCTTTCCTATCGCATCATACTGAATGTCTTTTACCAGAACAGTGTCCTTGAGCTTACCCATCGCCAGGTTAAACAACCTGTGACCGTGGTGCAGCGCTTCCACAAAATTATGCCTTTGCACCGCTACCGCGACCGGTTCCTTTTTATGCCCGTATACTATTACCGGTATCTTTCCATCCTCACGGACTCTCCCGGCAAAACGTGAACCCGTGTTTTCTCTGACCTGTGCCTTCAACAAAATTGATTCTTCCATATTTACCTCGCTAATTCCACTTATCCATAAAAGCCCTGACTGTTTTCCTTATGCATAACTAAAAAGACTGCTCACGGATTCATTTCTGTGAATCCTTTTAATCGCTTCGCCCACCATCTGAGCGACGCTGAGAACCTTTATCATCCTGCCCGCTCCCCTGGCTTCACCATTAAGCGGTATTGTATCCGTAATTACCACCTCATCTATGTCAGCTTTACTTAGCTTCTTCACCGCTTCTCCCGCAAATACCCCGTGTGTCGCTCCAACATAAATCTTTTTCGCTCCCCTTTCCTTCAACAACTCCGCCGCCTTGCATATCGTCCCCCCGGTCGCAATAATATCATCACACATCAGAATATTACGCCCGCTCACATCTCCAATAACCTCATCCGCCCGCACCTCCGTCCCGCTCACTCGCGTCTTGTGAATTATCGCCAACTGCCCCCCCAAATGTGAAGCATACCTCGCCGCTATCTTGATATTACCCACGTCCGGCGACACCACCGTCAAATTCTCCAGCTTCTTATCCCTGAAATATTTGCTCAATACAAGCTCGCCCGTCAGATGGTCAACCGGTATATCGAAAAATCCCTGAAGCTGATGCGCATGCAGGTCAATCGCCAGCACCCTGTCCGCCCCTGCTGTCGTTATAATATTCGCCACGAGCTTTGCCGTTATAGGTACTCTGCCCTCATCTTTCCTGTCCTGTCTGGCATATCCGAAATACGGCACCACCGCCGTCACCCGCTTTGCGCTCGCCCTCCGCAGACAATCGAGATAAATCAGCAGTTCCACGAGGTAGTCATCCACCGGTCTGCATGTAGACTGCACCACAAAGCAATCTCGCCCCCGAACATCATCCTCGACACGTATTATCTTCTCTCCGTCAGGAAACTTGTCGATGGCTGCACCTCCCAGCGGGATGCCAAGATATTTACATATCGCCCCCGCCAAAGCGGGATTACTACTGCCCGAAAACACCTTCAGACTGTCATCCATAAACATGAGACTAATCCTTTTTACCTAATTTCTCTTCATCATTAGCAGATACCACCGTTCCGGGTTCAATATGAGCACCGCGGCTCAACTGTACGGGAGCTATCAGTATAGAACCCGAACCAATAAAGCAGTCATCACCTATTCGCGATGCGTTAATCTGCTCTCCGTCGAAATTTGCAGTTATCGAGCCGGCACCTATGTTTACGTTCCGACCCACCGTCGAATCACCGATGTAACTGTGATGCCGGGCACGAACTCCTGTTCCGAATAACGAGTTTTTTACCTCCGTAAACACACCAAGTACGACGTCATCTTCCAGAACCGTTCCCTCACGTAAATAAGCAAAAGGACCAATCCGGCAGCCCGAACCTATCTTCACCCTGCCGTGAATATAAGTAAACGGCTCAATTGTCGTATCCTGACCTATCTCCGCACGTGAATCAATCCATGTATTATCAGGGTCAACTATCGTAACGCCGTTATTCATCAATTCCTGTTGAATCCGACTCTGCATTATCTTGCTCGCCTGACTCAACTGCCGGCGATTATTCACCCCCATAGCCTCCTCCGCCCGAACCGCCGTTATCGCAATGATTTTATGACCGCCACTTATCAAAATCGCAAGAGCATCGGTAAGAAAGTACTCGTTCTTGACGTTGTCAGGCTTGACCTGCTTCAGTGAATCGAACAGCAGCTTATTATTGAATAAATAATAACTCGGATTTACCTCATTTATGGCACGCTGCTCGTTAGTGCACTCCGCGTCCTCAACTATACCCTGTATATTACCGTAAACATCGCGTATTATCCTGCCGTACCCCTTAGGTTCATCCAGAACCGCCGTTGCCAGTGTTGCCGCCGCACGCTCACTTGTATGTTTTTCAATTAAAGTCTGAAGTGTTTCCGCCCTGATTAAAGGCCCGTCTCCGCAAAGAACAAGTGTCTGCCCGTCAAAATCCTCAAGATACTTACCGCAGCACATCACCGCGTCCGCAGTTCCCTTCTGCTGCTCTTGTTTCACCCACACCAGGTCCTCCGCATCACCATAACGCTCCTGCACCTGCTCTCCGCCGTACCCCACAACAACGTATATCTTGTCAACCCCAACCACCCTGCATGCATCCAGCACATAATCTATCATCTCTCGCCCGCATACCTGATGCAGCACCTTTGGCAGCCGCGTATTCATTCTGGAACTCACCCCCGCCGCAAGTATTATCGCAACTCGTTTCAATTTATTCGCCCATCCAAAAAACCAAAATTGACCGGCTACTCTACCCG
>CAZGGE010000097.1:0-11542 GCA_964524285.1 uncultured Pirellulales bacterium
CCTGGATGAGGTATCACGTAAGAGCCAGCAACTTTTCATACAGTCTCTACAGAGAATCCTTGACCCCCCCAAAGCCGCCGTGCTTGCGGATCATTGTCTCGAAATCGCCATGCAATTTTCCGAAAGTCTTGCCGCAAGGCAGTCCGATTCGCTTTTCCATGCGAGAATAAAAAATCATGGTTTCAGCCGCGGTTGTCTTGGTTGCAGCATAAATCCCCAAAAAATAAATGATAAAGAGTACCTTGAAAAGTTGCTTGATTGTTTTGGCCTTATTACAATTCCGGTTAAATGGGTGGAAATTGAACCGGAGAAAGACAAATACGATTTTTCCGTTATTGATGCCTGCCTGAAAGCAGTAGCCGGCAAAAGAGTCGCTGTGGCCGCCGGACCATTACTTTATTTCTCACAACCACACCTGCCTAAGTGGCTTATTAAAAGCGGGGCCGGCTTCGAAAAAATCCGGGAACGGGCATACAAGTTTGTTGCGGAAATTGTTTCCAGATATGCCGGGAAAATCTTCGCCTGGCGGGTCGTTAAAGGTCTAAATGCATGCAATTACTTCGGATTCAGCTTTGAGGAAGTCCTCGAAATAACACGGGCCGCAACCATGGCCGCCAAAGCCTCCAGCCAGAGGGCTTTGAAAATTGTCGAAATTCAAAATCCCTGGGGTGAATACTTTACTTCCAGACCAAACACCATCCCGCCTCTCGTTTATATCGATATGATTTTACAAAGCGGAATAAACTTCGACGCCTTCGGCCTTCCTTTTTACATTGGAAAGGCACAGCAGGGAATGCACGTCAGGGACATGATGCAGATTTCCGCCGCCCTGGATTACTTCCGCGCGGTTCCAAAGCCACTTTACATCACCGAGGTTGAGGTTCCCAGCGAACGTCCCCCCTCCAACGAGGACAATGAAGCAGGCGTCTGGCACCAGCCGTGGGACCAGACCAGGCAGAAACAGTGGATTGAGCAGTTCTACCGGACAGCATTGAGCAAGCCTTTCGTAGAGGCGGTCAATTATTCCACTCTTGTAGATACCCCAAACAGTATAATCGAAAACAGTGGCTTGCTGAACGCCCAATTGCAGCCTAAAAAATCATACAAGGTTTTGAAAAAACTTCAGGAAACTCTGTTTGCTCGTTAATGTTTTCGAGCATCGCGGTACACCGACAACGCAATCTGACAGCACTACAAAATGCAAACCGAATTGAGAGAGAATTATAGAAGCCTTAACATATCATCAGCATTAATGCTCGCCGTTACCCTTTCGATGCTGGCTGCCGCTGCTTGCGCCACACTTACTTATCGTCCGGAGAAAGACATCATACAACTCGATGGAAAAATTAATCCTAACATCGACGACAGAGCAAGTCTCATGAGACTGCCCGGCATAGGAATTGCCAAAGCCGAGGACATCATCGCCTATCGCAAAAAAGCCCTGAAGGCAAATCCTGCAGAACGCCCATTTCACATATGTGAAGACCTTGAGAATGTAAAAGGCATAGGGCCGGCAACCACAAATACTATCTGTCGGTGGCTGAAATTCGATTAAAACTACGGGTGTTGATAATGAATGATTGGCCGGTACAGAAACCTCTCGGACGTTGTTACGGAACTGAAAAGACCATTGAACCCGGAAGACGGTACTTCGCCGCGCTCGTTGAAACCGACAATGGACTCGAAAGACGAGATTACTCTATCGATTATTGGCAGAAGGAAAAGCCTGACGTTTTTTGCTATTGGAAGACAAGGTTGCCCCTGCCCGACGAAAAAAAGAAGTTATTTGTTGATGACGAAATGCTGATGACTTTCTTCAATCGCCTCGAAAATGAAACCGACCGGGAAAAAATAAACTTTCGCTTCGTCCTTGCACTGATATTAATGCGCAAAAGACGCCTGAAGTACGATTCCTCAAAGAATGTTGACGAAAAAGAAATCTGGCGACTCAGAGTCGTATCTGAAAATGATTATGTAGAAGTTGTTAATCCCCACCTGGGTGAAGAGCAGATTGAGCAACTTTCCAATCAAATCGGCCAGATTTTGCAGGTGGATTTGTAAAATGTTTGCCCGCCCCGGATCCCTGTTATTTTGTGTTTTAGCTTTGTGGATGTTATTGCAAGCCGCATGTCGGCCTGCTGATAAAAAACCTCAACTCATTTGTCCCGGCAAGGCCTCGGTTAAGGAGGCCCTGAGAGAACTTCGAGATAATTACCAGTCGGCGTTAGCTTTCAAATCAACAGGCAACTGCACAGCAAAATTCTACAACCAAAAGGAAAAAAAGTATCACAAGGAAGATTTTCCAGTGAAAATATGGATAAAACCGCCTTCTTTTCTCCGGCTGCATGGAAACGTTGCTTTTAAGCCGAGGGGGATAGACCTTGGTTGCAATCGGTGCGAATTCTGGCTTATTCTAAAGCCAAAAGAAGTAAAAGGTTACTACTGGGGAGTTTGGGAACAGCAGAATAACACCGGACAGCTACTCATGGATCCCGCTGTGATGCTTGAAACACTCGGCGTTATCGACCTGCAGGACTCAAACCAATGGTCTTTGTCGCAAAAAGGTCCCTTTGATATACTTGAACATACCGGCTCCGAAGGTTGCGTGAATAAAAAAATGTATGTAAATTGCTGTACCTATCGCATTGAAAAAATCGAATATCTAAAAAATACGGGCTTTGTAAATGTTGTAGCGGAATTAGCTGGGTACGAAAAAATCTCAGGCGGCTTTTACGTGCCCTCCTCGATAACCATAACCTCTTACCAATTTGAAAAACCCGATTCAATCAGAATTGAAATTAACTCCATAGAACCTTACAGCTTCGATGAACGTAAGATGAAGATATTCTTCTCCAGGCCGACACCGAAAGGATTCGAACAGGTATACAAAATCATTAAAGGCAAATTAGTCAGGGAAAAATGATCGGAGCCGATTATGACACGACAGGACCTCATGCAAAAAATCAGTCAGAAACCCTTTGTGCTCGACGGGGCAATGGGGACACAAATAATCATTAGAAAAATAATGCCGACCAAATGCAGCGACTATTTAAGCATAGAATCGCCACACGAGCTTCAACAGATACACCGTTCTTACCTCGATGCCGGCTGCGACGCAGTAATTACCAACACCTTCGGTGCCAACAAGTTCGCACTCGCTCGTCATGGATTGACCGAAATGGTAGAAGATATCAATATCGCCGCCGCCCGAATCGCACGCGACGCCGCCGGTGAAAACGCTTACGTCCTCGGCGATATTGGGCCAACAGGAGATTTTCTCGAACCGGTCGGGAGCTTAAAACCTGGAGAATTGAAAGATGCCTTCGCCCGGCAGGCTGAGGCACTTATTCGAGGCGATATCGACGCATTCATTGTCGAAACCATGGCCGACGTTGAAGAAGCGGTTATCGCAGTTCAGGCTGCAAAGTCCGTCTCCCAATTGCCCGTCTGGGCATCGTTGGCTTTTGACTCCACCAAAAACGGCTTCAAAACCATGATGGGACTCGACGTCTCTAAAGGGGTATCCCGCCTTGTGGAAGCAGGTGTCGATGCTGTTGGTTTCAACTGTGGCAAGGTTCCCATACAGGATTATCTCGAACTCGCTCAGAACTACGTAAACGAAATCAAACGTCTTGATGCAAATATCCCTCTGTTAGCGGAGCCTAACGCCGGACTACCCGAACTTGAAGAGCGACTGCCCGTTTATAAAGTAACACCTGGAGAGTTTGCAGAAACAGCGCTAAAAATCGCCGACCTCGGCTTCAGCATAATAGGCGGATGTTGCGGAACGGGACCTGAACACATAAAGGCACTCGCAGAAAAAATTCACTCACGATGACCGCTCAAAAAAATCCCTGATGTGTTCAAATGTTCTGGTCGTTGCCCCCTGATTTTTTCGGATAACTTCTCTGGCATTGTCACCTGTATTTGCCGCCCACTCAGGCTCATTAAGGCACCGCCGCATTGTCGCTAACAATTCCTGCTCATTATTTACCTGAATTGCACCCTTTGAATTCACAAGCGCATCAACTGTCTGATTAAAATTGAATGTATAAGGACCAAAAATACTGCATTTGCCCAGCCCCGCCGACTCCATCATATCCGAGCCGCCCATCGGCACAAGACTTCTGCCCACGAAAACCACATAGCCGAGCGAGTAAAACTTTCGCAAGTCCCCCATTGTGTCCCCTAAAATCACCGCCTTTTTATTTATAACCGATTCTTCCCTTTCCTTCACCCTGCTGTAGCGGACAACGGAAAAACCCGCCTCCTTGATTAGCCTGTACACCTCCTCGAATCTCTCAGGCTTCCGCGGCACAATCACAAGCCGAACGTCCCTGTAACTCTCCTCTTTCATAAGTTGCTCATATACACGAAGAAGTATTTGTTCTTCGTCATTTCCCGTACCGCCTGCCACCCACAACCTTTCCTTGCCCGCGTCAAGCTGCCTGGCAAGCCTATCTGCTCCCGAGGGCCTGTCCGTAATTTCCGCCGTGTCGTACTTCAAAGAACCCGTTATAAATGTTGTCTCTGGCCTCGAGCCGAGTTCTATAAAACGCCTTGCATACTCGTCCGTCTGAGCACAAACGAAAGCCAGCTTCGAAAAAACACCCTTCACCAGAGGCTTTATTAACCGATACCTCGATATACTTCTGTTGCTTATCCGCCCGTTTACCACCCCCACGCCGGCATTATGCCGCTGCGCAATTTTTACAAAGTTGGGCCAGACCTCGAGCTCCATCAGCAGGCAAAGGCTCGGCCGAAGCCGCCCGAAAGCTCGCCGCATAATCCACGAAAAATCCAGCGGAAAGAAAAACACCCGATGAGATTCACCGAATACCCTGCACGCCCGGTCATAACCCGTATCCGTGGTCGTGCTGATTACTATCTCGTAATCGTTGAAATGGTACTGCAACTGCCCAACCAGTGTTCGAGAAGCATTAATCTCACCCACGCTTACCGCATGCAGCCAGATGCATTTCTTATCGTCCCTGCGAAGCGGCACTTTGCCCAGACGGTTACCCCATCCACGACGGTAACGGCCGTAACGAATGGCCCGATAAACCGCAATCGGCGACACCGCAATCACCAGTATCACATAAACAAAATCAGCTAAAAAAAGCATTGAGCGTCCCTGCAATTAAATATCCCATAATGATATTTGCATAATCCTATCGGGTCAAATAAACTTACCCCCCCATTTAATCCCGTGCATTGCTGATTCTTTGCGGATTATGGATTTACACTTTCCAGCCAGTTATTCGCCAGAACTGCAAAATCCATAAAATCAATTTTTTCATCCGGCTCACTCACTGGAGCAAGGTCACACCGCTCATACCAGTTGTTCGATAACGAAGTTTCAAGCCAGTGATTTGCTAATTGTCTAAGGTCCGGATGATTCACCACGCAGTCACCACACGCCGGCCAAACATCACCCGCTACCCGACAGCTCGGCTCAAAAAATACCGACGGAGAATTCTGACCGGGCAAACCACCTCCGTTAAATACCAGATTCATATCCACAAATAGATTCATTCCTATAATGCCGTCAAGATAACCGCCCTCCGGCGACTTTACGTCAAGCACCACTATAGGAACGTTTTCGTAACTCAACCAGCTCGGCGACGAGGTAATCTCCAGTGAGTCTATGTAAAAACCCGGAGCCGTTATTGTCTCACCGGTCGCCCCTGTAATTTCTACTTCGAATTCCGGCTCATTAACGTTCAATTCCAGACGCGCCGCTATCGCCTCACTCAAAACCGTAACCTGCGCGCCAGTATCGAACATAAATCCGTCTTTGTCGACAGAACTTCGCTCGCCGTGGCTTACGTCCACACTCGAAACGAAAAACAAACCCTGCCACTCGAACCAGCCATCCGCTATTATAGTCGGCGTCATCGGCGAACCATCTCCGTCTGGGCATTCCTGTGCACCCGGTATCTCGATGCAAGGAAAATACCATATATAACCTACTTCCGAGGGACGAAGCTCAAGGTAAATTTTATTATCGTATGTCGGAATTCCTGTTTCGCCCAGCTCATAAAACTCCATATAGGGCGCACTGATTTCATTACCGTCCCGCGCTATACTTACCTGGTAATTGTTACACATCCAGACGCTCGAATACACAGCCAGCGGGGCACCTATCGCCGTAAACACTCGCGGCGATTCCACTGCGTCTCCAACGATTATCGAAACGTTGCTTTCCCCCATCATCAGGCTGTCGTCCAGCAGAAAACCATTAGGCTCGATGATATTCAATCCGCCCACAAAAATCCCCAAAGGATGACTCGCATAAGCCGTTACCGTACCCGTTACACCTTCCAGAATCACCGGACTGCCCGTTACCAGTCCCACATCCGAAATTCCCGTCAAATCAGCATCAGTGTGACTTATCAGCGATGCGCTCGCTCCCGTATCGAATATCCCAACGGCATAATCCGACTCCGGAGTGCCCGTCAGATAATTTCCCGTAACCTGTGCCTCAGGATAGGCATGACTGTCTAATTCCACATACGAACGTGCATCCGTAACCCCCAAAGCCATCCACGGAACAAACCCGTCCAGCGGGACAGATTCTACCACCATACCCACTTCATACCTCGCCTTGAAACCTTCCACAACGCCCGGCTCAATCAATTCCATCCGGACATTCCCGCCCATCAGCCTATCTCCAAGTAATGGCGGTGCCTTATCTGCCGGATAACGAACCGCTTTAATACACCTTCCCGAAAGGTACCAGTCAACAGCCCGTCTTTCCCAATTGCTCTCGCCCGCCGTTAAATCTCCAGACCACAGCAATAGAAACGCAAAAGTCATCATCCACCAGCTTTTCACACTTACTCCTCGTTTACTACACATATACGCATTCCTTACAAAAACGTCTATTTCCATTATAGCATATTAGCCCACCTTTTTTACCCGCCGACTGATTCACTATCTCCTACAACCCCCAGGCTCTTGACTTATCATTCCAGTTCACTTATACATAAACTCCGAATCCGTCCCCGTAGCTCAATGGACAGAGCGTTGGCCTCCGGAGCCAAAGGCTGTGGGTTCGAGTCCCGCCGGGGATAGTAAATACTGAACCTTTACACGGAAACATCAAAATCTTACATTCCTCTGTCGTGTAAATAACAGCAAACATCCAAAAGCAAAGGGACTTGCAGTATGGCACTTCTGATAGGAATTGACGAAGCCGGCTTTGGCCCCATACTCGGCCCGCTCGTCGTATCTTCCGCCGCCTTTCGCCTCGAAGACGAAATGCTCCAGGCCGACCTCTGGAAAATCCTCCGAAAAAGCACCGCCCGCCGAAAACAGCACCTCGCAGGCCGCCTCCTCGTCACCGACAGCAAAAAAGCATACAAAAAATCCGCAGGCCTCCACCACCTTCAAAGAACCGTACTCGCCTGCCTCAAATCCACACGAAAAACTCCCCAAAACCTCAACGACCTCATGTCAATCCTCTGCCCTGACTGCCTCACCAGATTAAAAGCCTACCCCTGGTATGTCCCCGCAGGAGCATACAACCTCTGCAAATCCGATGACGAAATCAGCCTTGCCTCAAAAGTCCTCACCGCCGACCTCACCCGAAACCGCATGGAACTGGTCCAGCTGAAATCCGTCTGTCTCGACGTAGAATTCTATAACAAAATGGTAACAAATGTCCGCAACAAATCCCGTGTTCTCTTCACCGCCACCTGTTCCCTGATAAAACACACCCTCGATAACCATCCCGACAAAAACTTCCGCTTCATCATCGACCGGCAGGGCGGCCGAGTCCGGTACAGAAAAGAACTACAGAAAATGTTCCCCGGTATGCCCCTCAAAATCATCAACGAAAATACCTCATCCAGCACCTATCAGCTAACCGCCGGCAGAAAAACAGTCAACCTCCATTTCGCTATAAACGCCGATAACATATACTTCCCTGTCTCTCTGGCTTCTATGCTGAGTAAATACCTCCGCGAACTTCTCGTTCATCACATTAACCTATACTTCACAGCCTTACACCCCGCATTGAAACCCACCGCGGGTTATTGGAAAGACGGCCTTCGATTTATCCAGGATATAAATAGCAAGCTACCCGGCCTCAAATATCAAAAAAGCAGACTCATCCGCTGTCGTTAGAGACTCAAGATTCTTCGCGCCTTTGTGAATTGACCTGGGCGCCTCACAGCTGCTCTTCATCATCACGACCGTCTTTGCGACGGTCTTTACTGCTGCGTCGCTCTACGCCCGTACGGTATGCGATTTTCCGTCGGTCTTTACCCGACCGTCTCTCATTACCTGACGCCCCTTTATTTTCTGACTTTTTTTCCTGCATCTTTGGTTTTGCTGATGAATTTTTTTGTTTGCCTTCATCCTCAGCGTGCTTTTGTTCACCAGCATCGTCTGCTGCTTTATTGTCCGTTTTTCCTTTAACTTCAGCCATAGTCGGCCTCCTCAACATACAACAAACCTGCACATCTACAAAATCGGACACATCCGGCCCGACACAATAGTATTTCGTCATTATTTTTTGATACCATGATTTTTTAACACACCCATCCGCCTTCAGATGTACCAAAGACGTTAAGATAACAAAAACAATTACAAAAATGCTGCTCTTGCTTTTATCAGCTTTCAGTTTCTTGATCGAGTTGCTCCGCAAATACTTCGTAATCCGCTTTTGTAAAAAGACAGAATACAACATGCTTGAGACTACTTGCACCTTCAAGATAATCTATCGTGGTTTGCAGCATTATCTCCGCACATCTTTCAATCGGAAAACGGAATATGCCCGCACTCACCGCAGGAAATGCTATACTGCTGATTTTCTCCTTCTCCGCAAGCTTCAAAGAATTCAGCGTCGCATTCTTGAGCTTCTTGTCTTCATCGCCTTCGCCCATCCGCGGCCCCACCGCATGAATCACGTATTTAGCCTTCAGATTCCCTCCCGTCGTAATTACCGCTCCGCCGACCTCCGTACTCCCTATCTTGTTGCATTCCTCCTGTATAGCCGGCCCGCCTTTTTTCCTGATTGCTCCGGCAACGCCTCCGCCCATAACAAGACTCGAATTAGCCGCATTAACTATCGCGTCGGTTTCAATCTCCGTAATATCGCCTTTGACAAGCTCCAGCGTCCGCCCGTTTATCTGCTTTTGCATATTCAATTTCTCCTCTTGTCTATTGTATCAAATCCGATTCACGAACCTCCACTCGCAAGTGACCCTGAACCGTCTTTATATGCAGAAGTCCCGGCTTGCGCTCGTAACAGCTCGGATATGCAATACGGGCATCCTGTGTGCCTTCGCCTCGTTCGTAAGCTAATATTATAGGCTCCGTCCACGTTTTGCCCTCGTTCTCCGAAAAAGCTATCGACAATTCTTCGCGGTGCCAGCTCGCCGCTACCGAAGCATAAGTCCTGTCACCGTAGGGCGCAAAATAATCCTTGCCTTCCGGATATAAACGATTCCATAAAAGCACAAGCCGGCCGCTCGAAAGACGGTAAAGGTAACCCGGCGAACTGCTCGCATCAATTTTACTCCGCCTGATTGTCCGCCACGAATGCCCGTGGTCGTATGAAAACGCCTCCCAGAAATAATCCCAGTTCGTCCGAAGAAGCATCCACAACCTGCCGTCCTTCAACTCAATTATCGTAGACTCAAAAGCTCCGTCATGATGACCGTTGCCGCCAAGGTCTATAATGTTGCTCCGCGTCCATGTCTTTCCGTTGTCTTCGGTAACATACGTGGCGGTAACACTCCTGCCCGGATTCTTAATCATATTTTGAATCGCGACAACAACATAACCGTTACTCAATAACTTTCCTGCTTGAAAAGCTCCGCAGTAACCGTCCAGCAGCATTTGCCTGTCCACCCATGTCTTGCCCCTGTCTAAACTCCGTATCGACCACACGTCGAGCTCTGAATCATCAGCAGGCTCACCCCGTGCGTTATGCCACGAAAACTTGAAATTCTCTATATCTCCGTAAACCAGTATTAAAACGTCGTTAGGTGTACTAACCAGATGTCCACCATCGGTAGGCACGCCCGGTCCCGGCCCCGTATAAATAGGACGAGGCTCCGACCATGTCTTGCCGTCATCGTGGCTTATCTTTGTAGAATTATCATCAACCAGAACTACACTGCCGTCACTAAGTCTCGCAAAAGATTTCCAGTACTCTTCCTTGGAAAGCTTGCTGAATCGCGGGTCTATCCACCTCTTGCCGCAAAAAGCAGAATCACTAAAAAACAAAACAGAAAATAAAAAAATCAGCATACTGACGTTTTTTCTCGACATCTCAAACTCCTGTACAAGATAAATAACGTACCGCCTTACTGTTCATAATCTTACTCAAACGACAATATACTAACCCTACCTCCTTGTCAAGCATACCCCGCAGTACACAGAATTGCAAAAAGGGCCGCGAACTTTACGCACGCAGCCCTTTATCTTGACTTAACATAAATTCGGCTCAGTCGCCTATTATGATGTCAGTGCCGTAAAGCCACTCATTGGCAAGAACCGCATAATCCTTGAAGTCCACCTTGCAGTCGTCTCCGTAAAGGTCAGCATCAAGCGTACATGTCGCAGGATTTCCTGTCAGCAGCCATTCATCACAAAGCTCCTTGAGGTCCAGCTCATTAACCATCAGGTCAACATTCAAATCTGCTGTGTAAGTGCAGGTAAATTCAGCGTCGCTGATATCATAAATCGCAGGATAACTGATAGAACTGACCTTAATCAAACAATTAGCGGAAGCTGGCTCGTTAACTGTCCACCACCACGTGCCGTCGTTTGCAGTACTCGATGCAAGTGTCACCCAGTTATAACCATTGTTGCGGCTTAACTCTATCCTTACATTACCGGTAATGTTACTGGAATTCCAGTGTATTACCTGGGAATCACCCATTCGCCATAACTCACCGCCGTCGGGTCGCGTTACCGTTATCTCCCGTTCGTATATCGCAAATGTGGAATCACTCGTATCGCTGCTCTGCGTATCCCGTACCCGAATAAGGCAGTCTCGAGAAGTCGGACCGCTTACTGCCCAAAGATGACTGCCGTCATTGAGCGTGGAAGGAACTATGTTAGTCCAGGATTTTCCGTTGTTTCGACTTATATCGATTGCAACGTACTTGTCGCCGCCGCCGGAAGCCCACTGTATGTACTCGTTGTCCGGTGCATACCATATCTCACCGCCGTTGGGATGCAATACCGTGATATAAGGTTCCGCTATTTCAAAATAGCCGTTGCTTACATCGCTCGCACTCGGATATTCAAGAGAGGTAACCCTGATTTTGCAGGTCGCCGAAGCAGGTCCTGATACCGCCCAACTGTAGGAACCATCGTCAGAAGTGCTCGATACAATCGTTCCCCAGCTAGCGCCGCCGTTCCGGCTAAGCTCTATCTTCACGTTGCCGGTAATTCCCTCAGACGTCCACTGGATAAACCCGCTATGGCCTGTGTACCACGTATCCCCGCTGTCAGGCTCAGTTACCCTAATGCTCGGCTCGAGCTTCGTAGTAAAAGTCCACCAGTCACTGTCTGTATAATG
>CAZGGE010000098.1:0-11437 GCA_964524285.1 uncultured Pirellulales bacterium
TACAGCTCCTCTATCGGCTTACTCTCAGCCATAAACCGCTCCGCCGCCGCAGGCAATTCCCCTGCTCCGTGAAGACGACGCAGCTCACGCATCGTCGCCCCTCTCTCGGGCGTCGTCAGATACTGATAATAAGGCTTCCAAGGCCGGTAATTACGGATATAACGATACCGCTTATCACGCACACTTCGAATAGTATCGTACCGCTCATCGAGCCGGTCGCTCGCACCGAATACGTATTGCCGCTCCTCCGGCAAATCCCTTCCAAAAAACGCAAGCCCCTGCATATACCGCGGCACCGCCAGACCACCAATACGCATAACCGTTACACCGAAATCAATCGAACTGACAAGCCGCTCATCAACCACACCCGCACCCCCTCCTAACTCAACCCGCCACTTCTCCGGAATCCGCACAATCAAAGGAACATGCGTCCCCGAATCGTAAACCCACCGCTTCGCACGAGGCAGACCAACTCCGTGGTCAGACCAGAAAAATATCACCGTATCCTCATAAACTCCGCCACTCTTCAATTCCTCTATCATGTCCCCAACACGGTAATCCATCGCCGTAATAAGCTCATAATAACGTTTCCACTCCTCACGAACAGCGTCCGTATCCGGATAATACGGAGGCAAATCCAGCTCAGCCGCTTCACGCCGCTCCGACTCCTTCAAACGACGCGTCGAACTGCGGTACCTCGACGCATCGTGCACAAAACCCTCATGCGTCTGTATGAAATTGAAAACCGCAAAAAAAGCCTGACCCTCCCGACGGTTCCGCCAGTGCGCACGCCTGCTCGAATCGTCCCACAATCCCTCCAGGTCGTCCGTCTGGTAATCCTCCTTGTAATTATTCGTGCAGTAATAGCCCCCCTTACGCAAATAATGAACGAACCCCTTAACGCCCTCCGGCAAGTCCGCATTACAACGCATGTTGTGCGTACCGAGTGTCGTCTGATACATCCCCGTTATAATCCCAGACCTGCACGGCGCACAAACCCCCGAAGTCGTAAATGCATTCGTATAACGAATCCCCTCCTCGGCCAGACTGTCCAGGTTCGGCGTAACAGCATGTGCATCCCCATAAAATCCCAGGTGCGGCCCAATATCCTCACAAGAAAGCCATAAAATATTAGGCCTTCTCCCTTTCAATCCCGCCTCACTAATCCCCGCACCAAATGCCAACGCGGAAATCCCGCCGCAAACACCCTTCAAAAAACTTCGCCTGTCTGTCTTCAGCCTGCTGTCCATAAAACTGCTCTCCCGATAAAAATCACCAATTACATTAACGCCGCCCCTTCTCCGAAAAACCCAGCCCACTACGCTTCAACGTAAGCGAATCAATCACCTCACCGTCTATGTTCACAATTTCATACTTCACCGTGGCATCCTCTTGTGTTAAATCAAACGTCAGCAAACCGAACGAGCACTTCGCGTTATACCCGAAAATAAACTCCGAACCTTCGGCATCCTCAATTAATTTGTGAACGTGCACGTTCGTCAGCTTCGAACTCTCGAACTCGTAAAAATCATAACCTTTTTCACGCGGGATTTTCCGCGCATCAGAACGGTGACGGTCAGCTGATAACAAAATCACCCCTTCTATCCCGTTGTCTTCAATAAAAGAAAATATCTCCTCTCTCTCCGCCGAAAAGCCGTCCCACGTATCCTTACTGCCGGGCTTCACACCCGCAGACCACGGCACCGAACTCGCCACAACCTTGAACTCAGCCTCCGAACTCAAAAGTTTCTCCAGCAACCACTCCTTCTGATATCCTCCAAGCATCGAAGGCTCCGCCACTTCCGCCGGATTCTGCCGGTAAAACCGGCAATCCAGGCAAAACAAATCCACCTCGCCGATGCTGAAGTCAAACCAGCAACCCGGACGCTCCCGCCCACCACCGTAATAAGGATTTACAAAATTCTCCTTGAAAACCTCCAGAACGTCCCCCTTCCACGCCGGAACATCCAAATCAGGCGAACTTGTACAATCGTTCGTACCGAAATCATGGTCGTCCCATATCGAAAATATCGGCACAGTCGATGCAAAGCCACGATACTCCCTCCGCGACTGACGCCGGTAGTAGCAGTAACGCTGAGTCTGCCTGACCTCAGGCGTATCAATATAAACATTGTCTCCCAACAACAAAAACGCCGCAGGCTCACGCCACAAAATCGTATTCCATATTCGCTCGTGCCACGGAGTATAACCCGCACCTCCGCCGAAACCGACACTGAATTTACACTTAACCCCTTTCTCAGGAAATGTACGAAAACGCCTCCGGGGTTTCAAATCCACAAACTTTCCGTCAACCTTCACCTCGTAAACATACTCCGTATCCGCTGACAAACCCTCAAGCCGCAATACACCCGTGTAATCCTTCCCGCCATCCGTCTTCACCAGATCAGACACCACCTCAGAATTATCGTCGCCGGCCTTCTTTGCCTCAAACGTTACCTCCGCCTCCGCCGCCGTCCGTACCCAAACACTCGCCTCGTGTGCCGTCACCGCCCCCACCACCGGCCCGCCAACCAGCACAACACCCTGCCTCTCCGCGTAATCCTGAAACTCAGCCTGCCCGTATAAATTCTCGAACAGCCCGCGAGGCCCCGCTAAAAACCGCCCGAAAGAAAGCATATTCTCAACCGCCCGCTTCGCACACTCCGTCGCCGCTTCACCACGTCCCAGCTCGCTCAAAGCCATAGCCCGAACGAAATAAGACTCCGCGTCGCCGCCTTCACGCTCCATAAACTCACCGCAGCACTCCAGAGCATACTCCGCCCTGCCATTGGCAATCGCGGTAACCAGCTCACGGTGAAATTCCTTGTACTGCAATCCACCAAGAACCCGCCTCATACTCGCTCCATAAACCAACCCCGCCAAAAGCACAAAAACCAGCATCCAGCCAATAAATCCCGCATTCCCCTTGCCCATCTTATTTCCACTTTCCCTGTCTACACTGCTGATTGGACGCGTTATTTCTTTACCATTGGCAATTCTAAATCTGTGTCCTTCGATACCAAGTGTAGCCGAACGCAACACCAACCGCAAGAAACTAAACAACACCCGCCATAGCCAAACACTGATTAATATTAATTGCAATTAATCTTTGCGGTTCGACCTGACTACCCTGGGCGCAAGTTACAGGACAACATGCAGTGCGTAAATTAACGTTTCGTAAGGTTCAATTATCGAACACAATTGACATAAGTCCCGAAAATTGCATAACACTCAGCTCAACTCAAAGAAATTTATTAAAAAATTTACTTGACAATCTTATAGCACGACCTATAATGTATTTTCTGAGACTTAAGGTAATCTTAAAAGTGGCGCGGAGGAGGATTTCCTGAGCTACCTCTCATCCGTTAAACGTCTGTATTCGTACGTTAGGAGGAGTATGTGATGAAGACAAAAGTTCTGTTCGCGACGTCAGTTATCGTTCTGGTACTCGTTGCCTCAAATGTAAATGCTGCCATTACCGTAAACCCCTCAAAAATTCACACCGATTATGGATACGCCGATGAAAATGCCGTAACCTTTGGTAGCGGCGCCACTTTCGACCTCGACGCATACATAAATATCTATGGAATGGACCTGAACGGCACTGCAGACGGAACCAGCGGACAAATGAGTGAACACGAAGTCCCATCCGGACTCTCTTTGAATTTCAGCTATGCCCTCACCGATACCGATACTGACCTCACACTTACCTATCGCTGGACCAATAACACCGGCTCATCACTGCCAGCATTCACTTTCATGTCATTCGTTGATGCCGAAATTGACGAGAGTAACAACACATTTTTCAATGAGTACGGCCAGGTCATTGGTACACAGGGCACAGGTATGCCTGACCCGGATATGTGGGAAATCGACGAGCCGGGATTTGTTGATGGCGATATAAAGGATAATCTCCTGGCGGGCCAGCTCGACAACTACAACGCCGTACCTTCAACTGACCCTGATGACGTATCAATGGCAATCGGCTTCTCCATCGGAGATATACCGGATGGCGGATGGGCACAAATACAGATTATGCTCTCCGATGACGGCGATTACATCGGTTCTCTTGCTCTAAAGCACCTCGACGACGCATCACCTGAAGAGTTAACCATGTCCGGCCAATCCACCACCTATGTAATACCCGCACCACCTGCCGTTCTCACCGCAATAATTGGCCTGGCCGGTTGCGCAATTGCTCGATTCAAATCAAATCGAAAACAAAAAAAGAACGCACAAAACTGACACACAACTCTTGCGAGAAAATCATGCACCCGCAACTGCCATAAAGAGCCGGGCTGCATAATATTAAAAAACGTCGGAGGCTTCTATGGGGCGAAGAAGTAAAATTACGTCCCGTGAATAGAATGTAATGTTGGGAGAAGAATGTTCTGATGTTTTTGTTTCACCTGCACTACGGATTCCAAGGGGAGTTTGTGGCTTGCGGGATTGTTTTTTGCGCGGAATTATAAAAATCAGAAGTGAAAAACAGGCTTCGGCTAAAGCCGGATAAACAAAAGTTGAATAAATTTGCGTAAGGAGGATAGAAAGGATGAACAAATCAAAAAAAATCTCAGCTCTTATAACCTGCCTCACCATTGCCGCACTCGCCGCTAACGCATGGGCGGATGTACAGAACGTCATATGTGTGCCCTGGCAGGGAAACCCGCAAAAATACCACACCGCCATTAGCGGACAATCCGTACGACTCAAAGCCGTCATAAAAACAACCGACACTTCCACCATCTGGTACAGATGGGTCTACGGAGACGGTACACAATCAAGCGTATATTCCACAAGCGGAAATACTAAATACAATGTACAGTCTGACCACGCATACACCGGCGCCCCAGGAACTCCGTTCACCGCAAAACTACTCGTCGACGATGTCGACAATTCAATGGCAAATGCCGTCTCCGACAATTATCTGTTAAAAATCGAAGATAATACACTCGATGCAAGAATAAACGTCGCTATTGACAATGGCCTCTGGACCCTATACCAGCTCCAGTGGACAAACGGAAATTGCCATTCCCTCAACGGCGAGCCTGTTACCGTATGGAGCAGCTATGCTTCATATTACGTCTCACCTACAGCTTCCGCCGTTCACGCCTTCGAGATTAACGGCCACAAGGAAACAGGCGACCCCAATGAAGACCCATACGCCGAATCAGTCAAAAAAGGACTCAACTGGCTATTCAACGGATGGTACAGATACTCAGACCGTTATTCCCTACGTGCTTATAGCATTGGGCCCCAGCACGGTGGCACCGACGATCCCGACACGAACGCAAACGGAATCGGTATCGAAGTCCGAGACTATTCTACAGGAAGACCAATCTACCAGGGCGGTATGGTCATGGACGCAATCATCGCCGCAGGAACACCAGACAAAGACTGCGGCAGAGACTTCGACAACGACGGACAAAATGATACATACCGCCAAGTCGTCCAGGACATGGCCGACATGTACGCATGGGGACAATACGACGGTACAGCCAGCGGATACGGACTCGTAGGTGGCTGGAGATATAGTTGGAATAGCTGGCCGGATAACTCCGCCGCACAGTGGGCCGCCATCGGTATGCTACCCGCACAGGAATCACCATGGAACTGCGACGTCCCCGACTGGGTCAAAACATACAACGACAACTGGCTTGACTATAGCTACAACTCATGGACCTCAGGCGGCGTAACCTATGGCTCCTTCGGATACACCAGCAAGAGCACACACTCCGCCACCACTCCATCCGGTATGGTTCAGCTCGTCTTCGTCGGAGCAACCACCGCTGACCCAAGATGGACAAGCGTCGAAAGATGGTTCGCTGACAACTGGAAAGACCAGGGAAGTGACTGGCTCGATTGGAATAACGTCTACGCATATTACAGCTTCGCAAAGGCAATGAGACTTGCCCTGCCGCATCCCGTCGTAACATTCTCCTCAAACAACTTCGACTGGTACCGCGGAAGCTACAACAAAATGGGACTCGCTGAAAAAATCTCAAACCAGCTCATAAATTACCATAAATGGAACTACTACGGAGACGTCTTCGGAACTGCATGGTGCGTCATCATCCTCCGACCAGTACTTTTCGAAGAAGCACCCATCGCATGTTTTGAAGCCGACCCCAACCCAAGCTATCCCGATGTGCCAATATACTTCGACCCCTCATGCTCAGGACACTCTCAGCCCGGAAAAGACATCGACAACCTCGTACTATTCGAATGGGACTGGGACCAGGATGGTACATTCGACCAGAGCACAACTGAACCCGATGTAATTACACACACCTTTAGCTGCCCAAGCATTCCCTGTGTATACCCCGTCCAGCTAAAGGTTACCGACGATGTCGGAAATACCGCTACTTACGTAATGAACATCGACGTTACAAATCCACCACACCCGCCAGTCGCACGCGCAGGAGGTCCGTATATCGTCTCCAGGTGTCCCAGCGACAGCCTAGTGCTCGACGGCTCAGACTCATACGAACCGGACGAAGGTACACACGAAGCCGGCTGCCCGCAGTGCCCAAATGACACAATCACCGCATGGGACTGGGACCTCGACGGCGCACCATTCACCTATCAAAGCGAAACAGGTGAAATTATTATCCTCGACGGCGCCGACTTCGACTACCACTTCCCACAGGCAGGACTCTACGACATAGGACTCCGTGTAACTGACAATACCGAAAATGCCTACCCCGCCAGCGGAGAACCAAACCTTACAGACGAAAGTTTCGCCGTCGTAGATGTATACGACGGCTGCATCTGCGAGGTTAACGCCGTCGCCGTCTGCCATAGGATTTTCCTCTCATGGGACGACATTGGGGCCGACAGCTACGATGTCTTCAGAAGCTTCGCCGGAGAAAACACAGGCTACGAATACCTCAAAACCGTAACCGTCCCCCAAAGCTCACACGGCAGTTTCGTCATGGGAAAAGAACACTGGTATAGAATAATGGCCGCTTTTGGAAACGATAAATGCCTCTCAAAAGCCGCTTACGCCTACGGAGACCCAAATCTCTGCAACCCTACAGCAGACCACGGCGGTCCATACTCCGGATGTGTCGGTGAAGAAATTACCCTCGACGGCTCCGATTCAACCGCATTAAGTGGCGAAATCATCCAGTGGACATGGGACCTCGACAATGATGGTCAGTACGACGACGAAAATGGTAAAATCGTACAGCATTCGTGGAATACACCGGGACAATACACCATAGGACTACGCGTCATGTCTTCCGACTCACTCACTCTCTTCGACACTAACTCAACCACCGTCAGCATTGAACTCTGCGACTGCATAGACGACCTCGCCGCAAGGGCAAAAAGAGGAAAAGTACAGCTAACATGGACTCACGACAACGCCGCCGATTGCTACAACGTCTATCGCAGCGTAAACCCCAACGTCCAGTGCATCCCCGCAAACAGAATTGTCAACTGCCACACCACTACCTACGCTACTTACCTCGACGACACTCCAATCAACGGAATCACCTACTACTACAAGGTTACAAAAATCGTTAACGGCGTCGAATTGTGCAAATCAAACGAGGTAACCGCAAAACCCGATTACCTCTCCCGATACAGTGCCATCGGCTCTATGGCCTCCGAATGGCTTAACAAATCCGATAACCTCGAAACCGACATCTCAGCAGACGGAAAGGTCGACATGAAAGATTATGCACTCATGACCGACCTCTGGAACAAGCAGCAGTAACGCCTCTAAACAATGCCATTGATAAAAGAGCCGTGAGCGAAAAAACTCACGGCTCTTTCTTTATCCGCCGTTTCCTCATAAATAAATGACGAACACCACTATTTCTCCATCAACCACTTTCCCGCCAGACGTCCAAAATCTTTCATATTCACCACACCGTCTCCATTCAAATCCTCGGGAAAATAGCTCCTCGATGCCAACCCTGTCCCTCCATAACAACCCATATTAATCCTGTTACCGTTGGGAAACATCTCCGCCCCCGTGCACGTCCCGCCCACAAACAGCAAAACAAAAACCTGCAACCACACCACCTTAAAAGACATGATACAACCTCCTCAAAGAATTCCAACCGCATTATACCCTGTTTTCCACCATC
Source organism: uncultured Pirellulales bacterium (assembly GCA_964524285.1). Lineage (GTDB taxonomy): Bacteria > Planctomycetota > Phycisphaerae > Sedimentisphaerales > Anaerobacaceae > CAZGGE01. The sequence goes on from CAZGGE010000098.1 coordinate 8,100, forward strand.
ACGCAACAATTTTACCGTTTCTTTCTACCTTTCAAACCTTTCCCGCCTTTCTCACTCTCCTCACCTCGTCCCCACAAACCCATACCGTAACCATGCGGAACACACCAGTTGCCCGTCGATTCATTCGGCGGGTTTCTTCCCTCAAACAAAATCTCACTCTATCGTGAAAACCCCATTCCTGCCGAAACCCCGCCTCAGCTACTTTTTGTCTTTTCGACCGAAGCGATGCGAAGCATCGCGCAGCGGAGAAATCTCAGGGCGTAGTTCACCAAAACCCTGAGCTTGTCGTGTAGCGAAGTCCCGATTCATCGGGAACCCATCCTCCCCGCCTTATCTTCCCATCTTTCATACCTTAATCCCCTTAAGGCCAATGCTATTCCTTACTTGCATGTCTTCTTACGTATTCAATCCTCCTCTGTAAACTATTTTCATCGTAACAATACCTCTTATCAAAACCCCGCGTCCACAGCCGCCCGGCAAAACCTTCTTTCCTGAGCGCAAAATACCCCTTATTCTTGAACCTGCTTACTATATCCTCTATTGGCCTTCCACTGTATCCTACAACCACATGAACATGATTACTCCATACAGATATAGCTTTTATTTCCTCTCCCAAATATCTCCCCGCCTCCATAATTGCACTTCTAATAATCTCCTTCTCGCGCGTTCTCAGTCTTACTGCATCATACTGCATAATACTTTTATTGGCTTTTTGTAAATGCCGACCACCCTTAAGAACTTCTCCATTTTTAACATACCCCTTCTCATCACCTTGCAGCCAACTCCCATAAGTTGTCCATGTAACCATGTACCCTGCCAATTGACCCATATGCAACCTCATAATCTTTGAACCTTCATCCTTCTTGAAGGTTAATGTTCAAAACCCACCTTAGCGTTAGTAAAAAGATCTCATCTGACTTTCGAATAATCATATTTGTCCTTAATATTTCCGTGGAAGTATCTACCTGCTGATGTTGCGCTTATTAATCCTTCATAAATCTGCAATGGAACCTCATAATACTGATAAACACCATTTCCAAACTCTATTTCGAGTGTCCTTGAGCTTCTATCATATCCTACTGATACAATATTACTTGAGCTTATCGAAATCCTATCCATTTTCATGTTCCCAAAACTATACACTTTTGAGCATATCTTGATATTCGACTACATAAATTAATTAATGCGGATGATTTTTTCTCATTTTTATGCAACTCCTCGAGTGTCGCAACAATTATCATGCAATTCTTTCCTTTTGTCCTCACGTCTTTAAAATCATACTTTTCTACTATTTCACTTTGTGTTTTTTCCCACTGCCCATTTCTAAAACTCCTTACCACTTCTTCTCCAATTTCTCCCTTCCACATAACCATGCTGTCATTGAATATTGTCTTGCACTCGGTTGGATTCTCTATTTCATAACCGCATAAACGTGCTATTGCTCTATTTATTTCGTTTTGCTTATTTAACTCTGCTTTCGCACTTTTGATTTTTTCTTGCCGTTTGGGTTCGTCCTCTGCCAATTCTTCCGCCTTTTCAATTTTCCTGTTACTTCTTTCCATATCTGAATCAAAAACAACGAAGGCCGGTATTCCTAAAAGTCGTGGCACATTATTTTTCCCGCCAGCTACGACGAAATGACATCCATTTCGCCGGAACGTTTTCCACTCTCCAGTTAAGTTTAAATGTGTTGAAATATAGGCAACATCTTCTTCCCCCTCCACCAGCACAATTACTGGAGAAAAGAACATCTCTTTTTGGGATGCTTGCATTATTTGTCCAACTGTCGCCATCAAACTTGATGGTGATTGTTTCTCCTTCCCAAATGCGTCTGTAAGTTTCTTTCTCACTTTTTCATAGTTCGTCCCTTTTACTACTGAACAAGGCCTCTGCCCGCATTTGCGAAACATCCTTATACTTTCGAATCCTTTGCTGGACACGAAATACGGGCTGTGACTCGTTACGATAACTTGTGAATTATTCTGCGGCTCCACTAATCGTTCCAACATGCTTAACATATGTTGCGCTTGCGGTGGGTGTTGATAAAGCTCAGGTTCTTCAAATCCGAGCAGCAATTTTGGCCCTTCTTTTTGCACATTTCTCACCATTTCCTTCAAGATTGCAACTAAGAAACCCCTTTGCATTCCATGCCCCATTCTCGATATCCCTTTGTCTATGAAAGAGTCTTCTCCAACATTTGCTCTTGCTCTCGGCTCTCTCACCTCCACAGACTTATCTGAATCACTTTCCCATTCCAACTCCAAAGCTGCAAGGGGATTAGTCCACTCTCTGAGTTCTGCCTGTATTGATAAACTCAGATCTTTCAATACACCCTTTTCAGCATCTAATATATCTTTGTATCTTCCCTGAGTTTCTTCTCTCAAAGTATCAAGTTGTGAAAAATCAATCTTATTTCTAACAGTTCTTTGCAGCAGTTTACCCAACGCCGTTTTACTTCCCTCTTCCTGTTCGCTTGAAGCATCCTTAACCGCAGGAATATATACCCACTGTACAAATTCTTCAAGCCGATATAATCCTCTTGTAAATCCGTAGAATTCGTTCGTTTCCTCGATATGCTTCTTACGCTCCTTGGGCAGAGATTCTTCGTAACTCCTCAATGCATCATGCATTTGTTGCTTTCTTGTCTCGTCCGGTAAATCTGGAAAATGCTTTTTTATGTCAGCATATATATCTTTTAGCTCTCCCACACGCGCTTTCTTTTTCTCAGCTTCAAAAAATGAGGCGAACTCTTCCATTACCAAACGCGACCCATATTGTTTAACCGGTGCTGTTTCTGTATTTGCGTCCCACTCCGCCTTAGCAAACAAAATCAACTTACCATGCCTTGCATAAAGATTAAGCAAATCCCTTGCTTCCGGTGAGATTGATTCGTCATCATTATCTGGTAAGCCTTCGAAGGTTAGAGTTATCTTAACTGGCTCTTCTATATTCCCATGATGAAAATCCTCTCTTGTTAGTTTTAATACAGGCGTCACTGTTGCCTCATTCTCTCTAAAAAAAACGTTGAGCGCCATCAGCACGGCAGATTTGCCGGAACCGTTAGGTCCAACTAAACACGTGTAATTCTCAAGAGGTATTGTTTGGTCATCAAAAGATCTAAAATTTTGTATCCTTATTTCTGATAGTTTCATTATCTTTGCCTTTCAGAACACACCGTTTGCTACATATATTTTAGTATCGTAAAATAATTGTATAAAACTAACATTTTACTATCAATAATTTTCTCACCACTTAATACCCTAAATTTGCCCCACATTATAAAGGTTAACTTTCGCACTTTTTTAAGCGACAGATTTTAATGGTTTATAAACAAAAAC
>CAZGGE010000099.1:0-9356 GCA_964524285.1 uncultured Pirellulales bacterium
ATATCTGGGCAAGAGAAAGAGGATGATGTGAGTTTTGTAGAGGGTTTATTTCTTTTTGGAGCGGCCGGGGTGGCGGGTCCTCTTATTGCGCATTTGCTTGCGAAGCCCCGGTTTAAGAAAATACCTTTTACGATGCTTCGTTTTTTGCGAGTGGGTCAGAAGGAAAGTCAGTCACGACGTCGGCTTCGAGATATTCTGATACTTTTTCTGAGGTGTGCAATCATAGTTTTGCTTGCGATGCTTTTTGCGAGGCCGAGGATTTTGCTGGAGTCTGAGGAAAACAAGCCAGAGCAGCTATATTATATAGGAATAGACAATTCGATGTCGATGGCATACACGGAAGGCGGGGAGAGTTATCTGGATAATGCGGTGGAGAAGGCCTGTTCTTACGTTCGAGGGGCGGATGAGGACGGTGTTTTTCACGTTTGCAGTCTTAGCGGGGATGAATGGGTGCAAAACATTCCGAAGGCACGGGCGTTATCGCACATCCGGTCGCTGAGGCTTCAGGCTCGTAAGGCAGAAGTGGGAGGATTTTTTTCCGTATTGGGTGGAGCGGTTCTCAAGAAATCCGAAGGTGAGAAGGTATCGGCGTTATTGGTGAGTGATTTTACGCCAGCGATTTTGAGTACAATAAGTGAGTTCGGTCGGCACGTTACGGTGAATGATTTTCGATACGAGGTTGTTGGAGGGTCCGAGGATATAAGTAATGCGGCGATAACGGACGTTCAAACGGGCAGGAGCTCGGAGGGTCAACTGCTTGCCAACGTTACGGTGGCGAATTATGGTGAGACGGAGGAGGTTCGTAAACTTTTTGCGGAGATAAAGGGGGTGAAATCAAAGTCTTCAGAGGTGAAGCTATCGTCGGGTGGGCGTATGATATATCCGGTCAAGATAGAGGTGCCTGAAACAGGGAAAGATGAGCGTTATCTTGCGGTGAGGTTGAATTTGTCCGAAGGTGACGGGTTAAAGGAGGATGACAGTTATTACGTGGCGGTGGATATTCCGGAGGAGAAGATTATCAACGTTGCAGTTGTGGGAGGGGAGGAGTTGTTCCTTTTGAAGACGGGTTTGAGTTCGGTATCGCGGATGGAATCGCCTGGGGAGTTGAACGTTCGTGAGGCCAGCTTTTCGAGTTTCGGCATTTCAGACGTCGAATGGGCGGACGTGTTGATTTTTTCGGGCATAGATGAGCGGACGGTCAAATATACGGATGTTCTGAGTGATTTTGTGAATCGTGGTGGAGAGTTGATATTTTTTATGCGTGAGGAATTAGCGGATTCGGCGGCGTCTACGTTGTGGGAGGATGGTCTTCTTGCCGCCCTGCCGAGGGAATACGTTGATGGTGAGGTACATCTTGAAGCGAAGCCTTCGTGCTGTGTCAGTTTGAGCGAGGGGTCAGACTGCGAGCACATTATAAATTCTCTTTCTAATTACCGGATGGATGAGGTTTTTATCAAGGGCTATTTTGAATGTAAGGTGCATCCGAAGGCGGTGACGGCGTGGTCGCTTCAAGAGGATTGTGGATTTGTTTACAAGAGGCGTGTTGGCAGGGGCAGTGTGATGCTTGTGAACACGAGTTGTGATGATTCGTTAGGTAGTGTTATGAAATCCGGAGGAGCGGTGGCCTTTTGCCGGTATCTCGCAGGTGGTACGGGCCGTGTTCGTCAACATTGTTTTCGAGTTGACGAGGCGGTAATACTTCCGGTTGAAAACGAACATTTCGGTCATGCCGAAAAGATATGGGTTCAAAGGTGTGACGGTAAGGAAGAGCAATGTTCGAGGTCGAGTTCATTTATACAGTTGGCAGATTCGGGCGGAACCGGATGGGTCAGGACGCTGTCAAAGCCGACGGTTCGGGCAGGTGTAAATCTTTGTGAAGGAGAAACGGACATGAGCAGGCCTGGAAGTGAGCATCTTGCGGGCCTGATGCGGCGAGCGATATCCGGCAGGCAGGAAATAGGAAAGGCGGCTTTAGCGGGAGAGGAGGGCAAGAAATACAAGCCTATATGGAAATATTTTATCTGGATAACGGTCATATTATTGTTTATAGAGCCTGCGATTTCGAACCGGCTGAGGCGTTAGGGATGAGTTAATTCCGGATGTTAGTGGTGCGGGTCAATAATGATGGCGGAAGAATTTGACAGTTTGTTAGAGCATCTGGCATTGAGGGTGAAGAAGGTGCGCCGATGGCTTGTAGGTCTTGCGGCATTGAAAGTAACAGCATTATGTTTAGCATTTTTTGCATGTTATTTTGGTGTTTATGCGTGGTTAGACCACCGGTTCAATTTCGGTACACCGGGCCGGACTGTTGCGCTGGTTCTTCTCGGTGCTGGGATATTGTATATTGGTATTCGTGCGGGCAAGCTGCTTTTGGGTCATATATCGTGCAGCCGGGCGGCCAATTATATTGAAAGCAAAAGAAATTTCAACCAGGAGCTGGTAACGGCAATTGAATATTTCGAGAACCGAAAAGATTATCCGTATTCCCACGGTCTTGCCGAGCAGGTGGTTCTTCAGACCTGCCGAGACAGCCAAAGGGTGAATTTCGGAGCAACGGTCAACAAGGGTGCGGCCTATGCTCTTATGGTTTTTATCATATTCGCCCTTACGGTGTGCGGTTATTTCGTACACGAGCATTATGTATATTTCAGTTCTTATTTTTCGAGGCTCGTGCAGCCTACCGCGCCGGTTGAGCCGCTACCTGCAACAATTCTGGAGGCGATAACAGGAGACGTTGTGGTGGAACCTAACACAACGGCATACATGGCGGCGGGTATAAAGGGGCGTGTGCCCGAGACGGGCAGTCTTATACTTCGGAATCGAGACGGCGAAGAGGATGTGGATTCGAATTCAGAGTCTTTCGAGCTTAGTCCGAGCTTTGATGCGAATGAGCAGGCGAGGCTGGAGATGAGGCTGACGCTGTCAGAGCCGGCTAAAATGAAATACCGTTTCGAGGCGGACAAGACTTACAGCGGGTGGCGGAAACTAACGGTATCCAGCATTCCAAAGATAAAATCAATCAAGGCGGTAGTATCCATTGGAAAGGATAGCGAATTTGAGGGTTACAGCGAGATAGTGGAGAACTACAATCTTGAAGTGCCGGTGGAGAGCTTTGTATCCGTCAAGGTTACGGCAACAGAAAGGCTTTGTGCGGCAACAATCGAGGGGGTCGACGGGAAGGTTCAGGAAAAGCGATTATCCGATGTAAACGAATTCGGTTTCCGTTTCATAGCGGACAGAGACGGTTTTATTCGTTTTCGACTGACCAGCTCCGAAGGTGTGTTGAATGAAGATATACCACCGCTTTGTGTTCGGATAAAGCCGGATGAGCAGCCAGCGTTTCGTCTTATTTCGCCCAAGGGAGATTATGCGGCGACAAACGTGGCGAGTGTGCCTATCACCTTTGAGGTTACGGATGATTTTGGTCTTGAAGAGGCGGAGTTATTTGTAGAGTCAGCGGGTGCGGAAGCGGAGGTTTTCGATTTTGGTATGGAAAAGGGAGTAAGGCGAGCGAGTTATGGTCATACGCTGGAACTCGAGGAATATGATTTATCGAGAGGGGACAGCATATTGTTTTACTGTAAGGCGAAGGACATTGGAGTATATTCGGAGTGGTCGAGGTATCCGGTTTCAAGCGACGTATACTTTATTGAGATACGTCCCTACCGTCGTTTGTGGCATCAGACGAAAAGTGGTTTGCCGGGCGGCGCCGGTAAGCAGGGACTTAAGGGTGACGCGAAAAAGCAGCATACGAAGCTGTCGAAGATACTTGAGTATACGCGTGCGATATTAAAGAAGACGTGGGCGCTGGCGGACAAACGACATCTTGAAAGCGAAGACCGTGAGCAATTAAAGTCTATAGCGGATGACGTTGAATACTGCCAAGAGCAGTTGGAACTTATTGTCGACGACCCGAGTTATAATTTCAGTGAGGAAGACAAGGAGATACTTAACAAGGTTTTTGATAATTATGTGAAAGCGGATAAGTTTCTGCGATGGTTCAAGGCGAAAGAGGCGTTGCCTCCGGAAAAGGCAGCTTACCGGATATTGCGTAAATTTCTGGTGGAGCTCGAGAAGGTTCTGCGGAAAGGAGGTAAGGGTTCTCTCCCACCGGAGCCGGACCGTGTGAAAGTTGAGGAGCGAGTTCATCTCAGCCGTTATGAAAAGGAGCGGATTGAATGGGAGTTGAAGAAACTTTCGGAAAAGCTGTCAGAACTTGCGGCGGAGGAGGAGCGGCTGAAGAAAAATTTCGAGACCTTCCTTAAACAACAGGCACAACAAAAGCTTAAACAGGAACTTACGGATGAGGAGTCATGGGTTTCCAAGAGTGAGAGGCGGGATGCATGCAGGCCCTGTCCCGAGGGAGAGGGGGAAACAGGAGTTCCAATGACCTCGAAGGTTTCAGTGGAGGGTGCACTTTCACCGAGTCCCAACGGCGTTTCGAAAGCGGGCGAGGGAGAAATGGGCGCCGCGTCGGGTAGCGGGGGTCAGAAGGAACTGGAGAAACTACAAAAGCAACAAAAGGCATTGCAGGCACAAATCAACAAGCTTGAAAAAATGCTCGAGCAAAACAGTGGTGGAGAAGGACAAAAAGGAGACGGCAGGAATAAGAAGGAAACGGATGAGGTTAGAAAAAAGCTGGCGGCGTTTGAGGAGAAGAACAGGGAATTAGCTCAAAAGATGGCGGATATTCAAAAGGGTAAGAATGAGCAAGCGAGGTCGAATACAAAAACCGGAGGTAATGAGCAGGGGAAGGGTTCGGGTTATGCAAGCTCGGCGAATGCGGAGCAAAGATTGAAGATGTTTCAAGCGAAGCAACGTGCACTTGAGGAAAAACTGCATGAGCTGAGAGAGGCTTTGCGAGAGCTGCCGAGAATACCGAATGATGAAGCTTCAAAACGACGAGAAGAAGCGCACCGTCATCTTCATGCCGCCGGGGAATTGATGAAGGAATTTCAGGAAAAGATGCACCAGGCTTATTTTGAGAGCGAGGCGGAAAACAAAATGGCGGAAGCAACGAAGGCTCTTGACATTGCGGGCGAGCAACTTGAGATTGCACGGAAAATTCTGGAGAATGAATTGCCTCTTACGGAGGAGGAGAAGGCATCGAAATATGCGGCGGAGGTGGCTAAGGAGCTTGGAGAGCTTGCGGAGAAGTTCGAGGCCGACGAGACGGTAGGTAAGGAGGAATTGAATCAGATGATAGCCCGCCTGGAGGAGGCGGATGCGCTGCTGGCCAAAGCGAAGCCCGTGAAAACCGGTGAGGGGAAAAAGGGTAAGGCACAATCCAACAATGCGAGTATGCAGACATCGGACGGTGTTGGGGGCAGAGCGACGCTGGGTTCGGGGAAATATGCCGGCGGTGAGACGGCGGCAGAGACGGCAAGAATTCTTGCTCGAGAATTCTGGTCGATTTCGATAAAAGCGAAGAAGCTGGAGGCGGCGGTGGTCGAGGAGGAGCCTTCGGACGCGAGGTATTTTCGTGTGGAGAGCGGGTTTTTCGAAGAGGCGGCAAAAACAGCCAAGGCGGGGGGACAATAATGATATTCGTTAATTATCCGGGACATTTGATTACGGTAATTTTTGTTGTCTGCTGCGTTGGGCTTATGGTTGGCATATTCCGTTCAAAAGATATTCGGAAGGCAGGATGGCGGCGATGGGTTCTCGGTGCGGTACAGTTGGCGGTGGTGTTGATTCTTTTTTTGATATTGTGCGATCCGTGCAGGGGCCGAAGTACGGAAAGGTGGATGAGGAATTCGGTGTTGGTGCTTTTTGATACGAGCGAAAGCATGTCGGTGGTTGAGGAGGGAAAGGAAAGCCGACTGGAGAAGGCAATAGACAAATTTCGGGAACGATTATCGATAAAGGGTGATAAGGGTCCGAATTTCAGGATATACGGATTTGACGAGCGGTGTTACTATGCGGAGTCGCTCAGCGGGCTTCGGCGATGGGGGCGACAGACGAATATGCAAAGCTGTGTAAATCTACTGCTACAGCACGAAGCGGCGAGCGAATCAGGAGGCAGCAGCACAGCGGCGAGCGGGAAAGTTGCAGGTGCAATAGTTTTCACGGATGGGCAGGCTAACGAGAAGAACGTTGAGGCATATCCGTCGATGGGAGGCAGTTTTGATGTGGTTGTGTTTGGTGTGGGAATAAAAGATGCGAAAAACGATGTTTGTGTGGGGGGTATAGAAGCGCCGGCGCAGGCTTCAATAGATACGGCTTACAGGGTTGAAGTAGAGGTATCGGCAGTAAGGAAACCAGAGGAGGCTGTGAAGCTGGAATTATTTAGAGACGGATTTGTTGTGGCGTCGAAGCAGTTGTCTTTCGAGGGTTCAAGGCGTAAGCTGGTGACGGAGTTTACGGTTGGTGCGGAGGTGCTGGGGACACACACTCTTTCGGCCCGCGTTAAGCGGGTGGGGGAAGAGGTGAACACGGCCAACAACGAGAGGAGCACACTGGTTCGAGTTATCGAAAACAGTAAATTAAAGGTCCTGTTTTATTCGCAGGTGGCGAATTTCGACGTAGGTAAGGTTCGCAGGGCGCTTTCGATGGATAAGAAGGTGGAGCTTTATTTGGGACTGGACGCAATTATTGACGGGCGGGAGGCGGCGGGTTCGCGTTTGTCGGGTAATAAGGAGCTTCCCGAAGATGCGGCGGGGTTTTATGAATATGACGTAGTTGTTCTTGGGCCTTGTGCGGCGGACAGTTTGAGTGATAAGCAGATTGAAGGGCTGTATAGTTTTGTGGTTGAGAGAGGAGGCGGGCTGATTGTTATGCCCGGTCGGGGAGAATATAGCGCAGAGTCGTGGGATAACAGTAAGATTGCAACGCTTTTGCCGACGTGGTTTGATAAAGGCGGTGGTGTCGGGGACAGACGGGGATACGGTACGCTTGAAATTACGGCGGAGGGCAAACACACGGGTGCTATTGAGAGTAAGATGGTTCAGATTCAAGATGAGACGGTACATGCGTGGTACGAGGATGTGAAGAAGAAGCCGGCGGCGACGGTGTTGGCAATAGCGGGAGATTTGCCGATAGCGGTCGTTCATCGAGTGGGGAAGGGGAGGGTTTGCCTGGTTAATGCGAGGAGGTTGTTTACGTGGTACAGGGAAGACCTTGGGGGAGGTTTGTTGCGGGAGTTTTTTTCCGGTCTGACGGGTTACGTGGGGAGGATTCGGAAGGTGGAGTCGAGAGTGGAATTGTTTGCGGAGCGAGCGGGTAAAGAAGCGGAGACGGTGAGGTTTGATGCCTTTGTATGCGACCGGGATTTTTATCCGGTTGCGGATGCAACGGTTTTGCTTGATACGGGCAGTGAGATTTTGAGTATGAGTCAGGTATCGGAGGGACATTATGAGGCTGAATCGCAGGGGATATTCGAACAGAGTGTGGTGGCAAGTGTTCAGGCAGAAAAGGAAGGGATATTTCTTGGCGAAAAGACGATTGCGTTGAATCTGCCGGCGGTGCGGAGTGAAATGGACAATGTGGAATTAGATACAAAGTTTTTACGGGCGTTGACAAAGCGTATCGGCGGCGATTACCTGGATGTGGACGAAATTGATGGTGATTTACCGGACAGATTTGCATCGAAGAGCCGGGTGCAGAGTTTAACGGAGATGGTGAGTATCTGGCCGAGATGGGATTTGCTTGTGGGGCTTTGTGTGTTGTTGAGCATTAACTGGTTTGCCAGGCGTGTGATGGGAATGGTGTGAGAGAAATACAAATGAATAAGTTAAAGATTATTTTTGTACTGGTTTTTCTGGTGAGTATGGGTGTAATGGAGGGGGCTGTGGCAGGTAGCGGGGACAAAGAAGTGAAACAGGAGATGCAAACTTACGTTATAATTGTGGGCGGATTGAACAAAGACGTTGAGCAGCGTCAGAGCAAGGATAAGGCGGTTATCAGGCTTCGGAAATTTGTACTTGGTCAGATGCAGGTTGAATCGGAGCAGGTGAAGGTTCTGGCGGAGCCGGCTTCGCTTGCTGTGGGTTATGGTGAAATTTCGAGCGCGGAAAACCTGAAAAAGGCATTGTCGCGGGCAGCGGAGAGGATTGAGGAACAGGACAGGTTTATTTTTTATTACGTGGGCCAGGGGAATATTGCGAGCAGCAGGCTTCGGTTTAATCTTCCCGGTCCTGACGTAACTCATGATGAATTATGCAGGTGGTTAAGTAAGGTTGAAACATCATCGAAGCTGATTGTTCTGGATTGTCCGGGAGCGGGTCAGGCGGTTAAACATTTGAGCGGGCCGAACACAATTGTTGTGTGCGGTTCTCGAAGCGACCAGGAATACAGCACCCGTTTCAGCGATTTTTTTATTCCGTCGCTCAGTCATCCGGACAGCGATACCGACGATGACGGGAGGACAAGCCTTCTGGAGGCGTTTACGTTTACATCACGTGAGCTGGATGAATTATACCGTCGAGAGGATTTGTTGAAGACGGAGACGGCCATACTTGAGGATGACGGGGACGGGGTAGCGAGCCAGCGGCCGTGGCGTTATGCAACGAGCGGAAAGGACGGGCTTGGAGCATCTAAGTACTTTTTCGTAAAAGAATGAAGAAACATATACGTTATGCGGCGTTAAAGGATAAAAATACTATAATTAGATTAAGCTTAAAGCGGGTATTGAAATGGCAGGTTTTGAGCAGGTGAAAGTAACAGGGAGGCGAAATTTTCTCAAGAGAGCGGCCGGCGTAGTTGCGGGTGTAAGTGCGGGGTCATCAATTATTCTTCCTGCCGTATCTGCGGGCGAGCGACAAGCCAAGGAAGATATCGACAAGTATGATTTTTTGTTTACGAGGGTGAAATTTTCCTGTGACCGGCGAGTTCTTGCAAGGTGGAGTGTATATCCTGGTGCGGAGAGGAATTTGCTGGAGGCGTTTTCGAAGGTATTGAGGTGCAAGGTCAAGGTTCCGCCCAACTGCCGGGACCATCGACCGCTGCATGACGATGCGTGCAGGTGTTTTAACGCAGTTGTGGACCTGACCGATTTGGAAAAGATGCGCAAATATCCGTTTCTTTTTATGACTGCGGAAGGTTATTATAAACTGGACAAGAAGAAGCAGGAAAATCTCAAGCAGTATCTGCTCGAGGGCGGATTTATTCTCATGGACGATTGTGTTTACAAAAAGCGAGGAGACTATTTTTACAAAAGCACTATGAAACTATTTGGTGAGCTTTTCGAGAAAGAGCAAGTTCGAATGGTGGAGCGAGACCATGAAGTATTTCACAACGTGTATGATTTGGGTGAGACAGGTCTGCCCCACCTCCAGGGTTTTTATCATCCTCCTATGGGCGTTTTTATTGGTGAGCGTCTGGCGGCTTTTTTGAGTTCGACGGACCTTCACTGCGGC
>CAZGGE010000099.1:9366-11356 GCA_964524285.1 uncultured Pirellulales bacterium
GGCTGGGTGGACCGAGGTCGCAAGTGGTTTCGAAAGGGTCGAGACGGCAGGCATGAGCACAAAGATGCGATAAAAATGGGTATAAATATACTCATGTATGCCGTATCCCATTGAGGGAAAGGCTATGTGTAGACGAAGGATAAGTCTGAAGGCGGGGTTCCGTCTATTCTGCATGTTATTAGCGGCCAGTCGAGGTTTGTGTGATAATATCGAGGGCAGGGTCGTTTATGGTGACGGTTCGGCGGCTGCGGGAACGGTGATTTACATGCCGGACATGGAACACCGGTTACGTGTTTCCAATAACATTGTACTGATTGCCGAGCATATACCTCGTGGGATAAGTGACAGGGAGGGCAGGTTCGAGCTTTCGGTTGAGTCACATGCGGACAGCATATTTTTTGCGATGGACATGGAAGACAGATGTGTTTTTCGGCGGGCTGCAATTGCGGGGAGTGGTGAGGTTCGGCTGGTTATCGAAGAGCCTTCGAGCATGACGGTTCGTCTGCTGGAAGGTACGAAGCCGGTCAAAGGACAGGAAATTACAGTTCGATATCTGACGAGGCATTGTTTTTTCAGCTATGAGCATAAAGCGAATACGAAAGCCGACGGTAGGTGTAAATTCATGAATCTTATGCCGGGCCAATACATTGTGCAGGTCATCGAGGAGGTGCCGCAGGTTGGCTGCTGCTTTGATAGTGTGGTTACAAAGCAAAAGATTATCAATCTGGAGTCCGGCAAGAAAGAGGAGATAGAACTCGGCGGCAGCAAGCTTCCGTGCTTAAAAGGAAAGATTGCCGATTCCAATGGTGAAGGACTGCACGGCGTATGGGTTCATCTTGAGTCCACAAGCAAAGAGGATGAGGTGTTTGCAGGCGGTGAAGGTGTGGTTTTTTCGGATGTTACGGAGAAAGACGGCTGCTATCAAATTTATGACGTACCGGGCGGGGAATACACACTGCATTGCTTCAGGAGACTGCTGCTTAACAACTACGGCAGAGTTTTGAAGGCGGAAAGGGATGTAAGGATTTCAGACAGGGAGGATAACGCCAACAATCCCGGTGGTAATTCAGAAAATACCTGCAATGTTGAGATTGAGCTTGAACCTTTTATGCCACTTTCATACGGGCAGAAGGCGCCGGAGGTCAAGGGGCAATTATTAAGCGGTGAAAGTTTTAGTCTGGGTGCACAAAGTGGAGTAATCACGGTATTGTATTTTTATACGAGCTGGTGTTCTGCGTGTATCAAATCCGCGAGTCAGCTTAATGAGCTTGAGGAGAAATTCGGCAGAGACAAGGTTACGGTGGTGGGCATAAATCTGGATAAATCTGTGTTTGAATGCAGGAAGTTTGTAAAAGAGCAGGGTTTGAGCTTCAGGAATTTGCATGGGGGAGCGTGGCGGGAGAGCCATGTTCGCAAAGATTATCGTGTTATCAACGTGCCTACGAGCTTTATCATCGACGGGGAGGGGAAAGTTTCTCAAATTGATGTTTTCGGGAAGACCCTTGAGAAATACGTGGCAAAGCTGCTGAGGAATAAATAAAAATCAGTATAAAAGGCGTTAAGGTTAGCCCGCCGTTCAGCAATTGTAAAAACTTTTTAGTGCTTATTTATCATAAATACTTAACATCAATCATTAGAAGTGCACGTCAAAGGGTAATTAAAGCATCAAAAAAAATTTTTGATTTTTTTGTTGACTTTTTTTAAGAACAGATATAAGAGATAATAAATTGGCCTGAGTTCAGGCAGGGACAGGCGCAGATTGTGGCTAATTGACGTGTCCGGGGTTCCCTATAGGGATTGTATATCTACATTTTATAATACTCATTAATGCTATAGCTGTTAAATAAAAGCTGTACCTGAGAGTGGTATTGTTGCGGTAGCGGTGTGCGCCGCATTAAGAGTATGTATTCATTTAGTTGAGTATATTGTATTTATGGTTCAACTCCCAAAAAGTTGGTGGTTTCAGATTTGTTTATGAGCTAAACCTATG
>CAZGGE010000100.1:0-413 GCA_964524285.1 uncultured Pirellulales bacterium
TCGAGAAATTTATCGATGAGTATGGGTCTTTGGGGTGTAATTTCGACTGCGGCGGCGACATATTGGCGAAGCATTTGTTCATCATGCACGATTTCCATGCCCATTCCACCGAGCACGTAGGACGGCCTGACCATTAGAGGGTATCCGATTTTTTTGGCTATATTCAGTGCCTGTTTAAGATTGCTTGCCATACCGGACTGCGGCATTGGAATTCCGAGCCTTTTCATGACTTCTCTAAAACGGTCACGGTCTTCTGCAAGGTCAATTGTTTTTGGGGAGGTGCCGAAGACATTCACACCGGCGTCGGCGAGCTGATTTGCGATATTGAGGGGTGTCTGGCCGCCGAACTGAACGATTACGCCTTGAGGTTTTTCTTTTTCGTAGATGCTTAGAACGTCTTCCACAGTCAGCGG
>CAZGGE010000100.1:423-11199 GCA_964524285.1 uncultured Pirellulales bacterium
ATCGTAATCTGTGGAGACGGTTTCGGGGTTACAGTTTACCATTATTGATTCGTATCCCTGGTCGCGTAATGCAAAGGCGGCGTGTACACAACAATAGTCGAATTCGATTCCCTGTCCTATTCGGTTTGGTCCGCCGCCGAGTACCATTATCTTTGGCTTACCGGTAACTTTAACCTTGTCCGGGGCATTGTATGTTGAGAAATAATATGCGGCATTTTCTACACCGCTTACGGGGACGGGTTCCCATGCTTCTTTGATGTTGATTTCGGTTCGTTGTCCGCGTATTTTATGCTCCGGTTTGTTTGTAATCTTTGCGAGATAGAGGTCGGAGAAGCCATCTTTCTTGGCCTGAATGAGCAGCTTTTCCGGCAGTTTTTTTCCTTTGTATTTCAGGATTTTTTCTTCGAGCCGGACAAGTTCCCGCATTTGCTTTATGAACCAGGGTTTTATAAAAGTTTTCTGGTAGAGGGTATCGATGTCCGCGCCTTTTCTGAGTGCCTCGTACATTATGAACTGGCGTTCACTGGAGGGGTCGTTGAGGAGATTTAGAAGTTCATCCAGTGAAAGTTCATTGAAGTTTTTAGCAAAGCCGAGTCCGTACCGGCCCGTTTCGAGAGAACGTATTGATTTCTGAAAAGCTTCTTTATAATTTTTTCCTATGCTCATAACTTCACCGACGGCTTTCATCTGTGTTCCGAGCTTGTCTTCAATGCCTTTGAACTTTCGAAAAGCCCATCTGGCAAATTTAACGACTACATAGTCGCCGGAGGGAGTGTATTTGTCGAGTGTGCCTTCTCTCCAGTACGGAATTTCATCAAGGGTAATGCCTGCTGCCAGCATTGAAGATATTAAAGCAATGGGGAAGCCGGTCGCTTTTGAGGCGAGTGCGGAGGAGCGTGAGGTTCTGGGATTAATCTCGATTACTACGACGCGTCCGGTCTTTGGGTCGTGGGCAAACTGGATGTTTGTTCCCCCGATGACTTCTATGGCATCGACGATGTCGTATGAATATTTCTGGAGTCGTCTTTGTAATTTTTTATCGATGGTAAGCATAGGGGCTGTGCAGTATGAGTCGCCGGTGTGCACTCCCATAGCGTCAACATTTTCGATGAAGCAAACAGTTATTTTTTTTCCTTTTGCGTCGCGGACAACTTCGAGTTCAAGTTCTTCCCATCCTATCACGGACTCTTCGACGAGAATCTGGTGTACCATACTTACAGCGAGTCCTCTGGCGGCAATTGTGCGCAGCTCTTCAACGTTATAAACATGTCCGCCGCCGGTGCCGCCCATGGTGTATGCGGGCCTTATGACGAGGGGGAAACCGAGCTGGTCGGCGATTTTTTCGGCCTCTTCGACGGTGTAAGCAGGCCGGCTTTTGGGCATTTCAATTTTGAGGCGATTCATAGTTTCCTTAAATGAGATGCGGTCTTCACCTCTTTTTATAGCATCGACTTGTACGCCGATGACTTTTACATTGAATTTTTTGAGGATTCCATCGCGTGCAAGCTGGGATGAAAGGTTCAGGCCGCATTGTCCTCCGAGATTGGGCAAAATGGCGTCAGGTTTTTCTTTTTGGATAATTTTTGTTATGGTTTCGACTGTTAGCGGTTCGATATATGTTACGTCAGCCATTTCCGGGTCGGTCATGATTGTTGCGGGGTTGGAGTTTACGAGAACGATTTCGTATCCAAGTTTTCTCAGGGCCTTACACGCCTGAGTTCCCGAGTAATCGAACTCGCAGGCCTGTCCTATGATGATAGGACCTGAGCCTATAATCATAACTTTGCGAATATCCTTGCGTTTTGTCATACCTGGCCTCCTGTATTTAGAGTGGGCGGCTGATGCTCAACAGCAATTAACCGCGTAAATTTTGGGCAGGATTAAAATATATAATGCGCTTGCTGTCAAACAGGAAAAATACAGGTGGAGAGGAATTGAGATGCGGTGGGAAAATTTACACCAGCGGTTAGGACTACCGTACAAGCAGCCCAACTACCAAGAACGACAGCAACATAGCGACGTAATAGCGGGATGGCATCCCGCTATTAGGTCGTAACCCATTAACCGGGTGGTATTATTCTCGTTGAGGACAATTAGGGTCGCTATCGAGATTTGAGTAAGATGTGTTTTGCAGAAGCTCGGGTACCGGCCCGGGGTGGTTCGGGTCATAATCAAGCGAAGATGCATGGTTTGTTGTTAATGCAGCGGCAATTGTGCCGGCCATAAGCAAAACGAGTAATGTTGAGATTAAAAACGTTTTCATTTTTTTTCCTCCCGTTATAACGATTCAGCACATTATCCTTTATCAGATTGAATTTAACTACAGTCCTTCACGATATGTTTGCTGTTTGGGATTTATGACTATTGCCGAGACTATTCCGCTTGGCAGCATTCTGTCGGGGTCAGGTGTGATATGTATAGTACCGGCGTCGCCGAGCTCGGTGGTTTCGGAGCCGCCGTCGTCAAGAGTTGCTCCGATATTAGTTACGTAACCTGAAGACCATTGGGTAGTATCACACATTGAAATAATAGTTCCATTGATTTGAGCATTTCCTCTGACGTCGACAATTCCGCCTATCACCGCCCCTTTGAGCACATTGTTGTCACTTTGCTGGGGGTTCGTGTTACCGAGGTCAACGTTGAAGTGTGGTCCAAGAATTGTCGCTTCCTGAATGGATGACTGGTTATCGAAGGTTGCCTCGTCTGTAAAGTAAAGGCAGTTTCCTTTCCAATCAAGTGAGGAAGGAGTTGATGTTATGATTACGCCGTTGAACTGGCAGTTTTCGAATCTTACGTTGTTAGTACTGTAGTCATCATAGCTGTATGTATCGACGTATAGTATACCCTCGAAGGTACAATTTTTGAAAAGTGCGTCTCGTCCGCCGGGCAATCTCTGGTCGGAGAAGGTTTCATTATTGTATGTATGTCGGTGTAGTTCTTTACTGTCATCACTGCTGGCAGTTCCGTAGTCATTGGGTGCGTGTGGAAAATATTCGACTGTAATGTTGTCGTCTGCTCGTGGTATGATGCCATTACCGCCCTCTTCGCCGGTTTCAAGATCCCAGCCCATAATCCAGCTTTTATAATGCTGGGTATCGTAATCGGAAATATCCATTCCGGGCATATTTGTATGGTCGGGCTGTTCGTAGTTTACCCCTTCGTGATATCCCTGTATTTCATCTCCGGTACTGTAGAGTCTATCGTTGTAATCGACAGGGATTCGACTTCCATTTGCGTCGAAAACAGGACTGCCGTTTACATCCGTGAGGTTGTAATTGTCATCCATCTTACCAAAGACATCGCCGACAGCATTACCCTGGCTGTCATAAACGGTTTGGTTGAAATAGAAGAGGGGGTCGTTTCCGTCGAGGGTTTCAAGCTGATAACCTTCGTCTTCAATATCCTGATGGCTCAGGACGGTGTTAAAAGTTCCCTCGACAGCGGTTTCACTTGTGGTATTAAAAGGTGATATTTCGGGGCGGTCCCACGAGCTGAAAATGTCGCCGTGTATAGTTGAATCGCCAGTAAGCCACATTCGGCCCCTGCTCGCCACTGCGTAATCGAGGACGGCTCTGTCCTTTGTGATTTCGGTATCAATAGCAACAGACCTTGTAACCTGACCATCCACTCCGGTAGCCTGAATGCGAATTTCAAGAGGGTTGCTGGTGTATCTTTCGAACGTTACGGTGAAATCAGAATCGGTTCCGAAATTGACGGGGCCGAAGGTTAAGCGCTGTCCGCCGCCGCTATATGAGAAACTGACCGGTCCGGTGACAGAGGCATTTCCGGGAGCATTGTTGTTTACATGATCGCAGAAATCGCTCCAGGCATTGTCTGCTTCAGATTGACTGACAGTATTATAAATTGTGCTGTCCAGGGTTACGGTAGCGAGAAGGTACTTTGCTGTCTGGAGACCCGACTGGGCGGCACAATATGCAGAGTTGATTTTATGCTGATTGTTAGCAATCTGGACGCTATCTCCGGAAAGTGTCGCCATGGATACTGCGAGTGATGAGAAAATAAGCAGAAAAATCATCGATATTACCAGGACGACGCCCGGCCTTTTTTGTTGACGTAAGTATTTTGAGGGAAGCATTTCCCCCCCCCCGAAGAATTAAAATTATGATTTTGGGTTTATCATCTTCTAACCCGAATAAAATATAATAAACGAACAGGGGTGTGGGAAATACAAACACAAAGAAACCGGCTATTGACCGATAAAAAAACGGTATGCTAACGAGGGATTGGACTTAAGTACGTTTTTTTTCTGCAAAGTAAGAACTACGTGCATAGGGAGTGGAAATGACCCAGGTGAAGCCCAGCTCGACGGCTTTTTGTCTCCAATAGTCAAATTTCTCAGGAGTAACATATTCAATAACATCAAGTGCGTTTTTTTCAGGTTTCAGATACTGGCCAATAGTTATTCGGTCGCAACCAACATTTCTGAGGTCTTTCAGGACGCGGATGACTTCGGAATCTTTCTCGCCAAGACCGAGCATTATGGATGATTTTATGGGGATGTCCTGGTATAGTTTTTTTGCCATTTTAAGGAGGTTCAATGAACGTTTATAATTACCTCCGGCACGGGCGAGTGGATACATAGACGGAACGGTTTCCACGTTATGGGCAAAAACAAAAGGCAAGGCATCAGAAAGAATATCAAGTGCGGTTTTTCGGGAATTTCGGAAATCCGGCGTGAGGATTTCGAATTTGACGTGAGGGTGGTTGTCTCTAACCCTGCAAATGCAATCTCTAAAGTGAGCAGCTCCACCATCCGGAAGGTCGTCGCGATTAACGCTGGTTATGACGAGATATTTTAGATTCATCATTTTTACCATTTTTGCGAGACGGTCGGGTTCCGAAGCGTCGGGGGGTTCGGGTCTTCCAGTCGGTACGGAGCAGAATCGACAATTTCTGGTGCAGATGTTTCCGAGTATAAGTACGGTTGCGGTTCCGCGTGCCCAGCATTGTCCTCTGTTGGGGCAATTTGCGCTCATGCAGATTGTATTGAGGTTCAGGGAGTGGAGAATTTCTTCGGTTTGGTTATAGAACCGGTCTGCGGGCAAAGGCCTTCGAAGCCAGGACGGCAATTTACGCACACTTTTCATAATCATCTGACTTCCGATGCCGGAAGTGTCGCCTTAAAAGAGCGGTAAGTATTTGTTCTGCTTTTTGAATGGCTATTTTTCGTTTAGTTTGCTCATAAACGGAGGTGATTTGGATATTGGCTATCCCGCAGGGAACGATGTGGCCAAATAAGGAAAGGTCATTGTGTATATTTATCGCCATACCGTGATATGTGATGAACTTTGAAACTCTGACACCGATGGATGCGATTTTTGCATTTTTGAGCCAAAGCCCGGGGAAGCCTTTTCTCGTTGACGTCCGGACACCGAAGCGTGCAAGCAACTGGCAACCAATTTTTTCGAGTTTTCTGACGTAATCACTTATTCCAAGGCCGAGCGAGCGAAGGTCAAGGACAGGATAGAAGACAAGCTGGCCGGGATTGTGCACCGTTGCCCCCCCGCCTCTGCGAATGGTAATAACTTCAATGTTTTTCTTTTTGAGAATATCGGGGTGAGTCATTAGCATGTTTGCAGCTTTTCTGGCTCCAAGGGTGATAACCGGCGGGTGTTGTAGTATCAGCACTGTATCGGGGATTTTTTTTCGCCTGCGGCAATCGACCAAATGGTGCTGAAGCTCAAGCGCTTCGTGGAAGGGTATGATACCGCAACGGCGAATATGAAGGGTTTGATTAAAAGTTTTCGGATGTATTTCAGAATTGTTCATACGATTTTATTCTATTATTGCGGGCCGAACGCGGCCTGAACGGCCTCTTCAACTGTTTCGGAAACGGTGGGATGGGGAAAGATAATTCTATCGAGAGCTTCGCTTGTACCAACGAAAGCGGCGGCGAGAGCGGCGAGTTCTGTTGCAAGTGCACCCACTATAGAAATACCGAGGATTTTATCAGATGATTTTTCTCTTACGGCTCTGATTTCTCCTGTAGTATCGTTTTCGGATGCGCTTCTTCCATTTGCTTTGAAAAACGCTCTACCGATGGAAACATCAAGTCCGTCAGCCTTGCATTTATCCTCAGTTTTGCCAACGGAAGCTACTTCGGGAAAGGTGTAGACGACTCTGGGAACGAGTGAATAATCCGTAATAGCTTTGTTTTTACCGGTGGCGTTTGCAGCAGCTATTTCGGCTTCTGTGGTTGCTCCGTGGGCGAGATATGTTGTGCCTACGACGTCTCCTATGGCGTACACGCCGGGAATACTGGTTTCCATTTTTTCATTGACGGTGATTGCGGAGCGTGAAGTTTTCAGGCCGAGGGCTTCGAGGGTATCTGTATTACATGCGGGTTTTCGGCCTATGGAGATTAGCACCTTTTGAGCTTCGACTGAGTTTCCTGATTCGAGTGTAACTTTTGCTGCACTATCAGTTTGCTGTACAGAAGTAACCTTTTGTTCGGTAAGGACTTCTATGCCAGCCTTTTTGAACTCCCGCTGTATGATTCTGCTTACCCATTGGTCTTCCATGGGCAGCAATCGCGGTAGCGCTTCAACAATTGTAACATTTGAGCCGAATGCGTTGTAAGCGCAAGCCATTTCGCAACCGATGAAGCCGCCGCCGACAATCACCATTGATTCGGGGATTTTTTCAAGTGAAAGAGCTTCCGTGCTGGTGATAGTAGTTTTTTTGTCGATTTCGACGTTGGGCAGACTGGCAGGCTCAGAGCCAGTGGCGATTATAATCTTATCGGTCTGGAATTTAAGCTTTCCGACGTCGGTTTTTACTGCGATTTCGTCAGGAGAATTAGCAACAGCATGAGCCGGGAAGAATTCAATATTTTTGGATTTGAGTTGATTTTCCATGGCTTTTCTGAAGCCGGTAACGATAGCGTTCTTGTGTTGCTGGATTTTTTGCCAGTCAGGAGAGGCTGACTGAATGTTAATTCCAATTTGCTGGGCGTTCTTTGCCGCGAGGAGAGCGTGTGCGGATGCGAGCAGGGCTTTTGAAGGTATGCAGCCGTAATTAAGGCATGTCCCACCGACGAAATGTTTTTCCACGAGTGCGACTGCTGCTCCTTTTTGTGCACATCTGGTAGCAGCCCTGAAGCCTGCCGGTCCCGCCCCGATTACGGTAATATCAAATTTCTTAGCCATGTCCGGTCTCCTTATTTGCCGATAGTCCGGCTGAATGAGCATTTTTTGCAGTTAAAAGAAACGCAATCATAACAAAAACGAGCGGAAAAATGAACGGTAAATGGCTTTTTTAATCATAAAGAAACAGGAACGAACATTAATTGGGGTTGCCGGATTTTTGCGTGTTTTTCTCCCGGTTGTTGTAATGACAACATTGATAAACCTGTTAATGACCCGTTAAAAAACACGAACAGATTCTTAATCACGTCTGCCCGCGGGATTTATAATCAGGATTAGGAATCGGCATCATGGCGTTTACTGATGTACGCCAGTGGTCGAGCATCTTGTAGAGTTGAGCAGTTTTTTCGGGCATTTCATCAGCGAGATTTTGCGTTTCCCCTATATCATTTTTCAGGTTGTATAGTTCAAGGTGGTCGTCCTCGTAGAAGTGTATTAGCTTGTAGTTTTCGCAACGTACGGCGGCGGCAGGAACACCTCCCTGATTTCCGTAATGTGGGAAGTGGAAATAAAGAGCTTTTCGTTTAATTGAAGTTTTTTCTCGGAGCAGAGGAACAAGGCTTCGGCCGCCGGTATGCTGTTGAGGTTTTAGAGGCAGGCCGGCCATTTCAAGCATTGTAGGGTAAAAATCGTTGCTAATAACCGGTTCTGTGCAAATGGAGCCGGGTTTTGTTACGCCGGGCCATTTTATTATCATTGGTTCGCGGATTCCGCCTTCGTAGAGATATCCTTTGCCCGCTCTCAGGGGAACGTTCGAAGTGGGGGAGCCTTCGGCGGTGGAGAGGCCGCCATTATCGGACATGAAGATGATGATTGTATTTTCAGCGATTCCCGTTTCCTTAAGCCGCCGCATTATTCGTCCCACGCTCTGGTCCACGCTGTCGATCATGGCTGCGTAAACGGGGTGGTCCTGGACCTGGCGTGCCATTTTGTCACCTTCAGGCTTGAATCGCGGCCCGCGGTCGGGAAGCTTCTGGGCTTTTCTCCTGTATTTTTCGATGAGCTTCTTCTTGGCTTCGATCGGGATGTGAACCGCGTAATATGATAGGTAAAGCAAAAAGGGTTTGTTTTTGTTCTGTTCTATGAATTGAAGAGAACGGTTTGTAAGGCAATCCGTGAGGTATGTTCCCGGCTCGGCTTCAATGGGGGGATTATTATCCCATCTTGGGTAAAAGTAACTTTTGGGCATGCCGCTGCCGCAGCCGCCGACGTTTACATCGAAGCCCTGGTTCTGGGGGAAGAACTGAGATTTTGCACCGAGGTGCCATTTTCCAACAAATCCGGTGTTGTACCCCGCCTGTTTTAGGGCTTCGGCGACGGTGAGTTCGGTCAG
The DNA here is from genome assembly GCA_964524285.1 of uncultured Pirellulales bacterium. GTDB lineage: Bacteria > Planctomycetota > Phycisphaerae > Sedimentisphaerales > Anaerobacaceae > CAZGGE01. The sequence continues at coordinate 8,923 of CAZGGE010000100.1, forward strand.
TGGCAGGTATCTGCGAGACCTTGCACCGATTAGTTTTTGCTTTCGATGTCCTCCGATGAAGTTGGTAAGCTTAAGAGTTGCGGGGTATTTGCCGGTCATGATGCTTGCCCGGGTAGGAGAACATACGGGTGCGGCGGCATAGGCATCAGTGAATTTCATTGCCTGTGCGGCAAGTTTGTCAATGTTGGGTGTCTGGTAGAAATAACTGTTATAGCAGCCGAGGTCTTTATAGCCGAGGTCGTCAATAAGAATGAAAACAAAGTTCGGTCTTTTGGAGCCGGCAAGAAACGGTGAGGAAGTGTTGCAGCCGGCAACCAAAGCTGCTGCACCTAAACCTAATCTCTTCAAGAAACATCTTCTGTCCATTCGGCATTCCTTAAGAATTATCAGCAAATTTAAGCACGGTGCGGGTTTTTCTCTGGATTATACCAGTCAAAAAGTCTGTCCTTCAAGTCTTTGCGTACATCTTTGAGGTTTGGTTTGTGAATAAGGTTTGTAGTTTCGCCCGGGTCGGCGTGATGGTCGTACAGTTCATGGAGCGTACCCTGGTTGTAAATGTATTTGTAACGTCTGGTTCTGACCATGTACTGACAAACCGGGCCGTTAAGATTAAACTCGCTAAAAGCTGCGTCGGGTCCCTGCTGGTCGGGATTTAGGGCAATATCCGCGAAACTTTTGGCGTCGAGTTTTTCCGGAGCGTCAGGCATATCGAGGATGTATGTGGATTCTGGTTTTGGCAGACCGGCGAGTTCTGCGATTGTGGGGTAAAGGCCGATATACTCTGTAAGTGCATCGTTGGTTTTATCAGAAGGTATGCGGCCGGGATAGCTGATAACGAGCGGGACGGCAACAGCCGGTTCATAAAGGCAAAATTTCTGGTATAGTCCGAGGTCCCCCGCCATTTCGCCGTGGTCCGATGTGTATACAACGATTGTATTTTCGAGCAGGCCCTGTTCTTCGAGAGCATTATAAAGGTGCCCTATGCAGAAATCGACGAAAGCGAGATTTCCGAGGTAACCGGCCGAGGCCGACTTGAGTCGTTCTTCGCCCAGAGATTGGAAACGCTTGATTCTGGCTCTGGTGTGTGGCGGGTACTGTCCAATATCACCGACTGGTTTTAGTTTTATATCGCTAACCGGAAACATCTCAGCCCATTTTTTCGGGGGATGAAATGGTGTGTGCGGTTTCATGAAACTTGCCACAAGAAAGAAAGGGTGGTCCTTATATCGTCGGATGAATTCCTTTGCCTGTCGTGCAACGAACATGTCGAGGTGGTCTTCCGGGGGCAGGTCGGAGGCAACTTTTTCAGGGTCCCATTCATCAACATTACCGGCCCAGGGTCCGGGTTTTTCCCATAAGCCGTGCACATCCGGCAGGCCGGCTCCGGTATCGTGCACCGTATTAAAAAAGCGGGGAATAAACTGGTGGTTTGCAATTTCATTGGCATAATCCCGGACTTTCGGTCCGAGTGACATAAGCCAGTCGTTTATTGACATGTAATACTGAAAGCCGTGATTATGGGTATCGAGGAAGTGCATTTTCCCCACGAGTGCTGTATGGTATCCGCATTCGGCGAAGTGGTGTGCGATAGTCCGGTATCGCCAGTCGAGTCGGTTCTTGTTTGTTATTGCGCCGTGGTTATGCGTGTAAAGGCCCGTTAGAAGAGACATTCGGGAGGCGACGCATACAGGATATGGACAGTATGCATGTTCGAATCGCACGCCTGCTGCTGCTATCCGGTCAAGATTGGGGGTAGGAACGGTTTTGTTGCCTGCGCAAGTCATAAAATCCGCCCTATGCTGGTCAGTCATGATGAAAAGCACGTTTGGCTTTTTGTTTTCCAGGTTCTTTTCGGCGATGTTTTTCTGGTGAGCGTGGTTTGTCCTTTGAGATTTTGCTATGGACTGTTTTGGGGACATAAATGTTGTGGCAGCGCCGATTGCGGCTGTCCGGAGAAATTCTCTTCTGGGTATATTTGTGTTTCTCACGATTTAATCCCAAATGTTCAAGTTCAAAGAATTATTTTTTCAATACTTAAGCAATCAACATTACAAGTATATCAGAAAAGCCATCCGGGTTAAAGCAGCTTTTGCGGCAGCTTCAGTTGTTGCGTGTATTTACAGTCATAGCGGTTATATCTTGTTTTTGGATTTGATTCTAAGTGCCCTGACATGGTTTTTGACTATGGGGATAAAATCAGGTATTTGTTTTTAAGGTCGTTGCACTACTGTCCGGTTGTGTGATTTGGGAAACGCCGTAACCATTTGAATAATATTG
>CAZGGE010000101.1:0-11172 GCA_964524285.1 uncultured Pirellulales bacterium
AGGTTTACGTTGTGTAAAACATGTGAACACAAAAATATTTTCAGGCGCAAGTTCAATTGTTCCAACAAGCTCGGAGAAGTGGAAAACAAAATCTGTAAAAGGGCATTGATTTATTAAAGCTGTCCATATAATAAACCCCAGATGAACACGATTTTCAGTTTCGGGCTTTTTTACAAGGAAGGTATTTATGCACGGCACGTTCACGGATGAAATCAGTGCCATAACCGAAGCAATTGCTGAGAGAATTGGCAAACAAAAATACCGGATATGGTTCAAGGATTCGGCGAAGTTTTCTTTGAACGAGAACTTTTTGACGGTTGGTGTTCCAAACCTTTTTGTATCCAACTGGCTTGAGAAGCATTTTTTGCATGTAATATCAGAAGCTGTTAATGAAGTAAGGTCGTGTTCGACAAAAGTTTCTTTCGCTGTGGACGGTGAGCTTGCAGGCAGGCAGCGGAGTGTTGTTGTTAATTCGCGGGTAAAGCCTGCGGCCAAAGGCCTGGTAAAAAAGCAATTATCGAGCACGAGCAGAAAAGGCCTGCTTAACGACAAGCTAAAATACAAACTGGAAAGTTTTGTTGTAGGCTCATCCAATGAGCTTGCCTATAATGCCGCGAAGGCGGTAATAAATCAAGAAAAGAGTCCATTTAATCCGCTGTTTATACACGGAGGGTACGGAGTCGGCAAGACGCATCTGATGCAAGGGATATGCAATTCGGTAAGCGTAATCCGGCCCGGGACTAATTGGCTTTATCTATCTGCGGAGGATTTTGTCAATCAGTTTGTGCTGGCCTTGAAGACAAAAAAGCTTGAGGCTTTTCGTCGGCGTATGCGTCAAACGGATTTGCTTGCAATCGACGACATTCACTTCCTGGCCAGCAAACCTTCCACTCAGGAGGAATTTCTTCATACTTTCAACACTGTGGAGCTTGCGGGCAAGCAGGTGGTTCTTGCCTCCGATGCACACCCGCGTATGACCGGCGAGATATCTGAGAAGCTTGTGAACCGTTTTGTTTCCGGGATGGTGGTGAAGATAAATCCGCCGGATTTTCGCACCCGTTGTGCGATCTGTCGTCAATTTGCCTGCCGGTCGGGTCAGAACATAAGCGACGGTGTTATAAGCTATATCGCAAAGAATATCCAGAGCAACGTACGAGAGCTTGAGGGGGCCGTTTTGAAACTGGTGGCAGTTTCATCACTCCAGGGCAGGCGTATTAACGTGGAATTAAGCAAGGAAATCCTTTGCCAGCATCTTTCTCGTATGGACCCTATAGTTCATGTTTCGGATATCGAGTCTGCGAGTGCGACTTACTTCGGTATAACGACGGGTGATTTGCACTCGAGCAAAAAAGACCGGACGGTATCGCTGGCGAGGCGTTACAGCATGTATCTTGCTCGTAAACATACGAAGATGTCGACACCAGAAATCGGGCGGTGTACGGGCAATAAAAATCACGCAACGGTTCTGCTTGCGTGCCGGAAGGTAAAAAACGAGCTGAAGAATAACACACAACTGCACTGGCGAAGTTCGGCCGGTAACCGTGTTTCAACGGCGAGAACGATAGTGGCACAACTGGAAGAGGCAATTGCGAGTTAATATGAGCGGCTGCCGGGCTGATTGTGGTTGAGGTGATGGTGCAGTTATAAAAGTGAGCGGCGGCATCAAATCCTGTGATGCCGCCGCCTGGACTCCGTTGGAGGAGTAGAAGGAGGAGGAAGATTGTTTTTTTTCGAGTCCGTAGTTATTACGAGCATTAGCAATGGTTGTTCGCAGGCTCTTTGAATTGTGTATTATTTTGCACTGATGCGGTTTTTTCGACCCGAAAGAGGTATTCTGAAAAGATAGGAAATGAGAATCTGTTGATTTGGGCGAATATGTTAGGAGCGTAAATTATGTCTTATGAAGCAATTACGGTAGTTGCCAGATTGAAGGCCAAAAAGGAACTTGCATCCACGGTAAAAGAGCATCTTTCGAGGCTCGTAGCACCTACGCGAAATGAGCAGGGCTGTATCAGCTATGACCTGCATGAAAAGGTTGACGATGAGACGGAATTCATGTTCTACGAGAACTGGGAGAGTAAAGAGTCGCTGGACGAGCACCTTGAGAAGCCATACCTTCGTGAGTTCAGAGCACAGGCCGACGAGCTGCTGCAAAAGCCGATGGAAGTATCTTTATGGCGAAAAATAAGTTGAGAACGGGTTGCAAAACAGAAACGAGTGGAGGTGAAAGTGGAATATGCAGTGGGACGTATTGGGCGTGTGATTGCCGCAAGGTTGTTCGAAGGTGAAGATATTTACCATTCAGTTGAGCAGATAGCCGAAACCGAGAAGGTCGCAAACGGTGCGGTTCTCATAACAGGCGGTTTTCGCAAAGCCAGGGTGGTTGTTGGGCCGAAATCCGAGAAGCCCAAAATCGTGGGCAATTTCAGAGAATTCACCGGTCCGGGCGAGGTACTCGGCGTAGGCACATTGTACCGGGATGAGAAGGGGCCTAAATTGCACATTCACACGGCCATCGGTAAAGGCCGGGAATGTGTGGTGGGGTGTCCTCGTGGTGGTACGAGAGTTTTTCTCACTCTTGAGGTAACGATATTCGAGATTGATGGTGTTCGAGGCAGGCGGCTTGCGGATGAGCAGAGCGGTGTCAATCTTTTGCGTTTTGAGTAGAGCTTTTTTGCGGCGGTTTTTTGTAGTTGGGAGCGAAGAAGATAAACGCAATAAAAATCAGTCCTGCGCCCGCCAGTGATATGGCGAGGGTTCCTGGTGGCCGGCTGCAACTTTTGAGCCAGCGTGGTAGTTGGTGTTTTGCTTTATTTGCGGTGGCTTTCTGAAGAGCTTTTCTTGCTGCTTCGAGTTCCTTTGGTGTTACCTTGGGATAGATGGTGCTGGCATCGTCGTTTCTCCGGGTGCCGATTGTAACAGGTCCTATCCGCTCAATGACATTTGGGTCTTGCTTTATTCTTTGGAACAGTGCGTCGTAGTCTGCGTTCATGTTTTTTAGTTGCTCACGTGATTGTCGGGCAGAGGCCAGCAGTTGTTTGTTTCGATAGTATTGTAGACAATCTTTTCGAAGTAACAGACCTGCCGACAGCGCCAACGTACCTACCCCAAAGAAAACAACGAACAGTATCGTTCGCATGTTACCATCCACCGACAGCCCTGCACTTAATTCTGCTTTTTTTAATCTTAACGGCAGGAAGTTTTGTGCATTTGGCTGCGCTCTTTTAATGGAATATAAAGCCTGCGTATTTAGCGGACTCGCCGAGGTCTTCGCTGATACGCAGGAGTTGATTATATTTACAGATTCTGTCGGTTCTGCATACCGAACCGGTTTTAATTTGTCCGACCCCCGTAGCGACGGCGAGGTCAGCGATAGTAGAGTCTTCGGTTTCTCCGCTTCGATGGCTGATAACGGCGGTCCATCCTTCGCGTCGTGCCATATCTACGGCCTCGAAGGTTTCGGTGAGTGTTCCGATTTGATTCAGTTTAATTAGAATTGAGTTTGCACAGTTGAGTTTTATTCCCTTTGCCAGTCTGTGGGTATTTGTAACGAACAGGTCGTCGCCGACGAGTTGTATTCGTTCGCCGATTTTTTTGTTTAGTTTTTGCCAGCCGCTCCAGTCGTCTTCAGCGAGTCCGTCCTCAATGGAAACGATGGGATATTTATCCACCCAGTCCTTCCAGTGTTCGCAGAGCTTTTCAGAGGTTATTTTCTTTTTCGGTTCGGACTTGAAGAATTTGTATTTTCCGTTTTTGTGGTCGAACATTTCAGTTGCTGCGGGGTCGAGAGCGATAGCGATTTGCTTTCCCGGTTTGTATCCGGCTTTTTTTACGGCATCGAGTATCACTTCGAGTGCTTCTTCATTGTTTTTGAGCATTGGAGCGAATCCACCTTCGTCTCCCACGGCGGTGGAGTATCCTTTTTTGGCGAGGACCTCTTTTAGGGTATGGAAGACTTCCGAACCCATTCGCAGTGCTGCGTGGAAATCCTCTGCGCCAATGGGCATAATCATAAACTCCTGGAAATCGACGTTGTTGTCCGCATGTTTGCCGCCGTTGAGTATGTTCATCATTGGTACGGGCAGCAGATTTGCGCTGCATCCTCCGAGGTATCTGTATAATGGCAGTCCGGCGGAATCAGCGGCGGCCTTCGCTGCCGCAAGTGATACGCCCAAAATTGCATTCGCACCGAGCTTGCCCTTGTTGGCGGTGCCGTCAAGTTCAATCATTAACCGGTCGATTTCTTCCTGCTCCTCGGCGTCCAGGCCGATTATTTCCGGTGCGATAATTTCGTGCACGTTTTTAACCGCCTTTGTTACTCCTTTTCCTTTATAGCGTTTTGCTTTGGAGTCCCGCAGTTCAACGGCTTCATAAGCTCCTGTGCTTGCACCGGACGGTACGGCGGCCCTGCCGAAAGAGCCGTCGTCGCAAAGGACATCCACTTCGACGGTGGGATTGCCGCGTGAATCCAGGATTTCTCTTGCTGTTACATCGATTATTGTGGTGAACATCTCGACCTTCCTTTCCTCATTTGCTCAAATTTGTGTTAACCGGTAATCTTTGCCAGAGCATATCGGCTTGTTTGCCGACAGTCAAGCTTTTCAGGGCGTAAAAGAATCATTTGTTGACCGGCCTGAGCTTTACTGCTTCGTTTCCCATTGGCAGACTCAGAGATTTTTTCCAGCCTTCGGGTTTATGTGCCTCCCTGCTTTTTGAGAAGCCGTATTCACAGTCAGCAACTGCGTCGGAAGTTAAATTACGGTGGGTAAAGCCCCTGGGCTGGTATTCTCCGCAGATAGTTGAATGATACCACTGCCGAGGGAAATTATGGTCTTTTATGCCCGGGTCGACGGCGGTAATGTCAACGTTGTGGGCGTGTTGTAGATTTTGTTGTGTGCTCTCTAATGTGTAATCTCTGGTGTAATAATGGTCTGCCCAGTAATTTTTGTTCGGGGCGGTCTTGATGTCCCCGAGTTCGCTTTGGTGCCAGGAGCCGGGCACGTAGGCGTCGAGGAATGTTAAATGGATGTCGGCTTTTATTTTTTCGGCTATGATTTTTGCCGCTTCGCTTATAGCCCAGCAGCCGCTGGAATGTGCAATTAGATGAATGTGGCTGAACTCGCCGTTAAGGTCGATTATATGTTGTGCGAGTGCGGGGCCGGTGTGGTCTCTGGCATGTTCTGCGGCATTTTTGGGGTTGATTGCCGCCGCTCCACGGGACCAGTCAAAGTAAGCACAGGTCCATTTTCCGGTATCGACGCGTTCTTGGATGGCGGTGGCCATAACCTGTGGCCAACTATCCTCTGCCTGCTCAATCCATCCGTGAGTAATGACTACAAGCCCTTTGGAGGTTTGGCTATTTTTTTTGCATTTTTGGTCGCCGACAAAAGAAAGTTTGTTATTCGTGCTTTGACAGCAAAGCCGACAGGAAACTATTATCGCGGCTGTTGTGATGAATAAAATTACCGTTGCGATTGGGCTAATTTTCATGGATTTTGTTGCCGCAAATGTTAATATTAAGTGTTCTTATGCATTTCTTAGTTGGTCTGGAAGTTTTGATTTGTGAGAGGTTTCTTGACGGCTCTAAAGCCCAGGCTTCCCATCCGTGATTTCTTTTTTCGCGAATAAACTCCACCGTGATATACAATGATGTAGGCACGCTTGTCATCAATTTCTGTATTGGTCCACCAGTAAATAATGCCGGAGTTTGTATCCCATAGCGGCGATTCCTTATCGGGTTTGACATTATAGAGCGCCTCATGTTTTTCATCGTCCCATCTGCCGCCACAATTTTCACCGTGCCTTGCCATCGAACGAACGGCTTCATCGACTGTCGGCAGTCGCCAGAAATTCTGCGGTTCATTTTGCAGCTTTTTACCGTCTTTGCTGAGATGTCTGCATCTTTTTCTGGCTTCGTTCCAGTTACACGAGTTCGCCGCTTTTCTGACCCAACCCGGTCCTTTCGGCGCCCATACCAGTTTTACAGAATTGCCCTGGACAATGCGGTAACTCCTGTAACCATCGTCAATTCTGCCTGCAATGCGCCAGACAGGCTCGGCCGCACAAATTAACATCGTGAGCAAGGGAAAACCAACAATTGTTAAACAGGCCCACTTTCTCGGCTGAGGCCGACCTGTCAAAAACAACAAACCCACAATGATGGGTAGCCCTCCAATCAGCAGGCTTATCAACTTTGATTTCAAATCCATACCACCCAATCTCGGCACATAAAACTCCCAGAAAAACCAGAGTCCCAACATGAGTAATATAGTACCACCGATTTTCGGCCAGCGTACACAAATAAGCCCGATGGCAATAGTTACGAGTGCGAAGCTTAAGTATTGAATGAACATTACCATGACGCGTTCAAACAGATTCGGATACCACCAGCCTTCGTGAAAATTTTCTATGGTTCCCCAGAACGCCCAAAAGCAGGCGATAATTGTCAACAGAACAACAGCAATCCAGCCGATTATAATTCCGCCTTTGTTTTCTTTTTGCTTATGTTTCATCGGTATTCGATTATTTTTAATTCACAGATATTGTCGCCAGTCGGACTTGCTGAGATTTGTGTTCAGTTTCGGGTTGATAAATTTGCGCGGATTTTTTCAAGAATTTCTTTTAGTGCCTGCTGTTGAGAGGGTGTCAAAGCCGATGTTATTCTTTTTACTTGTTCCTGGTAGAGTGGTTGCACCTTTTCAAGCAGTTTTTGTCCCCGGCCGGTGAGTTTGATGATTTTGTACCGTCGGTCATCGGAGATATGGTTTCGTTCGACGAGGCCGGATTTTTCCATTCTGTCGATGAGGGAAGTGATATTTGCCCTGTTTACGAGCATCATTCGGCTGAGTTGGCTCTGGTTTAGACCCTGTTCTTCGCCGCTTTGATACCGCAGCAACATCATCAGGTTGAATTGCACGTCCGTAAGGCCGAAGGGGCGAAGGAAATCGCCTGCTCGCTTCCTGAGCCTGGATGCCGTGTAGTAAATTGACAACAAAAGCTCATGAGGCAGCAGGCTAAGCGGGTTTTTCAATCTTAGTTCATGTTCAAGAGTCATATTAATAATTTGTTCACAAAGATATTGTTAATACATATATTATATGCACTATACAAAACTACGTCAACTCTGATGTTTTATTTTTGCAGGAAAATTGTAACAATCAGGTAAGCTGGGTAAGAAAGTTTGTAGTTTTTTTATCATGAGTTTGCAGGCTCCCGTTGTTTCTAAGCATGATTATGAGGATGAAGGCGGTTTTTTTATTTTTTTGCAGAATTTTTGCATAAAAGTTGTAATTTTTTGGAGCCTAATGTGTCTATATATGTGGGGACCCAAGAACAGGGCTCAGTCAGTTGTCCAATACGAGCAGCTTCGCAAGGGGTTGATCGTTCTGCGCCAGCCGCTGGCTTATGTGCCCTGTAACCTCCTCCTTATAAGCGGCCGATTCACACGAATCGGCCACTTTTTTTGTTACTTTTCCGCGTTGCACCTTCACTGTTGATTTACTGGTCAAGTGGTATTAACATTATATTCCATGAGGATACCCTTGACGAAATACGGGTGGCCGGAGGTTGTGCTGTTTCCTGTTATGATGGTTGCGGCGATGACAATCGGGTTTTTTCTCGGCCTGTATGTCCTTGATTTTTGGGTTTTTGTAGCGCTTGAGTCAGTACTTGCGGCGATGCTGGTGTGGATTTTGTCTTTTTTTCGTGACCCTTACCGGTTGTGTCCGCTGGACAAAAGTCTGGTACTGTCGCCGGCGGACGGAAGGGTTCTGTCGGTTGAAGAAGTTGAGGAAGATGATTTTATTCAGGGGCCGGCAATTCGAATCAATATATTCCTCAGCATCTTCAACGCCCATATTAATCGCTCACCGTGTAATGCGATGGTCGAACAGATAACCTACCGCAAGGGACAACACAGGCACGCAGCCAGTGCGGCGGCCGGCAAAGTAAACGAATCCAATGATTTGTCGATAGTCAGAAAAGACAACCCCCAGGATAAAATGATAGTGAGGCAAATAAGCGGAGCGATTGCCCGGAGGATTGTTTGCAGAGCAAGGGACGGCCAGGAGCTGTCAGCCGGTGAAAAATTTGGAATGATAAAGTTCGGTTCCCGTACGGAGTTGTATCTGAGTGCGAATGAACGTGCCCGGTGTCTGGTAAGCGCCGGTGACAAGGTCAAGGCCGGCATAACTGCCCTTGTAAAATACAGTTGAAATTTAACGGCTCCGGTTAATTGTATGCGGACATAATTCATCGAGGTTTATACCGTGTCCAAGCTTAAGACAAAAGCCGCCAAGGAAAGCCTGCTGCGAACGGTGCGTAAGCAGAGGCTGCGCAATATAACGGTTCTTCCTTCGCTGATAACTATCCTGAACGGGTTGTGCGGCTTTGCAGCAATTACATTTGCCAGTCGCGCAGGGGACGTGGTGAATGAGCAATTCACCTATCGCAAGCTTGAGTTTTCTTATTTTGCTCTTTCGGGCTATATGATACTTCTGGCGATGGCTGCTGATATGCTTGACGGCCGGCTTGCTCGTATGAGCCAGAGCACATCCAGTTTCGGGGGCCAGCTTGACAGCCTTTGTGACATTATCAGTTTTGGCGTTGCGCCGGCGTTTCTGATGGTAAAGGTACTTGAGGCCCGGCTGGCGGGCATGGAGGACATCGGTGTAACACTTGAAGTGATGTTGAAGAGGTTTATCTGGCTTGCGGCGGCGGCTTACATAAGCTGTTCGGCGATACGCCTTGCACGTTTTAATGTGGAAAACGAGGAGGACGAATCAGCGCACATGAGCTTCATGGGTTTGCCGACGCCGGCAGCGGCGGGCGTCGTGGTAAGTCTGGTGATTTTTCATCAGGAGGCCCTTGTTGAGTTCTGGTCAAGAGACAGCGGGATTTTTCAATGGATCGACAACGTTATTACCGCTGCGCTGCCGTTTATCAGTCTTGGTACGGCCATACTTATGGTCAGCAGGATTCGCTACCCACACGTATTGAACCAGTATCTCAAGGGCAAAAAGCCTTTGGCTTATCTTATGAGGATTCTGATTTTTCTTGGTCTGTTTATCTGGAGCAGGCAGTTGGTGCTTGTGCTGATTTTCTGCGGCTTTGCAACCACCGGTTTTTTCAGATGGTTTTATTACAAAGTTCTTCGGCGAAAAAGCCTTTCGCTTTCAATGGAGAAGTCCCCTCTTGTGGCTTTTGATGGTGCGGATTCTGCCGGCAGGGAGGGCGGCGGCGGTTAATCCCGGTCTTCTCCGATTGATTTCCTGCAGGCTCGTCTGCTCTGGTCGTCAATTTGTCCCGTGCCGGCTTTGCTGATTTGGTAATAATTTTCCACCACCTCGACCAGCCTGGCCAGTGTTTGTCGACCTGCGGGACTTGATTCGAGTCCAACTGTTTGCAGTCCGTAACAAAGATGGCGCTGGTCTGCTGTAGGTAAAACGTTTCTGATTTGTGCAGTAAAGAACAAAGGTTCTTGGTATGGAACCGGCACAAAAGTGAGCTGTACGAATTGTCCTTTTTTGAAAACAGGTTTTTGAACGGCCTCGACGGCAGCCTGCAGGCCTCCGGCGGAGATGTCAATAAGTCTGCCTCGGCAACAGTGGTCATCCGGGATGTCGGTGTTATTTTCCTGCCGGCCCCGCCGGCATATTTTTACTTCGACTCTCAGGAGTTCGGGGACGTCGACGCGGAAGTAGCTTCTTCTTTGAACCAGTTCGATTCTTTCGGGCATTTTCATTATGATGGTACCGGCACTGTCTTCTTTTGAAGGGGGTCCCAGCCCGAGCACAACGGTATCAAATATGAACTTACCATAACCATACTTTATTGACATTCCGACCCGCTGGTCGAGCTGGATGTTCAAAGGTCTGGGCTTTTCTTTGTGGCAAAGTTCGGCCGTCAGCCTCTGAGCGCCGAAGTCGGTAAGAATCACCTTTGAAACATGCCATTTACCCTTTGAAGAGTAAGAGAGAATTGCGGGCACTTTTTTCTCGATTACGTCTTTTAGGATTTCCCTCGGTTCGGGTCCACCAAGCTTCAATACCTGATTCATATCTTCTCCCGGTCAAAATATTTCAAGAAGTTTTTTCGGGTTTTCACAAACAAGTAATTGTTAGTCCTGCGAAATGCAATCCTTTCAAGGCTTAATTGCGTACAATCTTACATTCAGCGAAGCCAACCAGCTTCCCCATATAAATATATACGAAGTATTTTGTCATATTCCAAATCCGCCCGTATTTTTTGTGTACTTGTCGTCGGCGATTTCGGGGACACGGTGGTTGAAAGTAATTGTGCAAACAATTATTATGGCAATATGGCTTATGAAACGGAGCGAACATGGTGGAAGAAGGCCGATAAGCTCCTGCTTTTTGCGCTGTTTCTGGTGGGATTGCTTGTGGCACAGGTAATCGTTTTGTTCAAGACAAATATCAGGCTTTCAGAAGCTGTCGCACTTGGTAATACGGGTTTGTCTGTTCGCATGCCTGAGGGAAAAAACTGGAAAAATGCAACAAAATGGACTTTCGACGAAAACGCTTTCAGCCTGACCAGCTCATTTCAAACAGAAGGAAGAGGCATTTCTCTTCATGCCGGTTGTAGCTATGTGCTGGCGTCTCCGTCATTAACAACGAATAATTGGCTGGAGAAACGTGCCTCCGACCTCGGCTCGGCCGTAATCGACCGCGGTAATGTAAAGTCCAAATCGCTCAACATAGAATGGGCACGTATTTCACAGCCGAAATCAAAGTTCGAGGGTTTTATCGGTCTGGCCGAGCTCCCGGCAGAAAGATTCCTGCAAATCAATGTTTTTCAAACGACAGGAGAAACACAATTATCCCAAAAGGTATTCGAAATGGTTCTTGATGGCATCAGCTTCAAGGACAACCGGTTGCTGCAGGCCGGGGTTGAAATAGTTGAGGGTGTTAAAACCGCGGGCATACGGGAGTTGCTCGATGCCCAAAGTCAACAATCCTGCTTCGTTATTAAGAATGATAAGGGCCGTTTGCTTGGGTTCACCAGCGAGCTGCTGATTGTCATGCCCGCAGACGCTGAGTATGCCGCCGAGGCAGCTACGGTTTTATATCTTCGTGGTCGACACGAGAGGATATCTCTTCTTCAATGCGATGATGCTTTTGATGAGTTTTTCTGGGATTGTGAGAGTGTGAAAAA